>NZ_JAPMLH010000002.1:0-498635 GCF_035727065.1 Enterococcus sp. E4-223 | reverse complement strand
TTTATCTGAGGTCGTGAAAAAGCTGCCCTGCATCAAGTAATAAGAACAGCCAAGAAAAACAGCTTCTCATGTTTTTGATTTGATTGGGCTTATTACCGCAGATGCAAGCTTTTGAACACCGTTTATCTGAGGTCGTGAAAAAGCTGTCCTGCATCAAGTAATAAGAACAGCCAAGAAAAACAGCTTCTCATGTTTTTGATTTGGCTGGACTTATTACCGCAGATGCAAACTTTTGAACACCGTTTATCTGAGGTCGTGAAAAAGCTGCCCTGCATCAAGTAATAAGAACAGCCAAGAAAAACAGCTTCTCATGTTTTTGATTTGATTGGGCTTATTACCGCAGATGCAAGCTTTTGAACACCGTTTATCATAAGTTGCAAAAAAGGGAGCTTGGCAAGATTTTTGCCACTCCCCCTCTTTCTATTTTTATAAGGACACTGCAGTAATTGTATTACAGTACATTTTTCGTCGTGCTGCTTAAAAGTTTTTCATACGCTTGTTCAAATTTTTGAACATCTCCAGCACCCATGAAGATTACTACTGCATCATGATAATCTAACAATGGAGATACATTATTTTCTTTGATGACTTCTCCACCTTTTTTGATTTTCGCTCCAAGGTCTTCGATCTTAACATTTCCTTGTTCTTCCCGAGCCGAACCAAAAATATCGCATAAGTAAACTTTATCAGCTAAATCAAGTGCTTCTGCAAATTCATCCATCAATGCAATCGTACGCGTAAACGTATGGGGTTGGAAAACTGCAATTATTTCTTTATCTGGATATTTTTGGCGTGCGCCATCAATCGTTGCTTTGATCTCTGCAGGGTGATGCGCATAATCATCGACTACGGTCATGTCTGCTACGATCTTTTCACTGAATCGACGTTTTACTCCTGGGAAAGTCAGCATTTCTTCTGCCACTTCTTTCAGATCCAGTTTTTCGAAATAAGCTACTGCAATAACACCTAAAGCATTTAAGATATTGTGTTTACCGAATGCTGGTACAGTGAAGTGCCCAACAAATTCATCCCCATGATAGACATCAAAAGCAGAACCAGAAGTTGTGCGTTCGATGTTTCGTGCTTGGATATCATCGTTTTCTGTGACACCATAATAATAAATCGGCACATCTGCTTCTAATTTGCGTAAATAAGCATCGTCACCATACGCAAAAATAGCTTTTTTCACTTGTCCAGCCATTGTTTGGAAAGCTGTAAATACATCGTCGATACTTGTATAATAATCCGGATGATCAAAATCGATATTGGTCATGATTGCATAGTCTGGTGAATAGGCAAGGAAATGACGGCGATATTCACAGGCCTCAAATGAAAAGAATTCCGCTTGCGGATCACCATGTCCTGTTCCATCTCCAATTAGATAACTTGTTGGACGGACACCACTCAATACATGAGAGAGCAGTCCAGTCGTACTTGTTTTTCCGTGAGAGCCTGTTACAGCGATACTCGTATAGTTTTGGATAAAATGACCAATAAAGTCGTGATAGCGAATCACTTCCAAACCTAATTCTTTTGCTCGCTGGATTTCTTCATGTGAATCAGGAAATGCATTTCCTGCAATGATCGTCATCCCTGGTTTTACATTATCTGCGTTAAATGGCAGAATCGTGATATTTGCTTTTTCTAAATCTCTTTGTGTAAAGAAATATTTTTCAATGTCTGATCCTTGGACATTTAGACCTTGTTCATGTAAAACAAGAGCCAAGGAGCTCATTCCTGAACCTTTGATACCAACAAAATGATACAATTTATTTTGATTTTCCATTTGAATCCTCTTCTCTTATCTAGCGTCCATTCTTTTAGCTATTACATTCAACACGCTCCTCATTATCTTATAAACGATTGAAAATTTCAACCAAATTTATTTGGAAAGGAGGATTCGCTGGCTAAAATGGTCAAGTACGGGAAAAATCCGTTTTTATTGACTCTTTAATTCTGGTGTAAGAAGACCAAACTTCCTCTGATATATCAATGTGAGGAATAAAATCTTTTCCTTTCGGACCATAGCCGTTCTCATCGTCATGGAGTCGTTCCATTTCTCCTAATACTAGCGCATGGAAATATTCCTTAGGCCATTGATGATTCAGTTCTTTTGCTGTAAAGATGATCTCTTCAGAAAAGTGAAGGATTTCCGGCACAAATGGCACAGCATTCGCGAAAATAGTTTGTTCATTTTGCCATACTTTCTCAAAAGTTGCTCGAGTCCTGCGTTGCAGTGTCGGATCATTCATCAATAGGACTTTTTCTGGTACAGCATCTAAGGAATGAAGAATCTCCAGTGAAAAAGTGGCGTTCTCTCCAGAATTTGTAGACTTCGATTCTATCAGGAAAGCCTTATCGGGCAAATCATAGACTTCTTTTAGATACTGACGACAGATTTCACTTTCACTCATGCCTTCTTCAAAATGAAATCCTTGCTTTTCAAAATTCTCATAAAGGATCCTAGTCGCATGCCCCACACCGCCGACCAAAAATAAACGTTCTACTTGACCATTTACATACATTCGTGCTGCTTTATCAGCTAAGATAGGAAGACAGTTTCCAGCTAAAATAAGTGTAGGTGCCGTCAGTTCCTCAAAATTTCCCTCTTCAGGTGCGGCTAAAAAATTTAATAGCTGATTCCAGTCTTTTAGATTCCTCTGCTCACTTTTTTCCAAAGGCCTTCCATCCTTTCATCTGATTTTTTGTGCTTCATTAAAGTCTTCTCTTTTTGTCTCAATCCATTTGATTTCCCCATGACATCTTCCACAACGATATTTGCGTACATCGATTCTTCTCTTGCGGTAGATCGTGGCAGAACAATCTTGGCATCGATAATACTCCATCTTTATCTGTTTCTTCGTCAAGGCTGGTGCATAGCGCAACCCTCCTGTTTTTTTCAAAAGATACTTGAAATCCATATCTTTATGCTGATACCCTCTTCCAGCTAGATGAAGATGATAATGGCAAAGTTCATGCTTGATGATTCCTGCAATCGTCTCTTCGTCTGACTCTTCAAATAGCTTCGCATTAAAATCTAAATGATGATCATTTAAATGATAGCGCCCGCCAGTTGTACGTAAGCGTGGATTGAACATTGCTTGGTGCTTGAAAGGAAGCTGGAAGCTTTTTAATGATATCTCTTCTACTAACTGCTGCAGTTCTTCTTGTGTCAATTTTTGTTACTCCTCATTGTTACTCTTCATAAGGGGAAAGCATCGTCAAACTGATTCTGCCTTTTTTCGTATCGACTTGTTCTATCCAAACTGTTACGATATCTCCTACTGACACGACATCTGTAGGATGCTTGACGAATTTTTTGCTGAGTTTCGATATATGGACAAGTCCGTCTTGCTTCACACCGATATCAACAAATGCGCCGAAGTCAATGACATTACGGACCGTTCCAGTCAATTCCATCCCTGGTTTCAAGTCTTCCATACTCAATACATCTGTACGTAATAAGGGCGCTGGCATCTCATCACGCATATCTCGTCCAGGTTGTGTCAGCCCAGCTAAAATATCGGTTAACGTTTCTTCTCCGACTGATAGGCTTTCAGCCAGTTTCTCTACGGATAATCGTGTCAATTTTTCTACTGCTTCTTCTGTACCAAGCTCTTTTTCTGAAAGTTGGACTGAAGTTAATATTTCTTTTGCGATAGAATAACTTTCGGGATGGATACCTGTGTTGTCCAAAATGTTTTTCCCACCAGGGACTCGCAAGAATCCGATTGCTTGTTCATATGCTTTTGGTCCTAAGCGTGGCACTTTTTTCAATTGAGTTCGTGCGGTGAATTCTCCGTTTTCTTCACGATAAATGACAATGTTTTGGGCAGTTGTTTTATTCAATCCTGATATATGCTGCAAGAGCTGCGGGCTTGCTGTATTCACATCCACACCTACTTGGTTAACCGCTGTTTCCACAACAAAATCCAATTGTTCAGCCAAACGTTTTTGAGAAACGTCATGTTGGTACTGGCCTACTCCGACAGCTTTAGGATCGATTTTGACTAATTCAGCTAAAGGATCTTGCAGGCGACGGGCAATAGAAACAGCACTTCTTTCTTCAACTTGTAGATGCGGAAATTCTTTTCGTGCAATTTCGCTAGCGGAGTAAACAGAAGCGCCTGCTTCGTTGACGATAGCGTAATAGGTTTTATGGTCGGCGTATTTCAACTGCTCAGCCACAAAAAGTTCAGATTCCCGACTGGCTGTACCATTTCCGATAGCTACCATATCTACTTGATATTTATTAATTAATTGGATAAAAGCTGGTCCAGCAGCTTCTCTTTTTGCTTGCGCTGCAGGTTTATGAGGATAAATAACTTCGATTGCTAAAACTTTCCCTGTCGCATCTACGACTGCTAGTTTACATCCAGTACGATAAGCCGGATCAAATCCCAGGACAACTTTACCTTTTAGTGGCGGTTGCAACAAAAGATTACGGAGGTTTTCGCCGAAAATAGCGATTGCTTGCTCATCTGCCTTTTCAGTCAATTCATTGCGCAGTTCTCGCTCGATTGCTGGCTGAATAAAGCGTTTATAACTATCCTGATAGGCTTCTCTGACGAATGAAGAAGAAGGAGAGGCAGGATTTTTGACTATTTGGCGATCCAAGTAAGCTAAAATTGCTGCTTCATCTACTTGAAGGAATACTTTCAGAATATCTTCTTTTTCTCCACGATTAGTAGCTAATATTCGATGAGAAACCATTTTATGGACGGGTTCTGCAAAGTCATAATACATTTCATATACGCCTTTTTCATCTGCTTGCTCATCCTTGACATTGCTGACATACATACCTTTGTTATACGTATAAGACCGAATCCAAGTCCGAAATTTTGCATTATCGCTGACTTGTTCAGCAATAATCTCATGAGCACCGTGCAACGCTTCTTCGGCAGAAGAGACTTCTTTTTCTTTGTCAATATATTTTTCTGCTTCAGATTGCACCTCTCCATCTGTAAGCTGCATCAGCCACTTCGCGAGTGGTTCAAGTCCTTTTTCTTTAGCAATCGTTGCTTTTGTCCGTCGTTTTTGTTTGTATGGACGATACAAATCTTCCACTTGTTGCATTTTCACGGCTTGGGTGATTTCTGCTTCTAACTCGGGGGTCAGTTTCCCTTGTTCATCGATTAGCCGAATCACTTCAGTTTTACGTTTTTCTAAGTTTTCAAGATATGCATACCGCTCTTCGATTTCACGAATCTGGACTTCATCAAGACTTCCAGTCATTTCTTTTCGGTAACGCGCGATAAAAGGAACAGTGTTTCCTTCATTTAACAAATTAAGTACAGTAGTCAACTGCTTAGGACGATAGTCTGAAAGCTCTTTTTGTACAAGCTGAATGATCGTCTGGTTCAAATTTTCCGTCATTAAAATGCCTCTTTTCTGCTAAAAATTGCTTCTTTATTCTATCATACTTTTTATCGTGGGTTAAACTACTGAAAGAAACAATATTCTCTATACAAATAAAAAGAGCCGCAACAAAGTCACAGCTCCTTCATTCTTTCCATTAGTCAGATTCCATGCCATGGTCCTTCGTTGTTCTGATATTCAATGTCTTGAAGAATACCTTCCTTGTCAAAAACAACCCCATGCAATGACCCTCCAAATACAGCTCCACCATCCATGCCGATTTTATGATCATGGATCCAGAGGTCTGTTGTCTGCATATCTCCATGGAGCATTGGTGTAATCGTATGTCCAAATACGATTGTCTTACCTGTATTGTTTTTCCCTTCATGAAATGGTTCCCTTATCCAAATAAAGTCTCTTGGACTTGTCTTACGCCAGTCTTTCTTTGTCAAATCCACACCGGCATGGACAAAAAGATAATTTTCCCATTCATAATACAAGGGGCGCTGGACTAAAAATTTAATCAGTTCTGAATATCTCGATTGGATCATCATCGAGATTTCAGTTGGGGAGTATTCCTCCGATGCCCCTGGGTGAAGCAGGCTTTCAAACGTTTCTTTTCCACCATTTCTCATATAAGGCGCATACCAGTCCTCCGGTGATTGCAGAAATTGCAAAAAATATTCTTCATGGTTTCCCCGGAGGTAAATGGCTCCTGTTTCTTCGACTAATTGCTTTCCTAATAAAAAACATTCTTTTGTACGAGGACCTCGATCATTAAGATCCCCTAATAAAACAAGCTGATGGATCTTTGGATCATAATAGTGAATAAGTTTTTCAAAAAGCTCATATTTGCCATGGACATCCCCAATAGCATAAATCAATGATTTCATGTGGATCACCATCCTCAACGCTAGTATAGCGCATATTGGAAATGGTCGACAATCAAAACTATTGTTTTCTATTTAATTAAAGCTGTAAACCGCAGTTCTGCTTCTTCTGGAGAGATTCCATGGTCTTGAACATAGCGATTGCGCGGATGTTTCGCACACTCTATGCTACATGCTCCTAAATGTTTTTCTTCATTTTCAATGGAAGCAAGAATCTGACGATTGCACTCAGGATTGCTACAATTGATATATCGTTCACATGGTGTTCCGTCAAACCAGTCGCGACCGACGATTTGTTTATCTACTTGGTTGATATCGACAGCGATCCGTTCATCAAACACATACATCTTGCCATCCCATAATTCCCCTTTAACTTCAGGATCCTTACCATAAGTAGCAATACCGCCATGAAGCTGTCCGACATCTTTGAATCCTTCACGGACAAGCCAACCAGAAAACTTCTCGCAACGAATGCCACCAGTACAGTAGGTCACTACCCGTTTTTCCATAAATTCTTCTTTGTGCTCGCGGATCCAGTCTGGAAGCTCTCGAAAACTGCGTATATCTGGGCGTACAGCCCCTCGAAAATGTCCCAAGTCATATTCATAATCATTTCGTGCATCAATCACCACTGTCTGTTCATCTAAAATAGCTTCTTTAAATTCTTGCGGTGAAAGATAGGCACCTGTCACTTGGTTTGGATCAATGTCCTCTTCTAGCTTTAAACTTACAAGCTCTGGACGGTATCTTACAAACATCTTCTTAAAGGCATGTCCTTCGCTTGGATCGATCTTGAACATCGTATCAGCAAATCGAGGATCAGCTTTCATTGCTTCCATATAGGCAGTCGTGTTTTCAATAGTTCCAGACACGGTACCATTTATTCCTTCTTCAGCTACTAGAATACGACCTTTAAGATCCAAAGATTTGCAAAAGGCTAAATGATTTTTGGCAAATTCCTCTGGTTCTTCTATTTTTGTATAATTGTAATAAAGCAGTACTTGATAATCCATGTATTTCTTCCTTCCTTCTTTTCGTTCCTAAACAGTATAAAGAAGGCGTTCGCATTTGACGATTTATTTGCTTGTGTATAATTACGCATGGAAAGTTTTTTGTTTACATAATATTATTATCTGAATTAAAAAGACTTCGCTTTCCTGTTTCGCACAGAAAAACAAAGTCTTTATTTCTATTATTTACCTGTAACCGCAAAGTAGTTGCCATCGGGATCAGCAAAGTTAAAGACATATTCTTCTCCAAGCTGTACCATATCACCTAATGTGACTGATTGCGTCTGCATTTTTTTATATAGTCCAAAGATATCTTTACTGTAAAACATCAAAGATGGGGCACTAGTAGCTGTGCCAGGTGAATGGGACTCAACAAATGCTCGATCATATAACAGAAATGAGGTTTGACTATCTTCAACTCCTACTTCAATTACAAGCGTCCCATCCATTTCTTGACGATCTTTTTCTGCAAAGCCAATTGCTCTCCAAAACGTTGCATTTTTTTCTACATCGTCCACATAAAGCATGATTTTTATTTCATTCGTAAACATCTGTTTCCTCCTAATCGATCTGTTCTAACATTCTCAACTTTGTCAGTTTACCATAGGAAAATGGGAAAATCTACGAAAGCTCTCAACAGAATCGTCCTACTTAAATACGCTTTTCTTTAATAATAAATAAGTTGGTTGTTTTTGTTATTCACGCTTTCACTTTTCGGAATAAATAATATGTGTTTATATGGAATAAATAAAAAAAGAGGTCGTGACTAAAAACAAGTCACAACCTCTGGTAAACGGTGTTCTCCTGACAACTCCTCGGTCACAAGACACAATATTCAACAAACATGAGAAGCTATTTTTTGAAATTGCTCTTTGTGACTCAGAGTGAAACGGCAGGCTCACGACCTCTTTCTTAAACGGTGTTCAAAAGCTTGCATCTGCGGTAATAAGCTTAACCAAACGTAAAATATGAGGAACTATTTTTGTTTGGCTGTTCTTATTACTTGATGCAGGGCAGCTTTTTCACAACCTCTTATTCACGGTGTTTCAGAAGTAGCTTCTCGGAAATAAGCCGAAATTTCACAAAAATTTGAGAAGCTATTTTTAGGAAACTTCTTCTTATTTCTTAAAGCTGACCACTTCTATCACAACCTCTTTTTGACTATGCATTCACATCGATCACTTTAGAATCATCATTGATGACATCGCGATCTAAATCTTTGATGCGTGCACTTGTCACGATACCAGCTACCATGCTACCGCTGACGTTTACTGCTGTGCGTGCCATATCGATTAATGGTTCAACAGAGATAACTAACCCAACGATTGCTACTGGCAAGTTCATTGCCCCTAAAACGATCAGTGAAGCAAATGTTGCGCCCCCACCGACTCCAGCTACACCAAAAGAACTGATTGTTACAATTGCCACAAGCATCAAAATAAATTCCAAACTAAAGACATTCACTCCAGCTGCTGGTGCGACGATCGTTGCCAACATAGCTGGATAAACGCCAGCACAGCCGTTTTGTCCAATAGACAAACCAAAACTTGCTGAGAAATTAGCTGTTGCATCATCTACTCCTAAAGCTTTTGTCTGAGTCTCGATATTCAATGGCAAAGCTCCAGCACTTGAACGTGAAGTAAACGCAAAGCTCAATACCGGAAAGGCTTTTTTGAAATAGTTGATTGGATTGACTTTTGCACCAATCAAAATCAGTGAGTGGACAATCAAAACAGCAAGCAATGCTACGTAAGAAGCAACGACAAATTTACCTAAATTGACGATAGCTGCAAAATCACTTGTTGCCAAAACGTTTGTCATCAAAGCAAATACTCCATAAGGTGTCAAACGCAAAACAAGCGTCACGATCCGCATAATGATTTTATACAGACTGTCGACTAAATCTGAAAAGAATGCTGCTTCTTTTGGCGCTTTTCTTTTCACACCTAGATAAGCGATACCGACAAAGGCTGCAAAAATAACGACTCCAATCGTACTTGTTGCACGACTACCTGCTAAATCAGCAAATACGTTTTTAGGGATAAAGGATAAAATCTGCTGTGGAATCGATAAGTTTTCAACTGTTTCCTGACGTGTTGCCAGTTCAGAGATTCGTGCTGTTTCTGCAGCTCCTTGTGTGAATTTAGCTCCTTGGAGTCCGAACAGCATTGTTGAACCAATTCCGATCAATGCTGCAATAGCTGTTGTTCCAAGTAAAGAAGTCAATACAGTCGCACTAATTTTCCCTAGCTTTTCAGAAACTTTCATTTTTGTGAATGCACCAATGATCGAAATAAACACTAAAGGCATAACTAGCATTTGCAAGAATGATACATATCCTTGACCTACAATCCCGATCCATTCCATGGATTGAGTAACGACTTTGTCGTCTACACCAAAGATCAATTGAAGCAGACCGCCAAAGACGATACCAACTCCTAATGCTGTAAAGACGCGTGTTGAAAATTTTGTATGGCGCTTTTGCATACGATAGAACACATATAATAATGCCGCAAAAACTAGAACCACTAAAACTGTGATGAGTGTTGTCATTTTTCTCCTCCTCATATTATTAATGACAAGTCCATCGAAGGAAGTAAAGGTTCCCGAGAATGATTCTTCAACCATCCTCCTGAAAAAATTTTTTTCAGTGACTTTTATATTTTAGACGATTTTTATCGAAATGACATTCTTTTTGCTTACAATTAGTAATAAAAAAACATACCTGTGATAGCTTTAATCTATCGCAGGTATGTTTTTACTGTCTATTCTTGTTTTTCTGATTGAAAATTCAATTTTACTCCAGGCTGATCTAAGGCGATCTCTGTCACCTCATAAGACATCCGGCGTACGATATCGAATAACGGTGCTACTAGCTCGTCCACTTCTTCTTGTGTGACATCATTTTGACCTTCAATTTTCCGATTGAGGATATGATTGATCTGACTCACACTTCCAGATAAAACATATGTATCAAACACTAAACGGAACTCTAAGCGTGCTCCTACGATGCTATGTTCTTTCGGATAGTTTTCGATCGTTTCTTTTAAAGGCGAGAAGCCCACTTTCAAATCTGTTTCTACTTCTTGGTTCGGCAATCTCATATCATAATGAAATGCTTCTACAACTTCTTTTTGTCTTCTGATTTCCATATAATTTTATCACTCCTTTATGAAAATTATAACATATCTCCTTTGAAAGGGGATACTACTTTTTAATGATGCTCTGCAAGGTAAGGGTTTCATTCAGATTTCCTACCACATAATCTGCCGGGATCTCACCCAGAAAATGATCGATGTCGTAAAGACAAGTAGCGACTCCTGCATTTTTTCCTGCTTCGATATCTAAACGACGATCGCCGATCATCATCGTGTCTGTTCTTTCTAAATGAAAAGTATCGATCAAATAATTTAAAGATGCTGGATCAGGTTTACGAGGAAAGTCCTGATCGATCCCTACTACTTCCTCAATCAGATGTGCCAATCGATGTTCTTTTAACAGGCCCCATGTTGATTCTGTCAAACGATGGGTCAAGATGAAATGACGACCGCCGTTGTCTTTTAGCATTTCCAGTACTTGTTTCGTTTCTGGAAATGGACGGGAAACTTCCGTACTTTCTTTTTCATATCGGTGAAATAATTCATTAAACTCTTTGGCATTCAAGTTTGATTCATTGATCAAATAACTAGTAGAATATTTTTTCATTTTGAAGTAGATTTCTTTTTTGTCCATACTGATACCAAAATCTTTTAGTGCTTGCCATGCACCATCTACCATTGCGGGATACGTATCAAACAATGTACCATCAAAGTCCCATATATAATTTTTCATGTTCCTTTTGTTCCATTCCTTTGCTTCTTTTTTCTATCTCTCACTTTAGATAAAGGTGTTCTTTAAAGTATTTTTTTGTCCAGAATTGTCAAATCATCTGCTAATGTATACTGGATTGGTTGTGCATTTGGGATATCGATCGTATCCATTTGATCTTCAGGAACATCTTCTAAATATTTTGTCAGTGCTCGGATGCTATTACCATGACCCACAACTAGTAAATCTTGCCGATCTTTTAGTTTTGGTGCTAGATGATCTTGCCATAAGGGAATGATCCGATTCACTGTCATTTCCAGACTTTCTCCGTATGGGATCAAATGCGGGTCCAAGTGATCATATCTGCGGTCAAATCTATTTTCTACGGTTAACGGCGGAACTTCCGTATATCCTCTGCGCCATTTTTTTACTTGATCTTTTCCGTATATTTCTTTCATCTTATCTTTGTTTTTACCCACAAGATCCCCATAATGCCGTTCATTTAGACGCCATGTTTTTATTATAGGAAGCCATAACTGACCCATTTCTTCTAGTGCGACTTGTCCGGTAAGAATCGCACGTTTCAAAACAGAGGTATAAACGGCATCGAATTGAAGGCCAGCTTCAAGCATTTTTTGACCGGCTACTGCTGCTTGTTCTTTTCCTTTTTCTGTTAAGGCGACATCTAGCCATCCTGTCCAGTAATTTTCAAAATTTGCTTCGCTTTCGCCATGACGTAATAATACTAATTTCATTCTTTTCTCCCTTAAACATTCGTTTCGAATTTTATACCACATGTTTTGCATGTCACGCGTATTCGTCCTTTTCCTTTAGGTGCACGCTGCTTTTGATGACAATTCGGGCACTCAAAAAAAGTATAACTTTTTCGATCCATTTTAGCTTGCTTTTTGTTTGTTATCTGATGATATTTTTCTTTGACTCTATCAAGATATTTCAAATAACGTTGATTCTCATTTAGTCTGGGGTAGATTTTTTTTGATAGGAAACGAAATATCATCCATCCGAAAAAGACGATGAACAACAATTGTCCGATTCTATAGGGCAACCAACGACTTAGCAAACTAAAGACAAGCGCAGCAATCAATAGACCGCGATTCAACTGATCAAATTTCGCATATCTTCCCTGCATAAGTTTGTGATTGTTCTGCTGAAATCGTATTAGCCTTTCTAACCATGTTTGCATCATATTATCTCCTCCATCATCTAATATTTATTATGACAAAAAAATCCAAAAAGAAAAAGCCTTAATTGGCCTTTTCCATTGCAACTTGGTGAAGGACATTCCGATTTCTGGTAAAGTCAATCACAATCACTTTCTTTTTATCTTCTCTGTTGACTACTCGAAATGTGTCCGTCAATGGAAGAAATAGCTTCTTAGATGGTAGCTGTTGTATACGTATAAAACGATGGATCATCGTAATCAATTGAGGAAATTGAATAGACGTGTGAAGCAGACCTGGATATTTTTTCAACAGCTGTGTCGTTTTGATCAGATTCCGTTTTTTACTGATCACTTTTAAAAAGCTTTTTAGAATCTTTTGCTGACGTCTAAAAATAGAAAAAGAATTTTCGTCATCTATTTGATAACGCATTTGTTTTTGCAGTTCTGCTGCAGTCAGATGGATCTTCCCATCGTTTGTATCGATCATTAAACCTTCTGGAAACAGTTCAACCACTGCTCGATCCCAAGATTCAAGAGAAAGCTCGATATAATCTTTTACTGGTAATTCCAATTCTACCTTAAAAAAGTGCAAAACAGCCGACAGCCCTTCTGCTTGATAGATTTCTCCTAATGTTAGCCCCTCTAGATGGAACTCTGGTGAAAAATGCAGCAATGTTTTATTTTCCTGCAATTGAACATATAGAAATGTAGATCGCTCAATCAGAGTATCTTTTAAAACAACTAAAAAATTCATTTTTCTCCCCCTTTTTTCATCATTTTTAAAATAGCATATTTTGAAAAGAAAGTCTGATGCTTAGAGTAGAATTTCATAAAAATTTACTATTTCATAAGTATTCACGAGAAAAATACAAACAAAAAAGCGGAAATAACGCTCATCCGCCTTCTTGTTTATGTTTATTTCCTCTTCAAACGCTTGTCTATGATTCAGACTTTTCTCTATCTTTATTTTCATCTAAAAGTTCTTGCATTCCGATAATTTCTCGATATTGATGAATCTTAGTGATACCAATGACTTTGTCTACATCAATACTAAAACAAATACCATTACCTGGAATATCTATGTTGATGCCTTGACCAATCGCATCCATTACTTTATTCGTCAAACTATCGGGTACTAATGTCAACACAATATCTTTTTCTGGCGAAATGTCCAAACCTAAAAATTTCCCTGAATCATGTACACCAGAACCTCTTCCATGTAAGATCGTTCCGCCTGCTGCACCTGCTTCTTTTGAAAAGTCGATAACATCTTCGCCCGTTCCTCCGTCAACGATCGTCACAATCATGTGAAGATTCAATGCTACAAGATCTTTCATTTGCTTTCCCCCAATTTTTGCAATCTTTCTTTTTCGATTCTGTCTTTTTCATCTTTTCGTTTATAAATATATCCTAGTACTAAAGTGGATAATATTGGTGTCAATGCAATCATTGCAACCACACCAAACCCGTCAATGATCGGATCTCTTCCCTCAATTTGTGCAGCGATCGCCACGCTCATTGATAAAATAAATGTCGAACACATCGGACCTGTTGCTACTCCACCGTTGTCAAAAGCCATTGCTAAAAAGATCTTGTCCACTTTTCGTCCTAAAATAAATGCTAGCCCATATCCTGGGATCAAGAAATAATAAAGAGAGAATCCGACGAGCAAACGCCACATAGACAACCCTACTGCTGCGCCAATCCCAATCGAAATCACCATCAGCATGACTTTCGACCGGATCCTTCCTTCACTCAATTCTTCAACCTGTTTGACCATTACATGAATCGCCGGCTCAGCAAACCCTACTAAGAACCCCATTAAAAAGCCAAGGGGAACCAATATATAATTATAGGGCAATCCAGCGATCGTACTGCCTAAATGCTGTCCTACCGGTACATAAGCCATATTGACTCCGTGCAGGAAAAGGATCAACCCAATAGTCGTTATCAAGAAACCTTTCATAATGTCAAAGAAACGCTTTTTGCGCATACGAAAACTAATGATATTCATTAAAACAAATAGGATTACGATAGGTGCCACTGCCAAAATGACTTCCATGGTAACGATTTCGATTCCATCTATCACTTGCTGCCAGAAACTCATTGGAAGATCACCCCCAAAATCATCACGGCAAGAATCGGCCCTAACGAAGCAATACCGACCATTCCAAAACTGTCATTTTCATTTTTCTTTTGTTTGATCATGCTAGTCATCCCTCCGGCAAGGGCCAAAATAAACGGAACAGTTACTGGACCAGTAGTTACTCCGCCCGAATCAAAAGCAATCGGCATAAATTCGGAACTGGTGAAAAATGAGGCGATCAAAACGCCTATGTAGCCTATAGCCATCAATTGATAATAGGATAGCTTGAATACGACCCGAAGTAGCGCAAAGGCTAAAAATACTCCAGTGCCGACGCTGACGATCCCAATCAGCAACACTCTGCCAATCTCTCCGTCAGATATATCATATACTTGTTGTCCCAAAACTTGCACGGAAGGTTCAGCAATCGTGATCACGATCCCGATAGCAAATCCCAAACTGACCAAAACAGCCAAACTTTTCTTTTTGATCATATATTTCCCTACTAGATCTCCGACTTCCATCATAGAATAATCTGCTCCAAACAAAAAGAGCGTCATTCCGATCATCATGATTGCCGCACCAACCAGAAATGAAGCGAGGTCTTCTCCTTCTAACGGTGCAAAAACAAACGTTAAAATGACAATCAGGACAGTCATCGGCAATATAGCAGCAATCACTTCTTTAAAATTTTTTAGCATGTATCCTCCTCCTTTACTTTTTAAGTTTACCTTAAAATGAAAGGGTTTTCGAGCACAAACTTAAAACGTTATCATTTAATTTTTCTCAACATAAAATAACACGCGTCCCAAAAGTATCTTTTTACTTGGAAAAATGACTTTGAAGGAACGCGCTTATTGTGTTTTTTTATTTTACAGAGCCGATCATTCCTTGAACGAATTGCTTTTGCAAAACAAAAAATACGATGGCAGTTGGTAAAGTAGCGATGACTAATCCAGCCATGATCATTCCATAGTCTGGTGTATAGGAAGCACCCATAGCAGATAAAACAAGCGGAACCGTCCGTTTATCAGGAGATTGCAAAGCTACTAAGGGCCATAAATAATTGTTCCAGCTACTCATGAATGTGATGATTGCAGCCGCGGCATAGGTATTTTTAGCCGTCGGCATATACACTCTAAAAAAAATACTTAGTTCTTTTAGACCATCTAATCGAGCGGCTTCTACTAGATCTTTTGGAAAAGATTTGACATTTTGTCGAAAGAAGAAGATCAAAAAAGCAGTGCTAACAGATGGCAGGATGACAACCAAGAAACTGTTGATTCCCAAAACCGTTCCGTTCAATTGTGAAAACATTCGATACAAAGGGATCATCAATGCCGCAAAAGGAACCATCATCGATAGCAGTAGAATATTGAAAATTAGGTCTTTTCGTTTACTTTGATAAATCTCAAATCCATATCCTGCCATTGACGAAATCAGTAATGCAAACACAGTGGTCACCAAAGCGATCATCGCTGAATTCCAAAGGGAACGAGTAAAATTCAGCTCATTGGAAAACAAATTTTGAAAATTGATGATCAAGTTACTGCCAATCTTTATTTTTCCCGATGTGATATCCACGGGTGTATTCGTCATTCCCAAAACCATCCAGACAAAAGGGAAAATGGAAATAAATGATAGGATGCTTAATGCTGTATACTTTAATACTGACCCAATTGTCGAACGAAGTTCTAATGCTTGTTTTTTGACGTTGGGGCGTTCGATTGTTTCTTTTTCTACCATATTTTTCATCGACTTTCTCCTCCTACTTTCGTTTGGATTATCGACAATATCACAATAAAGGAAACAATAACAAAGGAAACTGCTGCCGCATATCCAAAATTAGGCGTGAATTTATAACTCAAATTATAGATGTATTGAGATAGGTGGTCGTTGCATTTGCTGGTCCCCCGCCAGTAATATTTTGTACTTCATCAAAAAGCTGCAATGTCCCGATCGTCGAAGTAATGGAAGTAAACAAAATGATTGGTTTTAAATTTGGGATCGTCACTTTGATAAACTGCTGCCATTTAGAAGCACCGTCAATAGATGCTGCTTCATAAATCTCCGAATCAATATTTTGCATGCCTGAAAGGAAAAAAATCATATTGTATCCAGTCCAACGCCAAGTGATCGAAAGAATGATCAGAACTCTCGCCCAAATTGGATGAGTCAACCAGCCAATCGGTGTGTCAATCATACCAATGCCCAACAACAAGTTGTTTACAAGGCCAGATTGAGAAAATAGACTTTTCATGATCAGAGAATAACTGACCATCGAAGTGATACATGGAAGAAAGATAGCGGTTCGAAACAACCCTTTATATTTCAGCTTTTTATCATTTAAAAGGTTGGAAATAAAAAGTGCTAGAAACAGCATGATTGGTACTTGAACTAGTAAATACAGGAACGTATTGAAAAAAGCTCTTTTAAAAGTAGCATCTGTCAGCATCCGCTGATAATTACCTAATCCGTTAAATGTCATATTGACAGGGGGACCACTTTGAAAAGACGTGATCAAAGCCAAAACCATCGGAATAAAAACCATGATCGATATCAAAATGACTGTCAAGATTAAAAAAGCATGCCCGTTTTTGAATAAATCTTTCTGCTTCATTCTTTTCCCTCCAATTTCTATCATTGATTATTTAATTGAAAAGACAAGAAAGACAACGTCTGTAAGGCAGCCGCCATCTTTTTTGTCTTTTCGGTTGTTTGATGAAAAAGCGAAGAAATTTGCTTTTTTATCACCAATCAATTAGCCAACTGTGCTTCTACTTGTTTTTGTGTATCTGCTAGTACCTTGTCTGTCTCTTCTCCATTGATGATTCGATGAAGAGCTTCGGCTACGACTGCTTCAATTGCATAGGTCTCATGTCCGTAATTCACTTCTGGAATTTCTGATGTCCATTTGGAAAAATCATCAAAGACCTTTTGGCCACTGTAAAATTCTGAAGTTTCTTGATAAGCTTCTTGTTCATTTGCACTAAGCATCGTAGACACTAGTCCGATTTCTTTCGCAAGAGTGCCCATCAGTTCTTCATTCGATGCAAACGTTGCTTCGAGGAAATCTTTCGCTGATTCTTCTCCAGCTACTCCTTTGAGCACATACCAGCCAGCTCCGCCAAGGTTAGAAGCTTGCGCTTTTTGTAAATTTTCTGGCAGTGCAGGTATTGACGCAATCTTCCATTTTCCAGATTGGTCTTCTGCTCCTTGGATCGTTGAAGAATACCAAGCGCCAGTTGGGCTAGAAGCTACTGCTCCTGATTGTATCGCAGTTACTCCAGCATTCCAGTCAGAAGTTTGTTCGACTAAGTCTTCTTTCAAAAGAGTGGCAAATAATTCAAGACCATACTTTAAAGATGCATTGTCTTGGATCGTGACTGTCTCCCCATCTTTGGACGTATACCATTCTCCCGCCTGTTGCATAATCATTCTTACTCGACCAAGATCAGAAGGATTGACTTCAGCGATTTTCTTTCCTGTCTTTTCTTTGACATCTCGCGCTACTTGAATATACTCGTCCCACTTCAGATTCTCCATATCCTCTTCTGTATAGCCTGCTTCAGCCATCAGATCCGTACGATAGAAGTTTGCTGTTACGCCCGAATCGAAAGGAACACCGTATATTTTTTCTCCTACTTTGTTTACCGCAAATTTATACGGTGCAAAATGATCTTCCTTTACAATAGCAGACAAATCAGCGAATGCATCTGGATAAGAAGTCAAATAGCCTTGTATCCTATAATCTTCAATCAAGACGATATTGGGCAATCCTTCTGTATTCCCGCTTGCTAAAGCGGTGTTCAGTTTCTGAACGATATCATCCTGAGACATCGTAACAACTTCTATCTCTGTTTCTTCATTCTCATAAATTTTTTTTGCTTCATTCACTGCTTTGATATTGAATGTCTCATCCCACACCCAGACAGTGACTTTTTCTTCGTTGTCTGCTGTGCTACTAGCACTTCCGCATCCTGTTAAGAAACCTGATGCTGCCGCTAAACAAACGACTCCAGCAATTAACTTTCTGATGTTCATTTTTATCCGCTCCTTTTCCATCCATTAGTTGTTTATGTTTGCTACATTCATCATACCAAAATTTGAAAACGGTTTCTTTGTTATCCAGATACTTCAAAAATTTCTCCTAAAATAATAAAAAAATACAAATCAACTATGACAAAAGGAATAATCTTAGCATCTAGACCAAAGATCGAAAGGGCGGAGGTTTCTTTAAAATAAAAATATCCTTGCATTTTCTCCTAGAAATAAGTATTTTTAAATTACAAGACTATTCTTAAGGCGGGTAAAAAAATGCCAATACGCGTAATTCTTATCGATGATGAACAGACGATTTTAGACGGAATGAAACAGTTGATCAATTGGTCTGAGCACGGGTTTCAATTAATAGGAACTTTTTCCAGCCCATTGAAAGCGCTTGACTTTTCTTTGGCACATGCAATCGATATCGTGGTCACAGATGTAATGATGCCTGAATTAAATGGAATCGAATTATCGCGGCTATTAAAACAGCAACAACCTGAAACACAGATTCTTATCCTCTCTAGCTATGATGAATTTGATATGGTTAAAGATTCTTTTAAAGAAGGCGTCGCTGATTATCTTTTAAAGCCTCGATTGAGTCCTGATTTTTTTCTCAATTCCTTAACTGCCGTTTCACAAAAAATCAAAAAAAAGCCCAACAAAAGCCCAATCACCAATCGTTATGAGCAGATCTGCGAGAATCTTTCACAGCAGATTGCTGGACAAACTCGTCCATTGCTTGACCCTCTTCTTTTTGAACACACCCTGTTTTTTCTGTTATATACCGAAAAACGGCCATTCAGTTTAAAACAAGGCTCTAAACAAAAACAGTCGATCACCCATTCATTGATGGATAGCGACGATTCGTTTACTATTTATCCTGTTTCTACCTTTTCGGAAGAATCCGGCTATGTAATCAATACTGATTCCAAAGATACACTTAGGAAGTTTGTTCAAAAGTTTCGTCAAGAAGTTTTTCCAGGTGATTTTTTTGTTGTTTCTGATTCTTTTGCAATCCAAGATATCAATGAAATATTCCAAGAGATCAGAAATTGCACCAAAGGACAACGTTTCTATCATAAGGGAAAGAACCTTGCTTATCAGCATGAACTTCTTCCGTTATTAACCAACCACGAGCAGCAAGCAAGTAGTTATTTAACAAAAATCGTTCATAAAGACTACGCTTTAGCTATCAAAGAACTTGAGAATTTCTTCACGACGATATTGGAACAGCCTATTGATCCAGCTTATTTGAAACATGAGGCAATCAATCGTTTCTATGCATTACTCAACGCTTTGGCTGACGAGCATGTTGGGAATGAAGAACTTTCTTTGCTCAAGATCGCCCTTCCTTCTTTATTAGCCGATGCTGAGTATTTCGAAGATTTTTCTATTCTTGTCAAAGAAACACTTGAGAAACTCACCCACTTTTCTGCAAATGCAAAAAAAGACAATTTCGATATCTTGACTTTGATCTACGAGTTCGTCCAGGAAAATTATGAGAAAGAAATCAATTTACAACTTCTATCCGAAAAATATCATTTTTCATATAGCTATCTTTCAGCCATCTTTACTGAAAAATTTGGCATCAACTTTTCAAAATATCTAAAAAAAGTCCGTATCAGTAAAGCCAAGCTCTTTTTAACGGAAACACGGCTTACTTTGACGGAAATCTGTGAGAAAGTCGGCTATACCGAACTGGGTTATTTCTCCAGAGTTTTTAAAGAAGAGACAGGAATGACACCTTCTCAATACCGTAAAGGAACTTTTGTAAAATGAGAAAAAAAATCAAAGAGCATGAACTCTTTACCAAACTTCTGTTCATTTTGTTCATCGGTCTTTTTCTGCAAGCCATCGTCATCTCTTTGTTTATTTATCATCGATCAAGGGATGCCTATATCCAGCTGTTCAATCAATCGAATGATGTGGTACTAAAAAAGATTCAATCTGAATTTGAAAGTTTGAATGATACAATCGAGAATACATTAGCCGCTTTTGATTCTAATCCAGCTGTCGAAAGCTATTTTTCCAATGATCCAGCCCAACATATGGAACAGCTTCAGCAACTAAGAACAATCCAAAAAATGAATGACTCTCTTTCAAAAATCCATCCAATGATCGATTACGATGTATTGATCTTTGGAGAAAATGGAAGAACTTTTGTCGGAAACGACATGCTCACTGCCGTATCTGCCGATTCTTTTTTTCAATCTGCGATTGCTCAGAGAGTGAATGAACGTGCTGCTGATACACAAATGCTTTTTGCACACCACGGATTGACTCTTCGCGATAAGAAAGCACCCAGCTTCTTCTTTGTCAAAAAACTGAAAAATACATTGAATCACGTTTACGGATATGCTGTTTTATCGATCTCATCCAAGCAACTAGCGAATCTTTTTCAATCTGTAGTAAATCCTGAGATATCGAAGATCTCCTTCATGAACGAAGAACAGACGATCATCGCATCAAATGAAGAAAATACACTTGGGAGCCGATCAATGATTTTCAAAAAACTAACAGTAGGTGAAACAACGATTTCAAATGGACAGCAGTTGACCCGTCTTCCTTTGTACCGCCAGGATTGTACATTACTCAGTCAAGTCGATCTTCATTCTTTGTCTAACCAAATGGGCGTGATTTTTCCGATTATTTTGTATAATATCGTGACACTTGCTTTTGCTGGCTCATTGGTATTTATGTATTTGGATCGACACACAAAATCGATCTACCGCTTGATTGATTCGCTAAAATGGCTAGAGGAAGATGGCTTAAAAGCTACTGTTCCTGTACAAGGAAGCCATGAAGTCCAATTGCTAGGGAATACGATCAATCAATTGCTAAGTAATGCGCAGCATCATTATGAACAGACGATCCAAGACGAAAAGAAGAAACGTTCGCTTGAAATCCAAACTATGCAAGCACAGATACAGCCCCATTTTATTTATAATACGCTGACTAGCTTGAAATTTTTGATTTGGCAGAAAAAAACAGATGAAGCAGTTCAAGGAATCGACAGTTTCATTACTTTACTAAGAAGTACGATTGGGAAAAAAGAAGAAGTGATTCCAGTCAAGGAAGAAATCAAAAGCGTACAAAGTTACATCGATCTTTTGAGTATGCGATATGGCGAAAGAATCTCGGCTAAAATAATGATTCCTGATGAACTGCAGTCATTATCTATGCCGAATATGATCCTTCAACCAATTATCGAAAACGCCTATCTTCATGCTTTTCACAATAAAACGCAAGGATTCATCACGGTGTACGGCAAAACAAAAAATCAGCTTCTTTTATTCGAAGTGATTGATAACGGCGATGGCTTCGATACTGAAAATACCAAACAAAAAAATGATCATTTTTCAGGAATCGGCATCAGCCATGTAGATGAGCGGATACGCCTAATGTATGGCGATGCATATGGCTTAACGATCCAATCAGTGATTGGGACAGGAACGACTGTAACGATTTGTCTACCGCTTCTTCCTAAAAATCAATCAGAATATCAAAAATAAAGAATAGCCAAGCGCTGATTTTTTTATTTTAAGTTAAATAAATCAATCAGTATTCTTGACTTTCATCTACGCGTCTCTTCTACTGTCAGCACTGGATAACAGCCCAATATTTGACTTTCTCCTCCGAGCATCTTGATTTCTTGGAGCGAATTCTCTACTAATGTCATTGGGCGGTCCAACAACAAATCGATCACGAAAAAATATTCTCCCAAGCTAGTTTTCAATGGTCGGGATTCAATCTTACTTAAGTTGATTTCCCGCCAGCCAAAAGCTGCCAGCATTTTATGAAGCATCCCTGGCCGATTAGCAGGTAGTGTCAAGATGACACTCATTTTTACTGGAGCTGGCTGCTGGCTGGTCATCTTTCGGTCACCTATGATCCAAAAACGTGTCTGATTCAACTCATTATCTTGGATATTCTCAGCTAAGATCTCCAATCCAACATGCTGTGCTGTTTCTAATGAAGCAATCGCTGCTGCGTCTTCTTTCGGATGTTCTGCTACATACATTGCTGCAGCAGTTGTTGATTCTGTTGCTACTAAAGGAACATTAGGATAATGCGTTTCTAAAAACTGTTGTGATTGTGCTAGTGCTTGTGGATGAGAAAGGATTTTTGTAATCTTTGTTGCTGGATTGCCTAAAAGCTGCTGCTTGATAGGAAGAACGATTTCACTTTTAACTTCGACTTCTGGATGTTTGGAAAGAAGATCGATTGTGTGATGAACAGATCCTTCCAATGAATTCTCTACAGGAACGACAGCCAGATCGACTTGTTTGCGAAACAAAGCGCGCAAACAAGCAGGGATGGAAGCATACGCAGTCAATTGTTCTGTAGGAAATAGCTGACAAGCCGCCTGATAAGTGAATGAACTTTCTGGCCCTAGATAGCTGACGTTCATATGCTTTTGATCCTTTCTATAATGGTATCGATGATCTTTTCTGGTGTTTGATTGGTCGTGTTGATTCGATGTGTCGCACTTTCTTCATACCAAGAAAGTCGTTGTGCCAATAATGCTTTTATTTCTTCTCTTGTTTTTCCAAGAGCTAAAGGTCGAATAGACGTTTCATCTTGTTGGATACGATCAACTAGACAGTCCGCTTCTGCCTCTAAGTAAAGAACAATCGGCTGTGTTTTTAAAAAACGCCGATTTTCTGCACTTTGGACAATCCCTCCACCAGTCGCGATAATTTTGTCTTCATTTGACAGCTTTCTTAAAATATCTGACTCCACTTTTCGAAAGCTTTTTTCACCGTAATAGTGAAAATATTCGGCAATCGACAATTGGATATGTTCCTCAATCTTTGTATCTAAATCTACATACTCTTTTTGTAAACGTTGAGCTAACCCTTTACCGATTGTTGTTTTTCCAGCGCCCATGAAACCAATCAGCAAAATGCTAGCCATGAGCTTCTCCTCCTGACACAAGTTCTGCTAAATCGTCAAAAAATGCCGGATAAGAGATTGAAACAGCTTCAGCTCCTTCTAGTTCGCAAGGTCCATCAGCTATCAAAGCAGCTACTTGCAGCATCATACCGATTCGATGATCGCCTCTGCTGGACACTTTTGCGCCCTGCAGAGGTGTCGGCCCATGGATGATCAGACCGTCTGCTGTCGCTTTTATCTTTGCTCCCATTTTCTGTAATTCTTCTGCCACCGCATCAATTCTGTTGGTTTCTTTTATTTTTAATTCTTCTGCGTCTTTGATGATCGTGATTCCTTCTGCTTGAGTAGCCACTAAAGCTAGAATGGGCAATTCATCAATCAGACGCGGAATGATTTCTCCACCAATCGTTGCTTTCTTCAAATGACTCGTCTTGACACTTAAATCAGCCGATTGGTTCTGTTCATTGTGATTCGTCTGGGTAATCGCTGCGCCCATCTCCTCCAACACATCTAAGATACCAGTTCTTGTTGGATTGACCCCGACATTTTTTAACAACAGTTGGCTTTCCGGAACAAGAAGCCCTGCTGCTAGAAAGAAAGCAGCCGATGAAATATCGCCTGGAACAGTTATCTGTTGACCAGTTAATTTTTGTGGTCCTGTTACCGTGATTGTTTTACCTTCTACTGAGATCCTTCCGCCAAATTGACGAATCATTTCTTCCGTATGGTTACGGGAACGTTCTTTTTCAACGATTACGGATGTGCCTTCTGCTTGTAATGCCGCAAACAGCAAAGCAGATTTGACTTGCGCACTGGCTACAGGCATATTGTATCGGATAGGTGATAAAGAGTTGGTTCCTGTCACAGTGATTGGTAGATACTGCTCATTCTCTTTTCCTTGCAAGTCAGCGCCCATCTCGCGTAAAGGTTCCATCACTCGCCCCATTGGACGTTTAGACAACGAAGCATCCCCGAACAGAGTAGTCGTAAAAGGCTGTCCAGCCAAAATACCCATCAATAAACGTATGGTCGTACCGGAGTTTCCCATGTCGATTGATTCGGTTGGTTGGACAAATGAGTGGCTACCGCGACCATGAATCTTGATCATCTCTTCCTCTTCTTCGATTTCAACGCCTAATTGCTGGAAGGCATGTAAAGTACTCAGACAATCTTCTGCGCGCAAAAAATTTTGTATAGTCGTCGTTCCTTCCGCAATTGCCCCAAACATGATGCTGCGATGAGAAATTGATTTGTCTGCTGGTATCCTAACAGTTCCTCTTAATCCATGTATTTGTTGTAATAATTGCATTTATCCAGCCTCCTATTTGATCCAGCAATGATAACTGGTATTAGACATAATGATTCTTTTTGCTTGTAACAAATCCTGTTGGTTTTTAAAACTGATTTGCAGTATTCCTAAAATATCTTCCCTGGTCTCTTGGATCTTCAAATTAATCAAAGAAACTCCCGCTTTTCCGATCAGTCCAGTTACTTCTGCAATCACGCCAGGTTCATCTGGCACATCGATAAATAAATCAAAAAAGGCAGGAATCGCGCCTTGCTTATGGATAGGCAACTGGTCTCGACCTTCTTTTGCTCGATTGAAAAAAGAAAAGATTTCCGATTGGTTCTCAGTCATGATCCATTCTGCTATTTGTGCCATTTCTTGCTGCCAATCCGCCAATCGTTCCAATAATATCTGCTTATTGCTCAACAAAATATCTGTCCACATAACAGGATCCGAGGAAGCGATCCTAGTGATATCTCGAAAGCCTCCTGCTGCCAGTTGTTTGGCTCGCGGATACTCTTGATTGAATTGTTCTGCCTGATTGACTAAGCCAGCTGCCAGAATATGTGGAAAATGACTTAGCATTCCTGTTATACGGTCATGTTCTCTTGCTGTAAAAGTTACATATTTTGCTTTGGTTCCGCAAAATAGTTCTTGCAGTTTTTCAACATCTTTTTTCGTCTTTTCCAAAGGTGTAAAGATGTAATAGGCATTTTCAAATAGTTTAGCATCTGCTGCCTGTATACCTGATTTATGAGAACCAGCCATTGGATGTCCACCGACAAACCGAAGATTTTTCTGCTCAGCGGATGTCACGACTTGCTGCTTCGTACTGCTGACATCCGTAATGATGACGTGATCAGACAAGTTGATTCTTTCAAGGACATCAAGATAAGCTAAGGTTGTACGGACGGGAACGGCTAATAAGATAACGTCTGCTTGTTCTGCACCTGTTTCAAAATCATTTGCAACGTAATCAACGATCTGCTGTTCTACTGCTTGCTCACGGGTTTTTGACTGACTATCCCAACCAACTACTATCAGTTCTGGATTGGTCTGACGAATACAAAGTGCCATAGAAGCACCAATCAGTCCAAGCCCCACGATAAAAACATGTTGTGCCATCTTATTTGCCCCCTTTTTAATAATGTTTCAAGTAGTCACGGTACTCCTTCACTGCAACTTTCAACTCAACAAGCGAATCACTTGGGAATTTTGACAATAGCTCTGTCGCTACCACAGTGGCTACAACATTTTCCGCAACGACGCTAGCTGCAGGAACTGCTGTACTATCCGAACGTTCTACACTTGCTTTGTAAGGTTCTTTTGTATCGATATCAACACTTTGAAGTGGCTTGTACAATGTAGAGATGGGTTTCATGACCCCGCGAATGACAAGTGGTTCGCCATTGGTCATTCCGCCTTCGAAGCCGCCTAGATTATTGGTACGTCGGAAATAGCCTCTTTCTTCTTCCCATAGGATCTCATCCATCACTTCTGAGCCTGGTAATGAACCAGAAGTGAATCCGACCCCAAATTCTACGCCTTTAAAAGCATTGATACTAACCACAGCTTGTGCAATTTTGGCATCTAGCTTCGTGTCCCATTGTACGTAGCTTCCTAATCCAGCTGGAACACCTCCAACGAGCACTTCTACAATTCCTCCGATCGTATCTCCATTTTTCTTTGTCTGATCGATCAAATCTTTTATTCTTTGCTCAACTGCTGGATCAACAACTCGTACTTCTGACGCTTCAGAAATTTCTTTGATTTCTTGAATCGAGATATTTCCAGGTATTTCTGCTTGGATTCCACCAAGACAAATCACGTGTCCTGCTACGATGATGTCAAGTTCTTCCAGAATTTTCTTGGCAATTGCGCCGATTGCTACACGCATGGTCGTCTCTCTTGCAGAGGACCGTTCAAGCACATTCCGAAGATCTCGATGATGGTATTTCATACCGCCTACCAAATCCGCGTGTCCTGGACGCGGACGTGCAACTCGCCGCAGTGATTGGTCTTTTTCAGGCACTTCTGCTACAGACATGACAGTTGTCCAATTTTTCCAATCTTTATTTTCTACCACTAAAGTGACAGGTGAACCAATTGTTTTGCCGTGACGGATGCCAGACGTAATCCGAACACGATCTTTTTCGATCTTCATCCTTCCTCCTCTGCCGTAACCAGCTTGTCTGCGAGCGAGTTCATAATTGATTTCTTCTTCTGACAGAGGTAATCCTGCTGGTAGTCCTTCAATAATCGCTGTTAATTCTGGTCCATGGGATTCTCCCGCAGTCATATAACGCATCTTACAGTCCTCCTAAGTAATCTTTGAATGTCTCTGTGGGAACAGGAACGATTTTTGCTTGCCCAATCTTTTCTAGTAAGATGATATTCAATTGGCTTCCTCTTGCTTTCTTATCATGGGTTATCGCGTGGAATAATTCATCTGGATGACTTAGATCGTACGTAATCGGCAGATGGAATTTTTGAAGTATCCTTTCTAAAGCAGCTGTCGATCCAGTTGGAGACAAGCCGATTTTTTCTGCATGAGAAGTGATGGCTACCATTCCAATAGCTACTCCTTCTCCATGACTGACTACCCCATATCCTGCTGTATTTTCAATTGCATGGCCAATTGTATGACCAAAATTTAAAATAAGTCGATTTCCTTGGTCAAAGACATCTTCTTCCACTACTTTTCGTTTGATTTCCAACGTAGCAGTAATGATTGGAACAGCATGTTCCAGAAGATCTTTTTCGTCTTTCAGCTCGTTCAGCTGTTTCCAAAGCGTTGCATCTGCTATAGCTGCTGATTTGATGATTTCAGCGATTCCTTCTCGTAAACGACGTACCGGCAAAGTTTTTAGAACCTCAGGATCAATCAATACACCAGCTGGCTGGCTAAATGTTCCGACAAGGTTTTTCGCTTTGTTTGTATTGACTGCTGTCTTCCCGCCAATACTAGAATCTACTTGTGCAAGTAGCGTAGTCGGAATTTGAACGAAATGGATCCCACGCATGAACGTCGAGGCCACGAATGCGGCTAGATCACCCACCATTCCTCCACCAAGTGCAATTATCCCATCGCTGCGGGTAAAATCATTATCTGCTAAAAAATCGTATAACTCAGCTGCTTGTTCTAAAGATTTACTGGTCTCACCCGCCGGTACGATTGAAAGGACTGGTTCAAAATTAGCTTGTCTCAATTGGAACATGATTTTTTCTGCATATAGTGGAGCAACGTTTGTATCAGTGATCACAGCTACTTTTTGAGGTCTCCAAATCGTTTGAAGCCATGATCCAGCCTGTTCTAGTGCGCCTTTTTCAATATGAATATCGTATTTTTGGTTATCAACATGTACAGTAAGCATTCGTTTCACTTCTTTCTTTTAAAAAGCTGGAATTAATCGAGTGTCTGAGTCTTTTCCATTGCTTCTTTCATGATCGTAACTTCTTTCATCATGCGTGAGTAAGTCTTTTCATTCAATGATTGGGGACCGTCTGACCAAGCATTTGCAGGATCAGGATGGATCTCTACGATCATGCCATCTGCTCCGCTTGCCACACCCGCACGAGCCATTGGTGGTACAAGTTCCCAAATTCCTGTACCATGACTTGGATCAACAATCACAGGGAAATGAGTTAATTTTTTCATCAATGGGACAGCACTTAAATCAAACGTATTACGTGTCGCTGTTTCGTAAGTCCGAATCCCACGTTCGATAAAAATGACAGGAGATTTGTCTTCGACTGCAATGTATTCTGCAGCATTAAGCCATTCATTGATCGTACCGGAAATTCCACGTTTCAATCCAACAGGTTTACCTGTTTTACCGACAGCAGATAGCAGTTTAAAATTTTGCATATTACGTGCGCCAATCTGTAGGATATCGCTGTACTCAGCCACCATGTCGATATGCCCTTCATCCATCACTTCAGTAATCACTTTCATTCCAAATTCATCAGCCGCTTGACGGATGTATTTCAATCCTTCTTCTTCTAAACCTTGGAAAGCATATGGAGAAGTACGTGGTTTGA
The DNA here is from genome assembly GCF_035727065.1 of Enterococcus sp. E4-223. NCBI lineage: Bacteria > Bacillati > Bacillota > Bacilli > Lactobacillales > Enterococcaceae > Enterococcus > Enterococcus sp. E4-223. The sequence goes on along the minus strand of NZ_JAPMLH010000002.1, from coordinate 470,029 downwards.
AGGCACCACCTCGCAGAATTTTTGCGCCCCCGGCTTTGGCCATTCGCGCACATTCTCTGATTTGGTCTAATCCTTCGATAGAACAAGGACCAGCCATCGTCACGAAACTGCCGTCACCAATTTTTACTCCGTCTACATCCACGACTGTATTGCCAGGATGGAATTCTCGAGAAGTCAATTTGTATGTGTTTAAAATACGCACAGCATTTTCTACTCCTTCATAGCGTGTAAATGCTCCTTCTTGTAAACTTCGCGTATCACCTTTTAGTCCAATCACTACTCGTTCTGTTCCTTGATCGATTGAGACTTTGAATCCTTCTTTTTCGATATGATCGACGACTTTTTTTATTTGTTCTTCCGTTGCTTCTTTTTTCATAATTACTATCATTGTTTTTCCCGCTTTCTTTTGTTTACTTATCTATCTTGGCTGATTTTCTCTACTTTTTCAAGGTGGTTTTACATTAATTCCTACTAAATGACCGTGTCCTGTTGTTCTCATTTTCGCTCCTTCTTTCCTACTTATGACCCAGATAATCAACAAAAAAAGATGTCCCTGTAGGAAATTGCCTCTACAGTGAACATCTTCAACGAGCCTTAAAAAGCGCTGCAAAAATATAAAATAGCCACTATAGATGAATTTCTCTACGTGGCTGTAAGTCGTGTTTAAAAATCTTTAGCCATCATAGATACAAACCTGGTTTGTTTGTACCCACGAAGTTATGAATACAAACCTATCTAAAATAGCTAAAGTAATACGTATTCAGTTTTGTAAGTTTTCTAGATTTCATAAAAAATCGCTCCAAACTGATGTAAGAATTGTACCTAGTATAGACATAAAAAAATCGACTGTCAATCATTTTTATGAAACTTTTTTTAATTTTCTGATAGTTAACTTTGTTTTTCAGAAAAATAACAATTGGTTTTATTGAAGAAAATAGTCATGAACAAAAGTATCTGAGAACTTTTTTACTCTCTTGTTCATGACATATAGAATAAAGCAGCTTTGTCTTGTAAACTCCGTTTTTCAAATAATAATCTAAAGATTGCTACTGAATAATAAAGCCGATTTCATGGTCCTCTTCGCTGCTGATTCGGTAAGGTGACTCAACATCCGCTCCCCAGCTATTGATACCCCCGACTCCTCTTACTTTTGCAAAAATCGTAAGAACCGTTCGTCTTTCTGGCGGTAGTTCTTCTATATGTGTTGCCTGTTCCAGTTCTTCTGCTTTGAATGGTAAAGCGGAAAAAGCAAATGGCGTATCCTGCTGTTCAAATCGCAACGAAAAATCTTCTTGATCTTTATCCGTATTATCCAACGTTTGATTTCTTGTTAGTTCTACCCATTTCGTTTCCATATGCATGCCGCATTCTTGGGGAACAAGGTATGGGGAAACGGGGAGTCCTGCCACTTTATAAATACCTTCGACACCACCAGCCATCCGATCCGGATATGTTTCCCCTGATAGGCCTTCATACTCAAAAAATTTTGCTTTCGTTGGCATAATGAACCTTAAACCCAATGCGGGTAATTCCGGTAATCCTTTTTGTCCATAATAATGCATATTGACAAGCATTTTACCCTCTCCAGCGATTTGGTAGGAAATTGTCACTTGGGTTTTTGGTACTGTGTTGATTTCCAGTGTAAAAATGATTTCAACCGTTTCAGCGTATTCATTACTTGAATATTGATTATTTACTGGAGCAATCGGCAAATCGATCTTTTTATTGTCCACCAGTACTTCTATTTCTTTGACTTTTGGATACAATCCGGCTCCTAACCACATACCGGATTTAAATCCAAATCCGCTACCTCTGTCATTATCGGTCGTTGCTCGCCAAAAAACTGGAAGTGTTTCCCGGTATAGCCATTCTTTTCCGTTTTTATTGAGCGATTCCAGTCCGCCTCTTGTATAAGAAAAAATATAATGCGTATTTCCCGATTTGACACCTAATGTACAGTCGCCGAAGACGATTGCAACTTTTTCCGTATCCATATGACTTTTATTTACTGTATTTTTCATAATAATATCTTACCTCCTGCATGGCGGGTTTTTCTTGTCCATCTGCAAAAACGATTCCATTCCCTGAGAATTCATAGTCACTTGGTTTATCGTCAAAGTCACCGCCATAGCGCATCACTTCTCTACCAGTGATTGGATCAGTCACTTGGATCGCCTGATCTTTAAAATCCCATATATAGCCTCCTTGGTACATTTCATAACGATCAAGCAACGTCATGTAAGAATCCATTCCACCTAACGAATTCCCCATGTCATGCATGTATTCACATAAGATGAACGGTTTTTCCGCTTTATTTTCAAGGTAGTCAATGATCTCTTCTGGTGGCGCATACATGCAGCTTTTTACATCTGAAATCGAATCTTCGAATGCTGGATTTGGAAAATTCCCTTCATAATGGACAAGTCGATCGGGGTCTACTTTTTTGAAGTAATCGTTCATTTGTCGAATGTTTTCTTCCGCATAAGATTCATTTCCAAGAGACCAAAAAAGAATACTTGGATGGTTTTTTAATGTTTCGAAATTCGTTTTTGCTCGATCAAGAACAGCCGCCTGCCACTGAGGTACTGCACCTGGTACGTTGTAAGAAGGCTCAAATGCGCCCATTTTTTGCCATGAGCCATGGGATTCGAGGTTCGTTTCCGCCATCACATGGATCCCTGCTTGGTCGCATAAATAATACCAAGTGATCTGGTTGGGGTAATGAGATGTCCGTACGCCGTTGATCTTTGCATTTTTTATGATAGCCAAATCTTTTTCCATATCTTCTATAGTGATGGCGCGTCCTTTTTTCGGATGCCACTCATGTCGATTTACCCCGTTGATAATCATCCGTTTTCCATTGAAGTATATGATTTTATCTTTGATTTCGATTTTACGAAAACCGAAGGAATACTCAATATATTCTGTTACTCTTTTTTCTTCGTCTATCGTCTCCAATTCAAGCTTATATAAATTGGGCTGAAAATGCCCCCACAGTGCCACATTTTCAAATCCATCGATGCGAATCGTCATTTGCTCTTTTAACGGATATTGCTGTTGATAGATTTCCTTCCCATCAGGATCTAGTATCGCTACATTCAGCTGACTGTTTTTGGCTACTTGCTCAAAAGACAAATCTACTTCAAGTTTGCCATTTTGACATTTGTCATCTAAGCGAGGTTTGATCCAAAGATCTTCTAAATGGTTTTGTCCTCGAGCAACTAAGAAGACATCTCTGAAGATCCCAAAAAATCGGAAAAAGTCCTGATCTTCCAAGAATGCAGCTGTACTTCTTTTGTAAACCTCCACAGCTAGAATATTTTCTTCTTCCAAATAAGATGTTAAATCAAATTCAGACGGAGTGAACGAATCTTCGGCATACCCGATAAAATGACCATTCAACCAAATAAACATTGCTTGTTCTACACCAGCAAAATGAATCGAGATTTGTTTTCCCTTTAGACCTTCTTCTAATCGAAAAGTCGTCAAATACGAACCAACCGGATTGTCTTTAGCAGCTGAAAAGATCCCTTCCGCCTCTTTCTCAGGGCTTGTCGTGAAAGGGGGACGGCGAAATACATGTCCCTCCCACGGATACATCGTATTGATGTAATGGATCTTGTCATAATTTGCTAATTCAATATGACTAGGAACAGTGATTTCATCAAAAGAACAGGCATCAAAATCTTTTTTATAAAATGTTTTTGGTCGTACAGAAGGATTTGGCGAATAACAAAAACGCCATGATCCATTTAAAGACTGTTTAAGGGAGGATGTGGTTTCTACTTCTTCCCTTGTTGCATAGCAAACATGATCGCTATGTGCATTTGATTGGTTCACTCTAAAAACTTGTGGATCATCTAACCATTTTATATTTGCTTTCATACTTTTTTCCTTCTCTCTCATAACTTTTTGAAATGAAGCAGTTCTGTTTGGAAATCACCTTGAAAATCGGGGAAGTAAAGTCCAACTGTCATCAATTCGGCCCCCGAAAATATCCGCTTCGAGGTCTGTTCCTGATAAAGTGCCTCATCATCTAACCCCATCAGATATACTTCATGGAATGCTGGTTGAGCTGAAGCTAGTATCCTCCCTAAAAACACAATAGCTTCATCTTGTTTAGGAGACACAAACATCCATGCGGCAATATTTTCTTCAAAAGGACTCGCCAAACGATAATAATGGCCATACTGGATCACCGGACGAATCGTTTGATAGGATATAATTTGGTCTTTGACTTGCTTTTTTTCTTCAGGAGACAGCTTTGTCAAATCCAGTTCATAACCAAAAACAGCGCTCATAGCTGTTTCTCCTCTTGTTTTCAACGAAGTAGATCTGTCGGTCTGATGATTTGGTACAGCTGATACATGAGCTGTGATGGACGAAATCGGATAAGCAAGGCTTGTTCCATATTGGATTTTCATACGCTCCACTGCATCCGTGTTATCACTTGTCCATGACTGCGGCATATAATAAATAAACCCGGCATCAAACCGTCCACCTCCACCAGAACAGCCTTCCCATAAGATTTCCGGATAATCAGTTGTCAAATGTTCAAGTAGTTCATAAAGCCCGAGCATATAACGATGCGCTACTTCTCCTTGTCTCTGTGGGTCAAGGGTAATCGAATAGACATCTGAAAGCGAACGGTTCATATCCCATTTGATGTAGTCAAGAGGAATCGTATCTAAAATCTTTCTCATTTGTTTCTCAATCGTCTGCCGAACATCTAACCTTGTAAAATCCAGTACATGTTGTGATCTGGAAGCAGAAGGCATTCTACCTGGCTCCTGCATAAGAAAATCAGAATGTGTTCGATACAGTTCAGAATCAACCGAGATCATTTCAGGTTCAAACCATAAACCAAATTTCAACCCTTTGCTATGAGCATAATCTGCTATTTCACGTAATCCATTTGTCAACTTGCCTTCATACTCGAACCAGTCTCCTAATGAAGAATTGTCCGCATCTCTTTTTCCAAACCAGCCATCATCTAATACGAACATTTCGATGCCTAGCTCCTTTGCTTCATCAATGATCGCCTTGATTTTTTCACTATTGAAGTCAAAGTAAGTGGCTTCCCAGTTATTGACCAGAATCGGCCGTTCAGCAAATTGATGACGACCTCTTGCGATTCTTTCACGTAGCAACTCATGGTGGATCTGACTCATTTTGTTCAATCCCTGACTTGAGTAAGAAAGGATCATTTCAGGTGTTTGAAAAGACTGGCCTGCATTCAATTCCCACGAAAAACGATGGCTGTTGATCCCACCGACGACTCTCAATTGATTGATTTGATCTTTTTCAAGTTCGAAAGAATGGTTGCCGGAATAAACAAATTGAAGTCCGATCGCTTCTCCAGTATTTTCTGTCGTATGATGATGAACTAAAGCAATAAAGTTATTCATATGGTGACTGCTCGTTCCTCGACGGCTTTCAAATACTTTTGTTCCAGATAAAACAGATTGCCGTGAAATCTGTCTTTCATTGACATGTGCTCCTGGCAAAGCAATGACTTCATCAAATCGCCTAGTATGGGCAAAGTCTAGCTGGAAACTAGCTGCTTTTTCTAGTTTGATTGTTTCTCCGGTTTCATTTCTTATCTTTACAGATCGTGTGATCACTGCTCTATCAGTAAATATGGTATAGAACAAATCGAAATAAATCGCTGTTTCTCTATCCTTAAGTGAAATCACCAACGTTTGTGCCTCTGACTTGTCCATCACATAAGTTTGAGGCAAGCCTTCGATCTCTGGCTTCCCATCTGTAATATAATGGCTGTCATATCTCAGATCCAGTAAGTCTGACCCATTCTTGCGCTGAATGATCGATGCGGGCGTTCGAAAGTCCATGCTGCCATGAGAAGAGTATTCTTGCGGTAGTGTATCTTTCGACAGAGACCGGTCAGGATTTAAGGGAACATTTCCTGAAAATCCACGATCTCTTCGGGGATAATTTTTATTGTCTTTGTACTGCTTGACTGGTTTGCCAAAATAAATATGCGCCAATACATTGCTCTCTTCTATCTTTATCAGATAAGAAAGAAATGTATTTCGTAAATGGAAGACTCGGCTCTTTTCATCAAATAAGATGAAATTTTTTTCTGTTTTTCTATGCGTAATATCCATCATTTCACTCCCATCAAAACGGAAACCGTTTACTTTTTTTATAATTCCTGTATACTGTTTACTAAACAATTTTGTCAATAAAAATTTTTATTTTTTTGAGGAGTGTGTAAAAATGGTTGGAATTAGAGATGTCGCACGAAAGGCAAATGTCTCTCCTGCTACAGTTTCCCGCGTGTTGAATAACGATCAGACGATCCATGTGGCTCAGGCTACTCGGCAACGGATAGTAGAGGCAGCTGCTGCGTTGGATTATGACATCAGTACTCGTAAATATATCAAAAAGAGAATGCCTTCGATTGGTGTGATCTCTACGATCGGCAAAGCGAGCGAAGAACAGGATATCTATTACAAACATTTGCGAGTAGGAATGGAAGAAGAAGCTCGACGTCTGCATTTAGGGATGAATCGAATCTATAATCTATCTGATAATCCTAAACAATGGGAAGATCTAGATCAGTTAGGTGCGGTGATCGTTGTTGGGACTGTTACGAAAGAATCGATTACCGCCTTGTTAAAACAAAACATGCAAATAGTCGTCGTGGATAACCCTGACATCCAGCAAGAGGTCGATATGGTGTATGCAGATCTTGAACGGATGACTAAAACCGTACTGGAATTGTTCTTAGAAAATGGTCATAAAAGAATAGCCTATATCGGGGGATATAAAGTCGATATGGATGAATTCGGTGGGAAGCAGATTTCTATAAATGAAAAGAGGATGCGTGCCTATCAGCATTTTATGATCGATCATCACTTAGAAAAATATATGTCTTATCATCTAGGTGGCTGGACAGAAAAACAAGGTGAGGTACTTGCGACTGATCTATTAGAAAATGAATCCCCTCTTCCTACTGCCATTCTTGTCGGGAGCGATCCAATGGCAATCGGTGTCTATCGGGCATTGAAGCAAAAAAACATCCAAATTGGAGAAGAGATTGTTGTAGCAAGCTTCGATAATATCGAGACAATTGCAAATCTCTCCCCTGGCTTGACCAGTGTTCAAATCAATGCGAAATCAATTGGGCAAGCAGCTGTTCGAATGGCATTGGAGCGAATTGACGGTATACGGGACGAACCAATCATTTTGACTTATCCTGCACGATTGATTGTTAGGGAAAGTTTTATCCCAAGAACAAAAAGGTATTGAAAGAGAGGTTGTGAAAAAGCCGCTTAGTTTCTTCATACTCAAAACTAAACGGCAGGATCACAGCCTCTTACTTATACTTATTCACAAAATACAATGTCTGCTGGTAACAATTTTGCGATTCTTTTAACGTGTAATCAAATTGGTATTCATGAGTAATCTCTTTTTTTGTATCTGTATAAAACAAGGATTGTACGGGTACTTTTAATTCTGTCAATCGGTTTTCTAATGCTTGACCTTGTTCTTGGAATGAGTAAGCATTTCCGTCAGTTATATACGTTGGCGGAAATTCCTTAGAAACATGGTCAGCCACACTGGCTTCTTTCAATTGCTCACTCGTTTTCCAATCTTTTGTTCCAATCAACGACCACGCAACGGTTTTGACGAAAAACTTCATAAATCGATCATCCGAATGCTGCTGTGCTGTTAGCTTCAAATCAACAGGTCCGCAATAAGAAATGGTTCCTTTCAGACTATCTTTTGGAAGTAGCTGTTTGATTTTCATTTGTTTAGCATACGCATCATTCGTTTGTATAGCTGCATATTGCAATGCGATTTGTGAACCTGCACTATCTCCACCAAAAAATAATTGTTCCATGTCTAGCAATTTGTCGTCTTTTTCTTCAGCTAATAAATCTTTGATCAGTTCATTCACTTGAAGAACTTGATTAGGGTATTCTGAATCAGGCGCTAATTCATAATTCATCGCAACCACTGCGATGTTGGCGTCTGAAACTAATTTTGTCGCAAATTCTTTGACACCCGATTTATCTCCGCCGACGAATCCTCCACCATGTACCCAAAATAGAACAGGAACAGGCCCCTTGCTGTTTTTTGGATAGTAGATGTCATAAGTATTCTCTTTATACTTGGACTCATACGTCAAATCTGTTTTTTTCGCCACGTTTTTTTCTGCTTGATCGAACGTTTTTTTATCAGTGATTTGAACAGTATTTGAAAACATATGGTTGATCAAGAATGCTCCAGGTCTGGGGGAAAGCTGGAAGGCAAGAAAGATTGCAAACGCGATCCCAAGAATGATTCCGAAGAACCATCCGATAAATTTAAGAATTTTCTTTTTCATAAGGCTCCCTCAGTAGTTAGTATTAAGCATTCTGATTATACCATAGTGTTATTTCCTATCAAGCTCTCCTAGATGATTTAATGATTTTCCCCAAACTTCTTCTGCAATGCTTTTGACAAAAGAAATTTTTTCCATTGTTCTTCAAACAAAACATTTTCTTCTTCTGTTGAAGCAAATCCACATTGAGGACTTAAGCACAAACGATCCAAAGGCAGATATCGTGTCGCTTCGTAGATCCGGTCAATCACTTGCTGGTGCTCTTCCATTTCGCCATTTTTCGTTGCAGTCAAAATCTAAGACAACTAATTTATCTTCAGAGAGTTTCTCTAAAAGAACAAAACTCCCAGCACGTTCACTATCGTATTCTAAATAATAGGCACGGACATTTTCTTGAGTAAAATAATGGGTCTGCTACGTCGTCATAACCCCCTGATGCCGCCCAAATCGAATAATAATTTCCGCGTCAAATATGTATATTTAGTGTTGAATCATTTGAGAATATGAAAATAAAAATCTTTTTGATCAATCAGTTAATCAAATTGAAATAACGAAAAATCTGAGACAGAATGACGTTCATTCTGACCCAGATTTGATTTTGCACAACTCATCAGTCCTTATTGGCAAATCGCCAAAATAATGTAGACTAACTAAAAAGACTAAGAAACAATAACAAAAGTTAACGCTCCTTAGTCTTTCTTTAGCACGTCTATTTATTAAAGATTTTAGGGCCTTTTCTCATGTTTTTACGATCATTCTTAGGTGTTTCCATTTGTTTGGATCGGCCTCCACCTTGTTTCTTTTTGATCAATTCTTTCATTTTTTCTTTTTGGTCCATTTTTATTCTCCTTTAACGAATGAAGCGACTAATTCGATATGATGGGTTTGCGGGAAAAGATCTACAGGCTGAACTTTCTTCACAACATAACCTGCTTCTGCAAATAACTTAGCATCTCTTGCAAAAGTTGCTGGATTACAAGAGATATAGACGATTCGTTCTGGTGACATTTCGATTGCTGATTCAATAAAATGATGATCTAATCCTTTACGTGGAGGGTCTACTACGATCACAGATGGTTTGACCCCTTTTTCTTGCCATTTTTTCATGACTTTTTCTGCTTTTCCGACTTCATAATGAACATTTTCGATTTTATTATTTAAGGCATTGAACTGTGCATCTTCAATTGCTTCTGGAATAACTTCCATCCCATATACCTTATCTACTCTGTCAGCTAGAGACAATCCGATTGTACCTATTCCTGAATAAGCATCGATCACAATGTCTTTTTTATCCAACTCGGCAAATTCGATGGCTGTTTGGTACAAATACTCTGCTTGTTGAGTATTTACTTGATAAAATGACTTCGCTGAGATTCGATAGGTTTTTCCTAATAGCTGATCTTCGATATAGTCTCTGCCATATAAAACTTTTTCTTTGTCTCCTAAAATCACATTTGTTTTTTCTTCATTGATATTTTGGATGACCGAAACCACTTCTGGCAATTCTTCATGAATGGCTTCAGCAATTTCCTTGGATTTAAAGAATTTTTCTTTACGAGTAACTAAAACGACCATCATTTCATGGGAATAATGACCACGACGGATAATGATGTGACGAAGCTGTCCTTCATTTTTTTCTTCATTATATCCTCGTACTTGGAACCGTTGCAAGATATCTCTGACTACTTTGATTGCTTGATCGATGACAGGATCTTGGATATAAAAATCTTCGATAGGGACTAGATCATGGCTATTCTTTTTGTAAAAACCGGTGACTAACTGTCCATCGATACGGCGAACAGGGATCTGTGCTTTATTACGGTAGCCAAATGGTTCTGCCATTCCGACCGTTGGAAGTACAGGAACTTCTGGCATCTTAGCAATCTTCGCCATTACATGCTCTACTTGTTTTTGTTTGAAGACAAGCTGTTGTTCATACTTCAAATGGGCTAAAGGTGCGATACCTGTGCGAAGTAATGCATTGTTTTCTACAGGCTGACGATCAGGTGATTGTGTAATAAATGTTTCGACTTTTCCATATCCAAACTTATTGCCTGCTTTTACTACTAGTATTTCTACTTCTTCTCCAGGGAGTGCATTTTCGATAAATAATGGATAACCATCGATTTTTGCTACCCCCATTCCTTCATAACTCAAGTCGACGATTTCGACTGTATATCGTTCGTTTTTCTTTACTATTTGCTGTTCTGTCATATTTTGCTCCTTTAAGCCTATTTTTCAATCCTACTGAACTCTACTATAAATCAGCTAATTACACAACTAAAACCGGCACTGACCTTACTACGTTCAGCACCGGCTTTTGATTAATTCTTTTGATTAGGTGTTTCGTCTGCTATTTTTCCGTCACCGTCGATATCTTCATCCGTTAAACGTTCGACTTCTTTTACAAATTCTTTGCTAACAACCTCTAATTCTTCTTCATCTGTGCCTGTGATTGCTTCATCAGGAATCTGATCGGTATTGGCAAAGAACTCAATATGCTGATGAAGATTTCGGAAATGCATCGGTGCTTCCCCTCCATATTCACCATCTAAGTTGATCATTACTGGTCGATTGATATCATCTTCTGTTTCGACGAACAAACTGGTTGTTTTGGTATAGATTACTCTTGGATCATCGACATGACGACCGCCATTCAGCATGAGTGCCGCAATATGCAAGATCTCAAAGATATTTGCTGTCTTCACAATGATTAAAGAAAACTTCCCATCATCCAATTTGGCATCTGGCGCGATCTGTTCGAATCCTCCAACAGAGTTCGTCAGCCCTAGGAAAAACATCGAAGCATTTCCGATATATTCCCCTTCATCATACTTCAAGCGCATTTTGATGGGCTTTACTCGAGGGAGCATCTCTGCTCCTTTTGCAAGATAAGCAAGATAACCAAAAATACTCTTTAGTTCTGATGGAACTTCATAAGTCAATTCTGTCAAATAGCCACCTGCAGCGATATTGATGAAGTAACTGTTATCAGAAAGGCCGATGTCCATTTTTACGGTTTGGTGTTTTTTTATCACTTCTGCTGCTGCTTTAATATTATCTCTAGGAATTTTTAATGCTCGAGCATAGTCGTTCGTTGTACCAGCTGGGATGATGGCCATTTTAGGACGGTGTTCAAGCGGAGCGATTCCATTAACCACTTCGTTGATTGTGCCATCGCCACCAGCTGCCACTACTAGATCAAAACCTAGTTCTGCGACTCTACGTGCTTCATTCTTGGCTGAATCTGGTTCTGGTGTAGTTGCATAGGCGCTGGCTTCAAATCCTGCTTCTTCTAATGCCTGTAGGATATCCGCCAAATTTTTTTTCAATAATTCTTTTCCCGAGGTGGGGTTATAAATTACGCGTGCTTTTTTCATTTTCAGTCTCTATCGTTTCGCTAATTCATCTTTAAGTAGCTTATTCACGACACCAGGATTTGCTTGTCCTTTAGTTGCTTTCATGATTTGACCGACTAGGAAGCCAACCGCACGATCTTTTCCATTTTTGAAATCATCGACAGATTGTTGGTTGTTATCCAAAATTTCATTAATGATTGGCAGTAGTTTGTTCGGATCAGATAATTGCACCCAACCATTTTTTTCAACTACTTCTTGGGCTTCTCCGCCATTTGTGATCAATTCACGGAAGACTTTTTTGGCAATTTTTGAGCTGATCGTTCCATCGGCGATCAAACGAATCATTCCTGCTAAGTTCTCAGGTGTCAATTTTGTCTCAGCTAATTCCAGTTTCTCACTGTTCAAGTAAGCAGAAACTTCACCCATCAACCAGTTAGATGCTTGCTTGGCATCTGCACCATTTTCCAAAACAGCTTCAAAGAAATCAGACATTTCTTTTGTAAGTGTCAATACCATTGCGTCATACTCTGGAAGACCAAACTCACGGATATAGCGTTCGCGACGAGAAGCTGGCATCTCAGGCAAACTAGCTTTTACTTTTTGAATCCATTCGTCATCGATCACGAATTTCGGGATATCAGGCTCTGGGAAGTAACGATAATCACTAGACCCTTCTTTGACACGCATCAAAACTGTTTTATTCGTTGTTTCGTCAAAACGGCGTGTTTCTTGTTGGATTTCTCCTCCTGAAAGAAGAACTTTTGCTTGACGTTTTTCTTCAAAAGCTAAACCTTTTTTCACGAAAGATAAAGAGTTCAAGTTTTTCAATTCTGCTTTCGTACCGAACTCTTCTTGTCCATAAGGGCGAAGAGAAATATTGGCATCACAGCGCATAGAGCCTTCTTCCATTTTCACATCGCTGACTTCTGTAAATTGGATAATTGAACGCAATGCTTCTAGATAAGCGTATGCTTCTTCTGGTGAACGCATATCAGCTTCAGAAACGATTTCGATCAAAGGCGTGCCTTGTCGGTTCAAATCAACGTAAGAATAACCGCCAATACCATGCATGTTTTTTCCAGCATCTTCTTCTAAATGGACACGTTCGATCCGGATTTTTTTCTTTTTACCTTCTACTTCGATTTCGATCCATCCGTCATGACCGATTGGTTGATCAAATTGGGAAATTTGATATGCTTTTGGATTATCTGGGTAAAAGTAATTTTTCCGGTCAAAATGAGTATCTTTAGAGATTTCACAGTTTAATGCCAAAGCTGCTTTCATCCCGAATTCCAGCGCAGCTTTATTCATTACTGGCAGCACGCCTGGATAACCCCAGTCGATCACGTTTGTATTGCTGTTTGGTTCTGCACCAAAATGAGCTGGCGCTGGAGAGAAAATTTTTGAGTTGGTTTTTAACTCGACGTGGACTTCTAGTCCAATGACTGTTTCAAAATTCATTCGTCTTTCCCTCCTAAAATAGCTGGTTGTTGTGTGTGGAATTCTGTTGCTTGTTCAAACGCATATGCCGCTTGATACATCGTTTTTTCATCAAAATAATTACCGATGATCTGCAATCCAACTGGTAATCCTTCTGATAAACCTGCCGGTACAGACATACCTGGAAGTCCAGCCAAGTTGACAGGGATCGTTAAGATGTCACTCATGTACATTGTGATTGGATCGTTAATGTTCTCACCGATTCCGAATGCAACTGTTGGTGAAGATGGCCCGATGATCAAGTCATAATCTGCAAAGACTTTTTCAAAATCTCGTTTGATCAATGTACGGACTTGTCCTGCTTTTTTGAAGTAAGCGTCATAATAACCCGCGCTTAAGGAGAATGTCCCTAACATGATACGGCGTTTTACTTCTTCACCGAATCCTTCTGAACGTGAGTTGACATATACATCATCTAATGATTTCACATTTTCAGAGCGATAACCGTAGCGGATACCATCGAATCGTTGCAAGTTGGAACTTGCTTCTGATGAGGCAATGATATAATAAACAGCCACACCGTATTTTGAATGAGGCAAGCTGACTTCTTCCACAACAGCACCTAATGAACGGAATGTTTCTGCTGCTTTCAATACAGCTTCTTTTACGCCAGGGGCCACACCTTCGCCTAAGTATTCTTTAGGTAAAGCAATCTTCATTCCTTTGATGTCGCCTGTCAGTCCCTCTGCAAAATCAGGAACTGAAACGCCTGAAGAAGTACCGTCTTTTTCGTCATAACCGCTGATAGCTGTCAATGCTAATGCATTATCTTTCACCGTACGGGTCATTGGTCCGATTTGGTCAAGAGATGAAGCAAAGGCAATCAAACCAAAACGTGAGACACGGCCATAAGTAGGTTTCATCCCTACGATGCCGTTAAAAGCTGCTGGTTGGCGGATACTTCCCCCAGTATCACTACCTAAAGAAACTGGAATTTGTCCAGCTGCAACTGCTGCTGCAGAACCACCAGAAGAGCCACCAGGTACTTTTGTTGGGTCCCAAGCATTTTTTGTTTTCTTGAAATAAGAAGTTTCTGTACTTCCACCCATAGCAAATTCATCCATGTTTAGCTTACCAACAGGGATCATATCTGCTTGATAGATTTTATCCATGACCGTTGCATCATAAATTGGTTCAAAATTGTAAAGGATCTTAGATGCAGCGGTTGTCAAGATATCTTTTGTTACGATATTATCCTTGATACCAATTGGAATACCAGCAAGGACGTTGCTTTCATCAATCCCTTTTTCATCTAAAGCTTTTGCCTGTTCCAATGCTTTTTCTTCGTTCAATGTAATGAATGCTTCGACCTCAGGCTCTGTTTCTTTGATTCGTTCAAATGTTGCTTTTGTCAAATCCTGTACAGTGATTTCTTTCGATACAAGCATATGATGCAGTTCTTCTAGAGAACGATTGTGTAATTCTGTCATTATGCGCCAGCCTCCCCATTATCGATGATTGCGGGTACTTTGATAAAGCCGTCTTCTGTTTCCGGCACATTTTTCAATAATTCATCGCGGTTCCATCCAGCTTGCGCCCGATCTTGTCGCATCACGTTTACTGTTTCAACCACATTCGACGTAAATGGAACACCTTCCGTATCTACTTCTTCCAGCATTTCAACCATATCGATGATTTTACCTAATTGGTCGGTAAAACTTGCAAGTTCTTCATCTGCGAACGCAAGTTTTGCTAATTTGGCAACGTGTTTCACTTGTTCTTCACTAATCGCCATACTACCCCTTCTTTCTAAACGAGTTAAAAACTTTGCTCTCTATTTTAACACAAGAGTGTCGTGTCTGAAATTGTTTATTGAAATTTGTCTGAAAAAACTCATTTTTCATTCTTCTACTGAGCGACTTTTAGCCAATGCATCTGCCATTTGATCTTCTGTCCAAACTTCGATTCCTAATTCTTGTGCTTTGGTCAGCTTGCTGCCAGCATCTTCTCCTGCTACCACGATATCCGTTTTTTTCGATACGCTACCAGTCACTTTCCCGCCAAGATTTTCGATCGTCTCTTTTGCTTCTTCACGAGTAAATCGTGTTAGTTTACCAGTAAGGACTACTGTTTTTTCTTTAAAAGGAGACTCGACTTCTTGCAATTGGGCATTTCGAAGCCCTTTGTATTCGAAATTGACGCCTGCTTGTTTTAATTCATTCATCAATTCATGGACTTCTTCGTTACTGAAATAAGTGACTACACTGTCGGCAATGATATCACCGATCGTATCAAGCGCAATAATCGACTCATAGTCACTTTTACTCAATGTTTCTAGATCACCGAAATGTTCTGCTAAAATTTTTGCTGCTTTCGCTCCGACATGTCGGATTCCTAACCCGAAAATCAACCGCTCGACCGAATTATCTTTGCTGTTGTCGATTGCTGTCAAAATATTATTTGCTGATTTTTCTTTTATTTTGTCCAACGTCAATAACTCTTCTTCTGTCAATTTGTAAAGATCAGCAACATCTGCTACTAGTTTTTTATCATACATCTGTTCAAGTACGCGCGGCCCCAACCCATCGATATTCATCGCATTTCTTGAAACAAAGTGGTTCAAACCTTCTTTCATTTGAGCAGGACATTTAGGATTGATGCACCGTAAGGCTACTTCTTCATCCAAATGGACAAGTTCACTTCCACAAACTGGACAATGTGTAGGCAATTGGTATTCTTCGCTGTCTTTAGGTCGTTTATCTAACACGACTTGCGAAACTTCTGGGATGATGTCTCCAGCTTTATAAATCAGAACTGTATCTTTCAAGCGGATATCCTTCAACTTAATATAATCACCGTTATGCAGGCTGGCACGGCTTACTGTCGTTCCTGCTACTCGGACTGGTGTCATGATAGCTGTTGGCGTTACTACCCCTGTTCGACCGACTGTCCATTCGATGTTTTCGATTAGCGTTTCAACTTCTTCTGGCGGAAACTTGTAAGCTGCTGCCCATCTCGGTGCTTTGACAGTAAAACCAAGTTGATCTTGTAGCGAGAATTCATTCACTTTGATGACGATTCCATCGATTTCATAGGGCAAATCCACACGTTTGTCATGATATTCTTCAATGTATGACCACACTTCATCAATCGAATGACATAGACGTTTTTCCCGATTCGTGTGGAATCCAATTTTTTCTAGCTCTTCTAGCGCATCATACTGGGTTTTTGCTTGCATAGGACCGAAATCAGCTACTGTGTATAAAAAAGTGTCCAGATTTCTTTTCGCTGTGATTTTAGAATCTAACTGACGCAAAGAACCAGCTGCGGCGTTCCGAGGATTCGCAAAGATATCTTTTCCCTCTGCTTCTCTGTCTTGGTTCAATTGGACAAATGACCGTTTTGGCATGAAACATTCGCCTCTTACTTCGATGTTCATTGGTTCTTTTAATTTGATTGGGACCGACCGGACAGTTTTTAGGTTTTCAGTGATGTTTTCTCCTACAGTTCCATCCCCGCGAGTCGCACCTCTCACGAAATTTCCATCTTCATAACGCAAAGAAACGGAAAGTCCATCTATTTTTAGTTCACAGCAATAGTCAACTACACGTCCCACTGCTTTTTGTACACGTTGATCAAAAGCTATCAGCTCTTCTTTGCTGAAAACGTCGTTCAAACTGTAAAGCGGAATATCATGAGTGACTTTTTCAAAACCTTCTAATACTTTTCCGCCTACTCGTTGAGTGGGAGAATCAGACGTGATCAAATCAGGATATTGTTCCTCGATTGCTACTAATTCTGCGTATTCTTTATCATAAACATAGTCTTCCACTGTTGGTTTATCTTCTACGTAGTATTCGCGAGACCATTGGTTCAGTCTTGTACGAAGTTCTTCTGCTCGTTTAGCAGCTTCGTCAATCGTCATTTCATGTTCCATCATTTACCCTCCACTACTAAGCTTTTTCAATTGGCGCAAAGGCAGCCAAAAGACGTTTTACTCCTTGACTTGGGAAAGCCACATCTAGTTCTAGATCCTTCGACGTCCCGCTTACTCGGACGACTGTTCCTAGACCCCATTTTTTGTGTTTGACTTTATCTCCAGGTTTCCAGCTGTTATTTTCCCCTCCAGTAGCACTTTTAGAGGGAACAACCGCTGTCTCTGGCTGTTTATAGCTATATGCTGTTTTTTTAGCGAATACAGGTGTTTTTTTAGGCGTAGGACGCATGCCTTCGATTTCCAGTAACTCCTGATCGATTTCTTCTACAAAACGAGAAGGTCGGTTATATTGCGTCCGTCCATATAATGTTCTGGAGAAAGCATTTGTTAAATACAACGCTTCTTCTGCTCGCGTGATCCCCACATATGCGAGACGGCGTTCTTCTTCCAGTTCGCTTTCTTCCATCAATGCTCGAGATAAAGGAAAAACCCCCTCTTCTAGACCAATCAGGAATACAACTGGGAATTCTAATCCTTTGGCTGCATGCAAAGTCATCAATGTCACTTGGGAAGCATCTTCTTCTAAATTGTCAATATCGGAAACAAGTGCCAGATCATTTAAGAAGACCGTTAGTTTTTCTTCTGGTGCATCAGCGTCTTCTTCATTTTGCTGTTCGAATTGTTTGTCGAATTCTTGTGTGACCGTTAAAAATTCCTCCAAGTTTTCGATGCGTGCTTGTGCTTCTAATGTATTTTGGATTTTTAAGTCTTCTAGATATCCGCTACGATCCAAAACCTCTTTCGTCAATTCTGTCACTGTCAAGTATGGGATCATCTGAGTGACTTCTTGGATCATCTCTCCAAATGCACCTAATTGCTGTCCTGCTTTTCCACCGATATTTGCCAGATCCACATTTTGCGCTGCTTCAAGCAGTGGCCATTCATGAAGAGAAGCAAAACTGCGTAGTTTTTCGATAGATCCTGGTCCGATGCCTCGTTTGGGCGAATTAACGATACGCTCAAAACTGATTGAATCTTGAGGATTTGCCAGCACATTCAAATACGCTAAAATATCTTTGATTTCTTTACGATCGTAGAACTTGTGCCCTCCAACCATTTTATAAGGAATATTTGCTTTCAACAGAGTTTCTTCCATTACACGAGATTGTGCGTTCGTCCGGTACAAGATGGCAAAGTCGCCGTAATTCCGATGATTGCTTCGAATCTCTTCTTGCATCCGGTCTACGATAAAACGGGTTTCGTCTCGTTCATTATCTGCACGGTAGTAAGTGATCTTGTTTCCTTCTTTGTTTTCTGTCCACAAGTTTTTTGGTTTTCGATTGCTATTGTTTTCAATGACTTGGTTTGCTGCGCTAAGGATGTTTTTCGTGGAGCGATAGTTTTGTTCTAGCAAAATTACTGCAGCATCTGGATAATCTTTTTCAAAATCCAAGATGTTCTGCATATCTGCACCGCGCCAGCCGTAAATACTTTGATCTGCATCTCCCACGACGCACAGGTTCCTAAATCTACCTGCCAATAAATTGACTAGCGTATACTGTGCGTGATTTGTATCTTGGTACTCATCTACATGAATATAATGGAATTTGTTTTGATAATATGTGAGTGAATCAGGATGTTCTTCAAATAATCGAATCGTATTCATGATCAGGTCGTCAAAGTCCATACATTGATTATATTGAAGCTCTTTTTGGTAAGCAGCATAACATTTTGCCGCAATCTCTTCGTAATAACTGCCTTGCATTTTTGCAAAATCCTGAGGGGTCTGCAGGCTGTTTTTTGCTTGAGAGATTGTTCCTAATATACTTCGAGGATCATATTTTTTCGGATCAATGTTCAGTTCTTTTAGTATCCGTTTCATCAAGGTCAGCTGTTCAGAAGAATCGATGATTGTAAAGTTCCGGTTATACCCGATAAAATCAACATCTCTTCTTAAAATACGCACACACATCGAGTGAAAAGTCGATACCCAGACATCTTCGCCTCCAGATGCGAGAATCGCATTGACACGTTCTTTCATTTCTTTTGCAGCCTTATTGGTAAAAGTAATCGCTAGGATGTTCCAAGGATTGACTTCTTTTTCCTCAATCAAATAGGCAATGCGGTGTGTCAGCACTCTCGTCTTTCCACTTCCTGCACCTGCCATTAGCAGTAATGGTCCGTCAGTGTGAAGAACAGCTTCTTTCTGACGGGGGTTCATCCCGTTTAATAATTCAGCTTTGGATGACATTAACAACATCCTTTCTTTTATCAATCTTGTTAATTATAGCATTTTCTTGGCTTTCATTAAACTAGCTAGTTCAAAATCATTTGTTTCTTTTTATGGATTTTTCCTTGTCAATTCGTTGATTTCGCGCTAAATTAAAAGAAAGCGAGGCGTTTGAATGGAAAAAAAAGGAAAAATCAAGAAATTAGATAAGACTCAGATATATTTTATTCTAAAAGGAATATTTGTTGGACTGCTGACAGGAATCGTCGTTAGCCTGTTTCGATTATCTATCGAAAAGCTAAGCGATTTAGTTCGAAGTATCTATGAAATGAGTCGGGAACAGCCGATTTACTTAATTGGCCTAGCTATTTGTTGCATCCTTGCAGCATTTTTCGTGGGTTATCTGGTCAAAAATGAACCGGATATCAAGGGAAGCGGGATTCCACAAGTAGAGGGACAGCTTCGCGGGGAATTATCAATGAACTGGTTCTCTGTTTTATGGAAAAAGTTCATTGGCGGTGTACTTTCAGTTGGTGCGGGCCTTTTTCTAGGTAGAGAAGGACCTTCTATACAGCTTGGCGCATCCATTGGACAAGGAGCTGGACAATTGTTTCGGAGTCCATCTTCAGAAGAAAAGATTTTAATTTCTAGCGGTGCAAGTAGCGGACTTGCAGCAGCATTCAATGCTCCTATCGCAGGATTACTCTTTGTTTTAGAAGAAATCCATCACTCCTTTTCTCCACTTGTTTGGCTGACATCATTTGCTTCAGCAATCACTGCTAACTTCGTCTCTCTTTACTTTTTCGGCTTGAGACCTGTTTTATATCTAGGTGACCTTCCTTCTTTGCCGTTGAAATATTATGGTTCCTTAGTGATCTTAGGAGTACTTCTAGGCGTCTTAGGTTTTATTTATCAGAAGGTCTTGCTAGCTTTGCCAAAATTTTACAACCGATTGCCTTTACCAGCTTATTTTCACGGGTTCGTTCCTTTCTTGCTGATTTTGCCAATTGGTTATTTATGGCCTAATACTCTAGGCGGAGGCAATCAAATCGTTTTAGCTTTTGGACATGCTTCCTTGCCAATCATTATGATTATCGGTTTGTTTGTTCTTCGATTCGTTTTTTCCATGATTTCTTACGGTGGGGGTCTTCCAGGGGGGATTTTCCTTCCGATATTGACATTGGGGGCTTTAATCGGTAGCTTTTATGGAAACATTATGGTTGATTTCGGGATGGATCCAATCTACATCAAGGATTTTGTCGTTATTGCCATGGCTGGTTATTTCACAGCGATTGGAAAAGCACCGCTGACAGCAATTATTTTAGTGACAGAAATGGTTGGCTCTCTTAATCATCTGATGCCTTTAGGATTGGCTGCTCTTGTTGCTTATATCGTCAATGACCTTCTCGGCGGTAATCCAATTTACGAATCATTATTGGAACGTCTACTTGGAAATACTCAGACCGCCTCACTAAAAGGTGCAAGGACAACTTTTGATTTTCCAGTAACGGCAGAGAGTTCTTTAGACGGTTTAATGGTACGAGACTTCAATTGGCCTAAAAATATGCTGCTAATCTCTATACGCAGAGGAAATCAGGAAATCTTGACTCACGGTGATACGATCATGAATGTAGGAGATATTTTGGTTATCTTGACTGATGAAGCAAACTTGCCAAGAATCAAGCAGGAAATCGAGGCTAAATCTTCTATCACAAATTTGAAGCAATCATTTTAACGAACATGGAAAAACTATTTTACAACAACTATTCATCTACACTACTTAATTCTATATGATTCTATAAAAAAAGAAGAGACTGGGAAAACCCAGCCTCTTCTTTTTTATTTCTATGCTTCTGCTGCTGCAGGAGCTTTTCTCAATAAACCATAAATCACACCAGATACGACTGCTCCGATAGCAATAAACACCAAATACATGACCGGGTGACTCAGTAAGAATACAACGAAAATCCCGCCATGAGGAGCCAGTAATTTGATCCCGAAAGCTCCGACTAATCCGCCAGTTAAAGCAGAACCAATAATAAAACTTGGAATGGCACGAATCGGGTCAGCTGCTGCAAATGGAATCGATCCTTCCGTGACAAACGATAGTCCCATCACGATGTTCGTCAAACCAGCATCTTGATCTGTTTTGCTGAATTTATTCTTAAACAAACGTGTAGCAACGAAAATTGCCAATGGAGGTACCATTCCTCCAGCCATAACAGAAGCCATCACGACACTTCCACCAGTTGCAACAGTCGTAGCTAAAGTTGCTGTACCAAACACATAAGCGGCTTTGTTGATTGGACCGCCTAAATCTGCCGCCATCATTCCAGCTAATAATGCACCAAGTAAAGCAGCATTCGAACCACTCATACTTGTCAAGAAACCGTTCAATGCATCATTGATTGCTTTCATAGGAACATTGACCAGCAACATCAAGAAACCAGTAATCAGTAAGCCAAACACTGGATAAAAGAGGATCGTTTTGATTCCATCCAATGATTTTGGTAAGTTCTTGAATAATTTACGTAAAAATACGATGACATAACCAGCTAAGAATCCACCAATCAGTGCACCTAAGAATCCTGCACCGCCTGTATTAGCTAATGCACCAGCAGCAAATCCAACGATCAAACCAGGGCGGTCACCAATACTTGAAGCAATAAATCCTGCTAATACCGGCAGCATGAAACCAAATGCAGCTTGTCCGATTTGGTTGAACCAGCTAGCAGCTTGATTGTAATTCCCTAGATTTGATAATTGATCATGTGGCACGCCAATAAATTGGTCGATCATGAAAGAAAGCGCAATAGCGATTCCTCCACCAATAACGAAAGGTAACATGTGTGATACGCCGTTCATCAAATCTTTGTAAATTCTTTGTCCGATAGTACCATCCGCATTTCCTTCTTCTGAACTGCTTTCTTTTCCATCACCATGAAATACTGGTGCAGTACCACTAAGGGCTAGATTGATCAGCTCTTCTGGTTTACGGATACCATCACTGACAGGACGATTGATCAGTTCTTTTCCGTCAAAGCGATTCATCTCTACTTTTTTGTCTGCTGCAACGATTACACCTTCTGCACGGGCGATGTCTTCAGCAGTCAATCGATTTTTGATTCCTTCTGAACCGTTCGTTTCGACTTTGATCTCTACACCCATTTCTTTCGCTTTTTTCTTCAGAGCATCTTCTGCCATGTAAGTGTGAGCGATCCCTGTTGGACAAGCTGTAACGGCAACAACGAATTTTCTTTCTGGATGAGCAGAAGCTTCTGCAGCTTGTGTTTCTTGTTCTGCTTTTTCTTCTGCTTCTTTTTGCTCTTCAGCTGTTTGGAACAAGTCTTGGACTTCTTCTGGTGTATTTGCTTCTTTTAATTTTCCTACGAAATCTGCATCAATCAGCAATCGAGATAGTGCTGCTAATGCTTGCAAATGTGTGTCGTTTGCGCCTTCTGGAGCTGCGATCATGAAAAACAGATAAGTTGGCTGTCCGTCTAAGGCTTCATAATCTACTCCTTTTTGGCTTTTTGCGAATAAAACTGTTGCTTCTTTAACTGCACTGTTTTTCGCGTGAGGCATGGCGATTCCATCACCAAGACCTGTAGAAGTTTGTGCCTCGCGGGCTAGAATTCCTTCTTTATATGTGTCGATATCGGAAATCCGGCCGGCATCAAACATTTTTTGGACCATTTCATCGATTGCGCCTTTTTTATCAGTCGCTTGCAAATCCATGATCATCGCTTCTTTGACCATTAAATCCTTGATATTCATGATTATCCTCCTTGAAACTAATCAATTTTTGTGATTTCAACTTCTGGCAGCAACTCATCAATCAATTCGCGAGCTGCCAAGTCATCAGAAAAAGCTGTTGCGCTTCCGCAAGCAACTCCCCATTTAAAGGCTTCGATTGGATCTTTCGTACGGCTGTAAGCCCCAATAAAGCCGGCAATCATTGAATCCCCTGCACCTACTGAATTTTTCAATGGGCGAACTAATACATTCGTTTTATAAGTTCCTTGTTCCGTGAAGAGCAAAGCACCGTCTCCAGCCATTGAGATCAGCACATTCTGTGCCCCTTCAGCTAGTAATTTTTTCCCATACGGAATGATTTCTTCTACAGATTGGAAGGTTGTGTTGTAAAGCTCAGCTAATTCATGATTGTTTGGTTTGATCAACAACGGTTTCTTAACAAGTGCATTTTTTAGGTCATCACCTGTTGTATCAATCACGAAATCTGCACCTTTTTCTCGAATGATATCAATCAGTTCTTGATAAAATCCTTTTCGCAGGCTAGCTGGCGCGCTTCCTGACAATACGACGATATCTCCTTGTCCTACTGTTCCTAATGCTTGCTTCAACTCATCGATTTCTTCATCTGAAATAGATGGGCCTAAGCCATTGATCTCAGTTTCAGTGTCTGATTTTAGTTTGATATTGATTCTTGTATCTTCTTTTACGGTTGTGAACAAAGACTGGATTTGTTCTTTTTCAAGCCACTTCGAAATAAATTCGCCAGTGAACCCTCCTAAAAACCCTAGTGCTGTAGATTGAGAATCGATCCGTTTCAAAATACGGGAAACATTGATCCCTTTTCCTCCAGGTAACTTGAAGTCTTCCTTCATTCGGTTCAAATCGCCTAGTTTTAACCCATCTACGCGTACGATATAATCAATTGATGGATTAAGTGTTACTGTGTAAATCATTGTATTGCCTCCTTAATTGTTGTCTTTTCACGGAATTCATTAACGAATTCTAATGGACAACGCTCGGTTATGATCGTGGCTGCTTCCAAAGGTCCAACAGAGGTGAAGGACAACTGGTTGAATTTGGTATGATCAATCAATACAAATGTCTCTTCGGAATTTTTCATGGCTAAACGTTTAACAGCTGCCTCTTCTGGATCCGGAGTCGTGAATCCTTGTTCAAGATGGGCACCGTTCATTCCCATAAATGCTTTATTAAAATGAAAATTTTTTAGTTGTTCTATCGCATTAGATCCTAAAACAGCATTAGTTGCCAGCTTTATCGTTCCACCTAAAATAATGGTAGCAAGCTCCAAATCAACTAAATTTGCCGCATGTTGAACGGAATTTGTCACTACTGTGATCTGTTTTCCTTGCAGAAAAGGAATCATTTCTAACGTAGTAGAGCCAGCGTCTAAATAAATGACATCTTCGTCATTAATGGTTTCAGCTGCCGATTTGGCGATTTGCTGTTTTTCGTGAACGTTTTTGAGTGATTTTTCACTCATATTCTGCTCAAAATTCAATAATTGCTCTTTCTTAGCTCCGCCATGAACTCTTTCTAGAAACCCACTATTCTCCAGCTCTTGTAAATCACGTCTTATCGTTGATTCAGAAGCATTCAAAAGGTTTACAAGATCTTGTGATTTCACGATTTTCTGCTGTTCAAGCAAGTCTAGGATTTTTTGTCTGCGTTCCTCTGTAAGCATTTTCACGATCACCTCAATACAAATAATAGCATATTTTTTTTCTACTCGCAATATAAATCAGTCAAAAACGTTCATAAAAATTATAAATCAGTCAAAAAAATAAAAAACCAGTCAAAAAGACTGGTTTTTTATTTTTTTGTCTATCATCAAGCCGTTTTATCGTTTTTTATTTTCGCTTCTTGTTTTTTTCATATAAACAGAAGCAGGTTTTCTTTCCTTATGAAGAAGATAATAATAAAGTCCCATCCCGCCAAACATGACCAAAAAACCGATGACTGATCGAATAGGAAAATTAGGAACAAAAAAGAGACAGACGGATAATAATGATGCCGGAACCATTATTCGATAATAGAGTTGTTTATCCATTTTCTTCACCTCATATTTTTTGTAAAGTAATCAATTGTTCTAATTCTCGGTAATCTAAAAATTGCACACGCAGATGCTGCTCACCTTTCTTGACATCGAATTGGATACTTCGCCGCTTTTTCTTTATTCGTTTGAAGGTAACATCAGAGAGTCTATGTTTGATTTCCTTTAACGGTAATTCTGACAGGGATTCTGAAGGAACATAGATTCTTAAGGATAAAAGATACTCTTGATATTTTTCATCTGTTACCTCTACTTCTAGATATTCCCTAATATAATAACAATAAGCTTCGATTCCATTATCCAAAGCAACAGTCGGATCGATAATTTTATAGCACATCATGCGCGAGCGATTCTCGTCAACCCAAGGAAAATACGCCTGAGCATTTAGTGTTCCGCGAACACGCCTTTCTTTATAATCTCCTTGTTGAATATCATAACTTTTTGTTACAAAAAATGAAGCATTCTTTTTAGGAACAGGTTGCATTTGTGCATTCTGATACTGGACAGATTGGATCGTATGGTCAGTGTAAATGTATTCAACGAATGGCGGTTTCAATAAACCGACACCATTGTCCCAAGCAAGATGATCAAACCCAAGCTGGTCCCTAAAATAGGATTGAAACATTTGATTGTTTGGCTTTTGCCAGTTAAAGGGGTCTCGATAAAGCTGGATACATATGACTTCGTTTTCTAATTCCTTCACTTTTTCTACTTGTTGGATGTCGAGAAAAATCGGTTTAGGGATGATTTGATGATAATAGCGACTATAATACATTTCCCAACACGAAGTGAAACATAAACCTTGGTAAAAAAGATCGTATCCTGGAAATTGGTTGCAATCGACTACTACTTCCCCGTTTTGTTGTTTCATTTTAGGTAAATGTTCGATTTCATCCTTTTTCTCAAACAATAGCCGTTGAGAGATCTGTTTTGTATTGTGATAGATAAACTCGCTATAAGCTCGCATATAGGCGAACACCCCATGAGCAATCATTTTTTTCTGAATGAAGTCTCGAATCAAAAATTGCTTTTCTTTGAAAACAGAGATAGACAATACATTTTTTATCAATAATTGATTATCTTCCAAGCGAAAACTACATTCGTTCTCGTCATTTCCTACAACTAACCAACTTTCGTCTCTTACCGATGCTAGCATTATTTTTTCTTGAAGCTTTCGAAGATCATACGGATCCGCTTGTTGTGTGAAAGAGCGGATAAATGTTGGCTGGATCAACAGACGTGTCAAAATAGCCCAATCGCTTATTTCCTGTTTTTTTTCTTCTTCATTTAAGTCTGTGAGCTGGATAGTCATCAATAATTTATCTTCGCCAATCATTTTCTCACCTCTTTCAAATCTTTTTATAATTTAATTATAACCAATGATAAAAAAAAACTAAAACTTTATGTCTTAGAAACCAATTTGGACGATTACATGATAGACTAAGTAAAAAGAAGCAAAGAGGTGTTTACAATGGGGTTGAAATTTGAACGTACAGATAATTTAGATAAACTTTTCGAATCATTTGCTGTCGATCCGGAAAAAACAGTTGCACCAAAAGAAGAGATCGATCGATTTCTAAAACCACAGCCACAAAATGAAAAGAAAAAAGACAAGAAACAAAAGTAAGTTAAGCTCAAAAAAAGACTTACCAGCCAAACTTTTATGAAAGAGTTTGACTGGTAAGTCTTTTTTATTCTTTTTATGATTCAATTGCTTGTTCGATTGCTGCCCACGCTTCTTCTTTTCCCTGTTTTGTAACGGAAGAAAAGAGAATAAACGTGTCATTGCGATCAAAATCCAACGCTTTTTTGATTTCGCTCTCATGCTTGTTCCATTTACCACGAGGGATCTTATCTGCCTTAGTGGCAACAACAATTACAGGGATATCATAATACTTCAAAAATTGATACATCTGGATATCTTCTTGAGAAGGCTTATGACGCAAATCTACTAAAGAAACGACCGCACGTAGCTGGTCTCTAGTCGTTAAATATGTCTCGATCATCTTTCCCCATTTTGCTCGCTCAGTTTTGGATACTTTTGCATACCCATATCCCGGAACATCGACAAAATGTAATGCGTTCTCGATCAAATAAAAATTCAATGTCTGGGTCTTTCCTGGCTTACCGGAAGTACGGGCTAAATTCTTTCGATCAATCAATGTGTTGATAAAAGAAGATTTCCCTACATTTGATCGTCCTGCCAGAGCTATTTCTGGCAATTGTGTATCTGGATATTGTTTTGGTGCCACTGCACTTATGATAATTTCAGCTTGATGGACTTTCATGGTCTCTCTCCTTAACAAGGTGATGAATAAAGCAAGCGGCTGTCGCAAAAGCCAAAATGACTTTTACGGCAGCCTCTTTTCATCAACCCGCTTTTTTCTCTGAATCTTTATAGATTACTGTTGGCTCACCAGACAATTCAGCTGCTTCTTTTGTGATAATCACTTTTTCGATGTTTTCATTTGAAGGGATATCAAACATCACATCCATCATGATTTCTTCAATGATGGAACGAAGTCCTCGAGCACCGGTATTGCGTTCGATTGCTTTTTTCGCAATGGCTCTCAACGCTTCAGGTTCGAATTCAAGTTCGGTATTATCTAGAGAAAGAAGTTTTTGATATTGTTTGACTAGCGCATTTTTCGGCTCAGTCAAGATCCGTACCAGATCATCTGTTGTCAATTTCTCTAAAGCTGCCATAACAGGTAATCGTCCGATAAACTCAGGGATCAATCCGAATTTTAGTAAATCTTCAGGAATGATATGCTGCATGACACTTTCGTCTTCAGAAAGTTTTTGGTTTTGTGTACCAAATCCAATCGTCTTTTCGCCCATACGATTCTTCACAATCGTTTCGATGCCATCAAATGCACCACCTACGATGAACAATATGTTCGTCGTATCAATCTGAATAAATTCTTGATGTGGATGTTTACGTCCTCCCTGAGGTGGCACGCTTGCAACAGTTCCTTCTAGAATTTTCAGCAAGGCTTGTTGGACACCTTCGCCGGAAACGTCACGAGTAATAGATACATTTTCGCTTTTACGCGCAATTTTATCGATCTCATCAATATAGATGATCCCTTTTTCTGCACGTTCCACATTGTAATCAGCAGATTGAAGCAATTTAAGCAAAATGTTTTCTACATCTTCCCCCACATAACCAGCTTCTGTCAAACTTGTCGCATCTGCGATTGCAAAAGGTACATTCAATGTTTTTGCTAATGTTTGTGCTAAAAATGTTTTACCAGACCCTGTAGGTCCGATCAAGCAGATATTGCTTTTTTGCAGTTCAACATCATCTGTGTTTTCTTGTGCTTGCTGATTGACACGTTTATAGTGATTGTATACGGCAACAGCTAACGAGCGTTTTGCGCGATCTTGTCCAATCACGTAGTTATTCAATACTTCAAGAATTTCTAGTGGTTTAGGGACTTCAGTGAATTCGCGTACAGCTTCTTCATAAAATTCTTCATCAATGATTTCTTTACATAGGTCGATACATTCATTACAGATGTAGACCCCTGGACCAGCTACGATCTTTTTCACTTCTTCTTGGGTTTTCCCGCAAAAAGAACAGCGTACGGTCTCATTGCTACTTGGATTGTCATACATGGTCTTCACCCCTTAACTTGCAAAAAGTATGCAAGAAACTATCAAAGACTTTACAGTCTTTTACTATCATAACATAGTTTAGTAAAAAGAAAAAGTGTTTAACAAAGGATCAACTGACCTATACCTTTGCATTTTTTACTCTTAACAAAAAATAAGGAACTGTGACAAAATCGTGTCACAGTCCCTTATTTCGAATAAACAATTTTCTAGAAGTAGCTTCTTCAGAAATGATTTATTACTTGATTTCTATTCTTTCGCTTCTGTCGCTGTACCTGTGACCAATTCGATTGCTTTTTTCATTGTCACATCATGTTCCAGCATATCTTCTGTCAACACGCGTTTGATTTGTTCGATTGGCATGTTGTATGTTTCTGATAATTCTTGGATTTCTGCATTGATTTCTTCTTCTGTTGCTTGAAGATTTTCAGCAGCTGCAATTGCTTCGATCACAAGATTTGTTCTTGTGCGCATTTCTGCTTCACCTTCGAATTGTTTATGCAAGTCTTCTTCTGTAGAACCAGTTAATTGATAGTACATTTCAGGAGAGATACCTTGACGTTGCATGTTGTTCAAGAATTCGTCCATTGAACGATGTACTTCATCATGAACCATCACGTGTGGCAATTCAACGATTTCTGCGTTTTCAACAGCCATACGGATCGCTGCTTCATCTTTTGCATCGTCCGCTGCTTTTTCTTTTGTTTCTACTAATTCTTTGCGATATTTTTCTTTCAATTCGTCTAATGTTGATACTTCGTCATCAACATCTTTTGCGAATTCGTCATCTAATTCAGGCACTTCTTTTGCTTTTACTTCATGGATTGTCACTTTGAAGACTGCTTCTTTTCCAGCAAGATCTTCTGCTTGATAATCTTCTGGGAAAGTTACATTTACATCTAGACTTTCACCTGATTTATGACCAACTAATTGATCTTCAAAACCTGGAATGAATGAGCCTGAACCTAATTCAAGTGAGTAATTTTCGCCTTTTCCGCCATCAAACGCTTCGCCATCTACAAAGCCTTCGAAGTCGATTACTACTGTATCGCCATTTTCAGCTGCAGCATCTTCTTTGATAACTAATTCAGCTTGTGCTTCTTGTTCACGTTTGATACGTGCATCCACGTCAGCATCTGTTACTTCACGGTCTTGTTTTTCAACAACTAGATCTTTATATTGTCCTAATTTTACTTCTGGTTTCACTGTTACTTCAGCAGTGATTACCCAGTCTTGACCTTTTTCCATGCTTTCAACATCGATTTTTGGTTGAGAAACAGGATCGATGCCAGCTTCTTTGACAGCAGCTTCATAAGCTTCTGGTAATACAGCATTCAATGCATCTTCATATAAAGCTTCTTCACCGTACATACGGTTGAATACTTGACGAGAAACTTTCCCTTTACGGAATCCAGGTACGTTCAAGCTTTTTTTCACTTTATTAAACGCAGTTGTTAATCCTTTTTGGATTTCGTCTTGCGCAATCGTAAATTTTAAAACACCATCATTCGTGCCTTTTTTTTCAAATGTTGCAGTCATTTAATTCCCTCCGAGTTTAGAAATTCATTTTATACATCAAAAACGTTTCATGCATACCTTTAAATAGTACACTAACCCTTTCAAATTGTAAACATATTGAATGGATAGAATCCTTGTTTTTCATAACATTTTTATCTTTTTCACTGATAAAATCTAATGGAAGAAGATCATTTGCTGCAAAATTTTTTCTCTTTTTTTTAAAAAATCTTGTTTTTCATCTTCTGTACCTTCATACATCGTTTTTCCTGTACACGCCTCTACAGTCAGTTGAAACCAGCGCTTCGGGTCTTCGATGTATGTATCATAGACAGGATAAACAATTGCAGATTGCAACGTGAATTCTTCTTTTAACACGGAACTAAGCAGCGCATCTTCATTATCGTAACGATCTGAAAATACACATAATTGCTGGTAACTTGCCTGCTGCTGCGGCTTTGGCAGATCTTTTGGTATGACTTTGACTAACTTTTCTTCAATCGTCAAATAGAAAACAGGATGGCATTCGTTCAATTGCCTAAGTGTCTCCAGTAATTTTGCCCTTGCTAAAATATGGACCTCTGGCGATACAATAAGTTTACTCGCTGTTTGGATAAACTCATGATAAGGAAGCTGTTCGATCTCATCAATAGACGCAAGCTGACGTGCAGGTTCCAACGAAGGAAGTTCCTCCGATTTATTGTGGAGTGCCTTGATCTTCTGCCTCTCCATTTGTCCGGATAATTCTTCTGCAAATTGGATTTTTTCAATGACCCGCTGCTCGAAAGCTTCATAAAAATCTGTACTTGCTATCAATTTTCTAGCATATAAAAAATCTTGTGTACTGATTAACAAGTCAAAATAAAATTCAGCAAACTCCTCATTTTGAAGATACTGTTTTTCATGCAAGAGTGCTTGCTTCAATGCTTCTTTTTTCTCGTCCAACTCGTAAAGACAAAAAACAAGCAGGCTATTAGCCTCAAAGCTTTCTTTCAACTCGTAAGCTCGTTGAAATAATTCTTTTGCCTGCTGATATTGCTGGTTTGCTAGTGCTTGTTGTGCCACTCGCATTAAATTCTCATATTTTTCTGGAAAATCAATCGGCTTCACGCAGTGTCCTCCTCTTGCTCATGTTCAGCTCATGTTCAATAGTAGCAAAACAAAAAAAGCATGACAATTAAAAATAACTGAAGCACCCTCTAAAAGCTAGATTTTAGATCTGACTTTAGAAGGTGCTTTCAACTGTTACTGCTTTTTATTGCTCATCAGCTGTTGACTTCCTGGTTGAATGCTTTGATCAGATTGATCGTAACAACACTTGTATTAGTGAAAAAATCGCCCAGATGTTGCTTTTTCTGATTAAAGATTGCTGGAAGATACCCTAACATTAGCAAAGGAAATTTTAGAATGAACCGGCAAGCACCTTCTCTAACTAAAACGGTTGACCAGCTAAGTTCTTCTTCATCAAAGCTGATGACTCGAATACCAAAGATCATTTTCCCAATCGTTTGGCCATGATTGAATTTCGTCAATAAAATAAAATACGCTAGATAAATAAGTAAGGCTGTGAATCCGTAGAGACTCAGATAAGAATCTGAAAAATTAAGCCAACCTAGATTTTTGGCAATACCAAGTGTTAAACGCGTAATAGCTCCGATACACAAAAGATCGACCAAGAAGGCAAACATTCGGATAAAAAAACCTGCATAGAAATACTTAGGAAAATCATTTGCTTTTGGCGGTTCATTTCTTGTGTCCGTATACTTTTTCCATTTACGTTGTTTCTTTTTGATTTCTTCGGGCGTCAAAGGCTCTCTTTCAAAAGAGCTCAGTACCTTTTGGGAAAAGTTGGAGTCAGGTCCTACAGCAGGCTGCTGTTGCTTATCTTTTTCTTGTTCCTTATTTTCATTTGAAAGCTCTGACATGCTTACTCACCTCCGTAATAATACATTGCTTTTGGTGATTCCGCTGTCCCTAGATTCTCAAGAACGGATAAGATCTGACTAGTCTCAGAAGGCTTCAATCCCTGGAATTCTGCTAGTTTACTTCCTAACCATGTACTAGCAAACCCAGATGGCGTGGAAGAATATTCTACTAGTTCCGCATCTTCAAGCTGTTGTTCCTTTCGCATAGCTTTTAAAGCATCTTCAGGAAATCCCAATTCATCGACTAAACCTACTTCTTTTGCTTGGACACCATCATAAATCCTTCCATCAGCAATTTTTTTGACTTCTTCTTCAGATTTATTCCGTCCCTCGCTGACGATTGCTACAAAACGACTATATGCGCTGTCGATATATGCTTGAAGCACCGCTTCTTCTTCTTTTGTCTCTGGTCGCGTTCCTGAACCCATGTCTTTCAACGCTCCGCTTTTAACTGTTGTATCTTCCACACCCAGTTTTTCTAGAAGTCCTGAATAATTCAATCCTGACATGATCACACCAATTGAGCCGGTCACTGTTTCTTCTGTTGCAAAGATTTTATCTGCTTGAGCAGAAATATAGTAGCCACCGCTAGCTGCCATGTTTTTCATGCTGACATACATTGGGATATCATGTTCTTTACGAATCGTATCCAATTTCTTAGCGATTTCCGCACTTTCGTAGACACCGCCACCAGGAGAATTTACTTCTAAAAAGATACCTTTGACTGTTGGATCTTCTTCAATCGCCTTCAGTTGTTCCATAAAATTTTTATGATTGTAACCTTCAGAAGCAAATAAACCTGAAGACCCTCCCGCAGCAATCGTTCCATCTACTGATAATTTTACGATTTTTTGCGTACTGTCTCCCTCTTCCAACACATTTGGAGCTAGTTCTTCATCCCCATATAACCAACTGTTCAATCCCTCAATTTGATCGTTTTCCTGAGGCTTAGTCAAACTAGCTGAAACTAACGAAACCACAAATAATCCTGCAGCAATCAGAACTGCTGCCCAACGTCTTTTATTCATTCTTTCTCCTTTCTAATACAAGTTTTTTATGACGATCACAGTTTCTGACTGCTCAGAAGTGTCGAACCGCTCTGCTTTTTCTTCCCGCGCATACCCGGAAAACGACTCTTTTGTCAATTCATCTTCTACCGTAAACTCACGAGCTTGAGCAACTTCCAAGGCATCAGGTGCGATTTCTTGGATGCTATCCCAACCAGTATCTAAAAATATTTTCGTATCATCTGATACACCAGCTGATGCTTCGAATTTGGACAATTGTTTTTTTAACATTCCCAGTGTCATGATCTCAATTTTTGAATCCATTTTTACTCCTCCTCTATCCGATTACTTTCTATTGTACCGAACTCCTGAAAAAGATGATAGATAAAAACCCATTATTTTTTGACATAAAAAGAGCATTTGACAAAGCATTTGATATATACCAATTTATTTTTTATTCTTTTTTTGTTGACAAGAACATTCGCAAAAGGTTATGATTTTAAATGTTTCCAGATAAAAAACAAAAAGGGGGATAGTTATACCTTTTAGGATAGCGCCAGGTCTGTGTAAACAGATGACGAGGAGAGGGTTTATCGAAAGATTCGGCGGATGGCCCTAGGGACTGCACTCTACAGAAAATCCACAAAAAATGTCTGCAAAGATAAAACAAAAGGATTTTCCTGCAGCTGGAAGCATTCATACGAATTCATTATAGAAAGTAGGATGTTTTTTATGTGCGGAATTGTTGGAATGATTGGATTAAAAAATGTAACACCAGGATTGATTGACGGTCTAGAAAAATTAGAATACCGTGGTTATGATTCAGCTGGTATCTTTGTCTCAGATGGCACAACTGATTATCTGGTCAAAGCACAAGGCAGAATTCAAAATTTGAAAAACAAAATAAATATTGATACTACAGGAAATATAGGTATTGGTCATACACGCTGGGCAACTCACGGGCAACCTTCTGAAGAAAACGCCCATCCACATACTTCCCAAAGTGGACGCTTCGTGCTCGTTCACAATGGCGTAATCGAAAACTTTGAAGAACTTAAAATTGCTTATTTAGCAAATGACCACTTTATTGGTGAGACCGATACTGAGATTATCGCTCATCTAATTGAAACTTTCGCGAAGGATACTACAACGCAAGAGGCGTTTTTAAAAGCTTTGCGGGTCATCAAAGGTTCTTACGCTTTCGCTTTGATTGATCGGACAGCACCTGATGTTATTTACGTCGCTAAAAATAAAAGTCCACTATTAATCGGACTCGGCGATGGATTCAATGTGATTGCCAGCGATGCAATGGCTATGCTTGCTCATACGAAGGAATTCGTTGAGATTGAAGATGAAGAGATGGTTACCGTCACATCAGAAAAAGTTATTATTCAAAATTTTGCAGGTGACATCGTAGAACGTTCTTCATTCGAAGCACAAGTAGATTCTTCAGATATCGAGAAAGGTACCTATCCTTTTTATATGCTGAAAGAAATCGACGAACAGCCTATTATCATGCGTCGTATCGCTCAAAAATACGTAACAGAAGACAATCGTGTCTCTCTTGATCAAAAGCTGGTCGATACATTGTCTGATAGCGATCGAATCTATATCGTTGCTTGCGGAACTAGTTACCATGCGGGGTTAGCAGGTAAACAGACTTTGGAAAAATTGACACAGATCCCTGTTGAGGTTCATTTAGCCAGTGAATTTGGCTATAACACACCTCTTCTTTCAAAAAAACCATTCTTTATTTTCTTGAGTCAAAGTGGCGAAACAGCAGATAGCCGCCAAGTGCTGGTAAAAATCAACCGTCTCGGCTACCCTTCACTTACGATTACAAATGTTGCTGGTTCTACTCTTTCGCGGGAAGCATCCTTTACACTGCTATTGCATGCTGGACCCGAAATCGCAGTAGCATCAACGAAAGCTTATACTGCACAAATAGCTGTACTAACTTTATTAGCCAAAGCTATCGGTGATAAAAAAGAATTTGAAACTTCTCTTGTATTCGATATCACTCATGAATTGAGTTTAGTTGCTAATGCGATGGAATCGGTCATCGCCCAAAAAGATTATTTAGAAGAGTTGGCAAAAGTATATCTCAGCGATACAAGAAATGCCTTTTACATTGGACGTGGCGCTGACTACAACGTTTCTCTTGAAGCTGCTTTGAAATTGAAAGAAATCAGTTATATCCAGGCAGAAGGTTTTGCCGCTGGCGAATTGAAACATGGAACGATTGCTTTGATCGAAGAAGGAACACCAGTGATCGGAATCATCAGTGAAGAAGTGACTGGTGCGCATACTCGAGGAAACCTGAAAGAAGTCGAAAGCCGTGGCGCTAAAACACTAGTTATTGTCTCAGAGGGATTAGAAAAGGAAAGTGACCAGCTGGTGCTACCAACTGTCCACCCTTATCTAACTACTCTAACCACAGTCGTACCGACTCAATTACTTGCATATTACGCAACGCTATTACGGGGATTCGACGTTGACAAACCACGTAATTTAGCGAAATCAGTGACAGTAGAATAATAAAAGAACAAGGACCAGTGTCAGACATCTGACACTGGTCCTTGTTCTTTTATTTTTTATGAAAATATCTCTTAATCCAGTCCGATTTCTTCTTTGACTACTGCCACGATTTTATCGACATAGTAATTAACTTTCTCATCAGTAGGCGCTTCTGCCATCACTCGAAGTAATGGTTCTGTACCGGAAGGACGAACTAGGATTCTTCCTTCTGATCCCATTTCAGCTTCTGCCTCTTCAATCACTTTTTTGATTGCCGGAACATCCATCGCACCGTTTTTATCACTTACGCGGATATTCACTAATTTTTGCGGATAGATTGTTACCTCTGCTGCAAGCTCTGATAATTTCTTACCTGTCTGTTTCATGATATTCAGTAACTGAATTCCTGAAAGCATCCCATCTCCAGTTGTGTTAAAATCTAAGAAAATCATGTGCCCAGACTGCTCGCCGCCAAAGTTATAATCGTTTTTGCGCATTTCTTCTACAACGTAACGATCACCAACTTGTGTAACGACATCTTTCAAACCGATTCCTTCCACCGCTTTGTGGAATCCTAAGTTACTCATGACAGTCGTAACGATCGTATCTTTTTTCAATCGATTTTTTTCTGCCAAGTATTTAGCACAGATAAACATGATTTTATCACCGTCGACAATGTTTCCAAGTTCATCCACCGCAATAATACGATCGCCATCTCCATCGAAAGCTAGTCCAGCATCTGCTCCTTTTTCAACGACCATCTCAGCTAAACGTTCTGGATGGGTAGAGCCTACGCCATCATTGATATTTAACCCGTCTGGATTTGTGCCCATGGTATAAAAATCTGTTTCAAGATCGGCAAACAAACGATTAACACTTGTTGAAGTGGCTCCGTTTGCTGCATCGACACAAATGGTCAAACCGGAAAGGTCACCGTTGATCGTTTGTACAAGGAATTGAGAATATTTCAATAAGCCTTCTGGAAATTCTTCTACAGTTCCCAATCCTTCAGCTGATGGACGAGGCAATTCATCCACTTCAGCATCTAATAATGCTTCAATTTCTAGCTCTTGGTCATCTACTAGTTTAAAACCATCTGCACCGAAAAATTTGATTCCATTATCTTGTGCTGGATTATGAGAAGCAGAAATCATGACCCCTGCGCTTGCTTTTTGCAAACGTGTCAGATAAGCAACACCTGGTGTAGAGATCACACCTAGCTGGAACACTTCGATACCCACCGATAAAAGTCCTGAAATCAGCGCTTCTTCTAACATTTGACCTGAGATTCTTGTATCCCGCCCTACTAACACGCGTGGGCGTTTTCCTTCTTCTTCATGCTGGCTTAGGACATAACCTCCGCACCGTCCCAGCTTAAATGCAAGTTCTGGCGTAAGTTCCTTGTTGGCTTCACCGCGTACGCCGTCTGTTCCAAAATATTTACCCATAGTTGTAAAATTACTCCTTTAACTTAATTTTCTGAGGAATTTGTTCTGCTCATTTGTGTTGATTCGCTTGTTTCTGATGTTTCTTCTGTACTTGTGGTCGAGTTACTTGTCCCAGATTCCGAACTGGAAGAAATGGTTGTTGTCGATGGTTCCGTTCCTGAATCAGCAGATGAAATACTTCTACTCGTACTTGTATTTTCTTGTCTCCGACTGCTCGTCGAAGCAGAGCTACTGCTTGACGTTTGCAACACGGGTGTAATCTCCACACTAACTGATTCGGGCTTGATACTTAACCCCTCTTCTACTGGTATTTCAATTTTACGAGTTGTTCGATGATTGATACCTGAGACATTGATCGGTACAGCAATACTGTCACCGATCGATGCAAGCAAATCGCTAGAGCCGCTTACTTCTGCTTCCAGTTTTGAAAAACTGAAATCATAGCTTTCTACCCCGGCAGCTGGTGTTCCTTGCTGTATCCCATAAAGTCGTACCGACTTGCTTGGCTTGATCGAATCAGCTCTCACTGTTACTTGCACTGGATCAGAGACGATACTTAATACTTCCCCTGCTGCATTCAGCGCCTGTATTGGGACCTCACTATTAATCCCATCATCTGTGACCATCGAAGCGTCCACATCAGCTACTACTCGTTTGATTTCTGCCAATGTTTTGTCACCTGTAGTGATAGAGACTTTTTTAGGACTAACGGAAGTATCATCAAGTTCATATCCAGATGGTGTGAACGTTGAAGGAATCAACGTTTCCACATCGAAATCTTTTATTACCTTTTTCTCAACCGTTACTGTAATAGTCGATGGTTCGATCTTTGCTGTGACAGCACTGCTCAAATTTTGAATTTTTAGCGGAACCTCATGTGTTCCTTCGCCCAGCTTAGTGATATCTGCTGTGACGCGGAACATCCGTGTATCTTCGTTTGCCTCTGCATTCAACTGAACTCGGTTTGCACTGGAAAGTTTGACAGTCACTGCATTTTCATATCCATGGATATAGTAGCGCTTTGAATCATAAGAAATCTTGATCGGCACCCCAGTAACTGTTTGATTATACGCTTCATTTCCAGAAAGCGTATTTGGAACGGACTGGCCATTTGCATTGAAGTACAGCGCAATACTGAACAGCAATGCAATAAAACTGTAAAGAATGCTTGTCCGTTTCTCTTTTGAGATCATTTGCGATCCCCTCCCTTAGTCATACCGTCTAGGAAAGATTGAATCACGTTTTTCTTGTTTTTTGTTTTCTCTTCAGCAATCAGTTCTCTACGCAAAATTGCCAAATATTCTTGCTGGGATAAGCCAGCCATCAGTTCATTATCTAATGTAATGCTGACATCCCCAGTTTCTTCAGAGACAACGATGGTAATCGCGTCGCTGACTTCGCTTATACCGACAGCTGCCCGGTGTCGAGTCCCGAATTCTTTTGGAATCAACATACTTTCTGATAGAGGAAGATAGGCGCTTGCTACTGCGATCTTTCCTTCTTTTACAATAACTGCACCGTCATGCAGCGGTGTATTAGGAATAAAGATATTGATCAGCAGCTCTCCAGTGATATCTGCATCTAATGCAATTCCTGTCTCAATATACTCATCTAATCCAGTATGACGTTCGATAGTGATCAACGCACCGATTTTTCGCTTGGACATATATTGGATGGCTTTGTCAAAAGACAAGATCATCTTCTCATCTTCCTGCTGTTCGCTTTTTGATTGTTTGAAAAGCGAACTGCGTCCAAGATGTTCCAGTCCTCTCCGGATTTCCGGCTGAAAAATCACGATAGCAGCTATCACCCCGTACGTAATGACTTGGTTCATCAGCCAAGACAAGGTGTGCAGACCAATGATTTCCGCTACGATTCGGATAACAATAAAAATAGCTACACCTTTCAGAAGCTGAATCGCTTTTGTGCCTCGCAGCAGTTGGATCAGTTTGTATACAAGATACCAGACAACCAGAATATCAAGTATGTTCACCAAAAAATTCAGAGAGAACAAGTCACCGGAAAACATTTGCTGCCAATAGTCCAAATTAAAAAGTTCCCCGATTTGAAATGACATAAAAAGCCTCTCTTCTCTTTTGAGATTTCCTCTCTAGTATATCATATGTTTTAATTTTAGAGGCTGATCTGCTCGTATTTTTCTTGAGAAAAACGCATAATTTTCAAGAAAATTGCAAGTATGCGTTTTATTTTTCTCTGCAATAAATATTTTTAAACTTCAGAGAATTATTCATTATATTTTTTCTGTTATTTTTCCTTTTTTTCTTTTGTAGCTTGTTCCATTTTTTTACGTCGTTCTGCTCTGGCAGCTCTTCTAGCAGCTCTTCTTTCTTCTGCTTCAAGGTCCGTCGTTTTTTCTTTTCTAGTCTTAACGGGTACATCGATAGATTCCTCTGGTTCAAGTCGTTTCTTGATTTTTTCTAATTCTCCCGTCAGTGCAGCATAGTTGTAAAAACGAGTTTTAGCATCTTTGACAGTCTTTTCAAATAAAGCTTTCGCAAGACTTGGATTAGCATTTTCTAGCGAGGAAAAACGAACTTGTTTCCTCATGAAATTAGGCATAGTAGAAAAATCAGGTTTTTTGTAGTCCAAAGTCATTGGGTTCTTGTTTTTTTCGACCATTGCAGGGTTATATCGATATAATGACCAATAACCAGAAGAAACAGCTTCTTTTGCTTCTTTAAGCGATTCTTTCATTCCGCCAAGCAAGCCATGTGTGATACAAGGCGTATAGGCAATGATTAAAGAAGGTCCAGGATACTTTTCTGCTTCTTCAAATGCCTTTATCGTCTGCATTTGATTGGCTCCTGAAGCAATTTGCGCCACATAAACATTTCCATATGTCATCGCCATCATTCCTAGATCTTTCTTTGAAGCATACTTTCCACTAGCCGAAAATTTAGCGATTGCCGAAGCTGGTGTTGCTTTTGAGGTTTGACCGCCAGTATTGGAATAGACTTCGTTATCCAAAACAAGAATATTCACGTCTGCTCCGCTGGCAAGTACATGATCGATCCCGCCAAAACCAATGTCGTAAGCCCATCCGTCTCCACCAATCATCCATTGGCTGTTTTTTACGAATAGATCCTTTCTCTTGTATATATCCTCCAGTTCAGGGACAATTGATCGTTCGCTTTCGATCGCAGCTTGCAGTTTTGCTGCTCTTTGCTGCGTTCCTTCACTCTCAAACATGTGTACCAACCAGTCTTCCATCAATTCTCGTAGTTCTTCTGATACTTTTGGCAATACTTCTTTGATTGAACTTGCCAAAGCCTCGCGACGAGTCTGTGCCGCTAGAAGCATACCATAACCAAATTCAGCATTATCTTCAAATAAAGAATTTGACCATGCAGGCCCTTGACCACATTCATTTGTCGTATAAGGAGAAGCAGGAGAAGCACCGCCCCAAATAGAAGAACAGCCTGTCGCATTCGCGATCATCATTCGATCACCGAACATTTGTGTCAATAATTTTACATAAGGTGTTTCGCCACAGCCTGAGCAAGCGCCCGAGAATTCAAGAAGCGGTTGATTGAATTGTGTAGACAAGACAGTATTCTTTCCTTTGACTGGATTTGCTTTTTGTCTTAATGTCATTGCAAAAGCCCAATTCACAGCTTGTTCTTTCTGTTCTTCATAAGGCTTCATCACTAAAGCTTTTTCTTTTGCGGGACAAGCCTCTACACACAGACCACAACCTGTACAGTCTTCCACTGAAACTTGGATACGGTATTTTACGCCGTCTGCGCCTCGCATTTCTCTCACGATAAATCCTTCTGGCGCTTCTTCCATTTCCTCTTCATCTGCTAAAAATGGACGGATGGCAGCATGAGGACAAACAAAGGCACATTCATTACACATCGTACAGCGATCACTAATCCACTCAGGTACTTCTAAAGCGACGCCCCGCTTTTCCATAGAAGCCGTTCCTAAAGGCATTTCGCCAGTTGTCATTCCATTTGCTACAAGTGTACCAACAGAGAGTTGATTTCCTTTCTGTGCATTCACTGGTTCAAGTATTTCTTGTACATAACCAATGTTCCTTTTATTGATTTTTTCAGGCATCTCCAACGTTCTCCAATGGTCTGGGATCGCGACTTGATGAAGCAGTTCGGTCGTCCGATCGATTGCTTGTATGTTTTTTTCTACGCTAGCCATTGATTTATGTCCATAGCTTTTCAGGGCTTCTTCTTTTAGCAGCGGAATCACCTCATCAAAAGGAATGATGTCAGCTAATTTAAAAAAAGCCGTTTCCATTGCGGTATTGATCCGGCGTCCCAAACCGACTTCTTGGGCCAATCTCATGGCATTAATCGTATAGAATCTAATGTTATTTTCAGCCAAGTAACGTTTTAATTTTAAGGGCAGATGCGTTTCTAATTGTTCGTCGCTCCAAAGAGTATTCAATAAAAAAATGCCACCTGGCTTCAATCCTTTGACCAAGTCATAGCTATGCAGGTAAGCTGGTGTGTGACAGGCAACAAGGTCCGCATGCTCGACAAGATACGCAGAACGTATCGGCGTATCTCCAAAACGAAGATGAGAGACAGTTAGACCGCCAGATTTTTTCGAATCATAATAAAAATAGCCTTGCGCATATTTATCGGTGTGATCTCCAATAATCTTGATAGCTGATTTATTTGCTCCGACTGTTCCGTCAGATCCAAACCCCCAAAACTTGGCCTGGAATGTTTGCGGTTCTGTCAAATCCAGACTTTCCTTTGGTTCCAAAGATTGATAAGTCACATCATCAACGATCCCTATGGTGAAACGTTTTTTGCGTATGCTTGGGTCTTTTTTCAATTCATCAAAAACTGCTGAGATTTGGTCGGGAGTCACATCTTTAGACCCCAATCCGTAGCGACCACCAATAACAGCCGGGCGAAGTTCAGAATCATATAATGCACTTTGAACGTCTAATAAGAGAGGTTCTCCACCTGCCCCTGGTTCTTTACTTCGATCAAGAACAGCAATTGTTTTTACTGTATGAGGCAACTTTTGCACGAATGTTTCCACTGGAAAAGGACGATAAAGATGGATATTCAAAAAACCTGTTTTCCGTCCGTTTGCATTCAAGTAATCAATCGTTTGTTCAATCGTCTGTGCAACTGATCCCATAGAAACAATGACTTCTTCCGCATCGTCTGCTCCGTAATAAGTCACCAAGTCATAAGAAGTTCCTCGTAATCGGTTGATCTTTTTCATATATTTTTGAACGATTTCAGGTAATTTATCATAATAGGGGTTGATCGTTTCCCGTTGTTGAAAATGGATGTCTGGATTCTGGTTCGTACCACTAACAGTCGGATGATTGGGATTCATCCCTCGTTTACGAAATGAAGCTAATTTCTCCTGATTGATCAGAGGAGCTAATTCTTCATATTCCAAAACTTCGATTTTTTGAATCTCGTGACTCGTACGGAATCCATCAAAGAAATTCAAAAAAGGGACTTCTCCTTCAATAGAAGCAAGATGGGCAACAGGTGCTAAATCCATCACTTCTTGTACACTGCTTTCAGCTAACATAGCAAATCCTGTTTGTCTTGCAGCCATCACGTCTCCGTGATCTCCGAAAATATTCAACGCATTTGTCGTCACTGCCCGACTAGCAACGTGGAAAACACTTGGCAGTAGTTCCCCAGCAATCTTGTACATATTCGGTATCATCAAAAGCAGCCCTTGTGAAGCGGTATATGTAGTTGTCAGTGCACCAGTTTTCAATGATCCATGGACCACACCAGCTGCTCCTGCTTCGGATTGCATTTCTACTACTTTTACTGGTTGACCGAATACATTTTCTTTTCCTGCTGCTGACCATTGATCTACTAATTCAGCCATGGTCGAACTGGGTGTTATTGGATATATTGCAGCAATCTCGGTAAATGCATAAGAAATATATGCGGCTGCCGTATTG
Source organism: Enterococcus sp. E4-223 (assembly GCF_035727065.1). Lineage (NCBI taxonomy): Bacteria > Bacillati > Bacillota > Bacilli > Lactobacillales > Enterococcaceae > Enterococcus > Enterococcus sp. E4-223. The sequence goes on along the minus strand of NZ_JAPMLH010000002.1, from coordinate 426,921 downwards.
CCATCCATTGTTTTCATTTTTCGCATGATTCATCATCCTTGTTCATATTCTCTCTTATTATCTGTTCCATTATAACGTAAAACATTCCATTTTTTTCTTTTATTTATAAAAATATTTTACATATATCTATTTGAATTGGTCATCTAATTTTTAGACAAACAGTCTAAATCGTTGCCTTTTTTTGTCAGACATGTATAAACTATAAGCGAAAGAGGTGTTTTAACATGGATATATCAGTGATTGATGCAACGAAAACAAATACACAAAAAGGAATCCTTTATGGTTCATCGAATGCTCCTAAAAAAATGGTCGAATTCATCAACTTAGCTTGTCCGTATTGCCGACAATGGTTTGAAGAATCTTATGATCTATTAGAAAAAGCAGTCCAAAGCGGGCAATTGCAGCGAGTGATCAAATTGTTCGATAAAGAAAAAGAAAGCTTGCAGCGAGGAAACGTGATGCACCGGTATCTCACAATCAGCGATGGTCAAAAAGCGATCAAAGAGATCAAACAAATATTCGATACTCAAGACGAGTGGAAACATCTTTCTCTCCAAGAAGTAGCGGATTTTGCAGTAGATAAACTAAAGCTGACAGAACAAAAAGACGAACAGCTGAGCCAAGCTGTCATCAACGAAGCTGAGCAAGCACATATTCGATTTGTTCCGACTGTCATCTTGGGTAAAGAAATCTTTGATGAATCTATTTCAATAGAGGAATTAAAAGAATTGATCCAAACAAAATAAAAAAATAAGGAGCGTGAGACAAAAGTAAAGAACAATTTTGTCTCACGCTCTAAACACGTATAAACGGCGGAAGCAGAAGCAACTCCTTCTTATTTCTTGGAGTTAAACGCTTCTGTCCTAGCCTCCTTATTCCGAATAAATGGTGTCCAAAAGCTTGCATCTGCCAGATTATCTCATTTCTTATGACAAGCTGAGCAAATTATCTCCACCAAATAATTTATTCATATTTTTGACTTGCGCATACTAACTAATTCTTAAATTTTCATACAAAATTTCTCAATTTCCCTTAACGAGTAATATTTATGTACGGTGATTCTCACTAGTATCCCAATCACTTTTTAAGTTATCCCGATTTCAATTCTACTTCAAAAATAGTTGCTTTTATGTATGCTGTTAGTTGATTAAATGGTCATTTGTTGAGCTAGGTCGTTTATTTTAAACAAGTTGTTTCTTTAGCTTATACCTATCTCGTCTACCAAACGCAAGATGGCAAACACAAATGCATACGCATCTGTATTTGCCACTTTGATTCGTATAAAGCTAACAACTATTAACTCCTCTCAGCTAATAGTTGCTCTCTTTTTTATTCAGATTCATTTTTGCTGATCACAGCCTAGTATTTCAATGGTTTTGAACACTAAACCAAATTGTTCCATTACAACATTCACTGGCTGATGAAATGGATTAGTAGATTTCGATTATTCAAAGCGATTTTCTATTGGTGGATCGTGTTCCCAACTAATAAGACGGATTCCAAACCTATCGTACAGATCTTCTAAACCACTTATAAATTTTGCACCTATTTCAGGTGTTTTATTGCGTGGATATTCTATTGTTACGCCATTAAATGGATACCAATTAGGATTAGGCTCTCTTTCTTTCTGTACATCTCCCATAAAATAGTTAGCACTTTCTGGGACATAATATATTCTTCGACCATCCTCTAATTCATCTAATAAGATATTTCGTGATCGTCTATCACTTGCTAAATGTAGACGCCACGTGCGATACCATGCCATGCTACCTGCATCTGCAGAAAATCCATCAAATAATGCAACAATTGTATCTTCTATCACAATCCTTTCCCCATCTACTTCATATTCTAATCTAAAATCAAACTCCCCTCGGGTAATTTCTGGTCTTGGTGGCTTAGGACCCAATATTATTCTACTTAAAACCGCATTCGTTCCCAGATGAAACACAGCTATAACAACAATAATAATTAATATTTTGTTTCTATTTGATAAATTTCTCATTATTCGCACATCACCTCTACATTCTCACATATTAGTTCGTAATACTCCTTTAATATCAAAATATCTACTGGTCGTAATAATATTCGCTATGAATTCCTACTACTCGTATAAGAAAGGCCAAATCATCAGCTTTTACTTGCTGATGATTTGGCTTGTTTCTATTTATCGTAATTGTTTTCTAATCACCAAAATTGTTAACAATCGGTTCAGATATTTCCCAGTTGATTAAGGTAATTCCGTATTGTGTCAAAACTTCTTGCGCTTCTCCGAAATTAAGTACAGTTCTTATGTATTCACTTTCTCCTAATATAAAGTCTACCTCTCTTCTAAAACCTTCCTCGAGATTTCTAAGGGCTATATGTGGTTTTAATGACATTGATTGTACATTTTCCCCCATATAATATTGCGCACTTCCTCGACTAAAATAGATTCCTAGATCGTCCCCAAAAGGTAGATCTTCTCTACCACTAGCTAATCTACTTCTCCATCTTCGTTCTCTTTTCATAGAACCTGCGCTGAACTCACACCCGTTAAACTCAGCTATGACAGTATCTTCAATTATGTTAATCTGTCCATCTAGTTCGTATTCAATCCTAAATGGAAATTCTCCCTAGGTGATTTCCGGTTCGGGTATTTTAGGTGAGATTAATGCAAAGAAAGGAAATATTAAGCTTGGCAACATCAAAAAAACTCCTCCTATGATCACAATTCCCGATGCAATCCAAAATATAATTTGTACAATTCTCATTGATCCATTGTATTCCATTTTATTCCCCCTATTACTATTCATATCCGCCTATCTATATCGATCTTCCAATGCAGAGATAATTCCTTCCATACCTTGATTTTTTACTGAGTTACCTATGCGAGATATCATTCTCCACCAAGGTGCATCATATTGTCTATCTAACATGATTAACTCTCCAATCGGACTACTTATTCCACCGAAAAAATTATTTAATGCATCTCCTTCGACAACATATGCAACCATATCTGATATATATATGTACTTGTGTCTAATTCATAAGCAGATAAATTTACTGTCGCTGGATTAAATATAATCGCATTCGTATTTATAGCTACTGAATTTGCTGCTTCAGCACCACCTTTTGAATGTCCGATCATTGTGATTTCAATAGTAGGATTTACGTGGACAGCCCTCACCGTTTACCATGACCATTATAGAAATCGCTTACTTTTTTGAACTACGCAACAAAGGATACAATGCTCCTAACTTCACTGTCTCCATTTTTGTCCACTAAGGAATATAAAAAATAGGCATTAGTTCATTTAATTCGGTCACAACACATTACCTTTTAAATCATTATACTGTATCTCATACATTATTATCAATAAACTATTATAAAAATGCAAAAAATGCTTTATCAATCTATTTTGTAATTGGTCATAATATCATTGAAATCAACCCTGTATCGATTTTTCCTATGAATCTCGTCTCTTTGTGATTGACGAAAAAGAGGCAAGACAGACACTGGAATGGTAATTTTACCCACTATTTTGCTCCAACTATTTGTAATCGTACCCACTTTTGAAATACCAAGATGATCATTTTAATTGATATGCTGATTCCCAAGCAAAACCCCAAGAAATTAAATGCTCTATCGCATCTAGCTTCTTGGGTTTTGCTTATATAAATTCCAACATTTAAATTTTTTATGCTGTTCGGTCTCAGAAATGCCGTTTTTGCTTATATCACAATATGAAGATGTCAAATTATTCGTGTTGCCGATGACTTTGATTAATTTTTTTCAAATTGTTTATTAAGACTAATGCTGTCTTTTTGCAGATACCAATGTTCGAACTTTTTAACATTATCATATGATCCTGCAAGTTTTAACTTCTTACCATTAGATGTTATCAAAGTTATAATTAACCTTGCCTTTTTCCCATTAGGATCTTTTATTTTATGAATTTTCTGCAGGTAATCTCTCCTAATGGCAACTATTTTTACCTCATCAGTGCTGATAAACCATTGATCATCCACATACATACTGCCTGTTATGTTGTGTTTTTCCATTTCTTCCGAGAACGAAAAGTTTAAGGCTCGTTCTTGCTTCCAAAGTTGAATGGGTCCATGGATTGGACTTAGTGTGAGAATTGAGAACAACAATAAGAATCCATATCCTCCCGCAAACATCCCTAAGGCTATACTGTCTCTCCATCCATAAGTAGGATTAGAAGAGAAAAGAGTCACCGTTTGTAATAATATGAAAAGGAATAATCCAGCACAAACACCAAAGATAACAACTCCAAACATTGAATTTTTATACAATGACCATTTATTTATAGGCTTTTCTTTCATTTTACTTCCCCCTACTATTCTGTTCACACGGAATGAATTCAAAGTTCATAAGCCCTCCTCTTTGAACATATGAATACGACTTGCTAACTATACTTTAAAAAAGCTTGTTTTAAGCGGTTATAGGCGAGTTGTAATCTCTATTCATCTCATTAGCAAATAACTTGCCGAAAAGTCTACTGAAATTAAAGCAGATAGTGGAAGAATTATTTAGCCAGGATAGACACTATTTGTGAAACACATGTCTTTACTTTTGAAATTCTATGATGAAAAGCCTTGGAATACAGTAGCTCTTAATTGGTAATACTTTTTCCATTATAAATAACCTCTTTTCATTTTATATTTATCCCCTCTAAAAATAATATCTAATCTAATATTTTAAACTTATATTTCCCTCGCTGTGCTAATAGAGCATTACTAAATAAATAGAAACTAGAAAAAAGCATTACGCCTGCCAGAATAAACCAATTATTTGTATCTATAAACATCACCCCAAATAAAACAGAAAACAGTATAAGCATTATAAAAATTATCAACAACCTTGTTCCTTCTTTTATAGATTCAGGAAACAGTATAATTTTAGTACTAGATAAATTGTTTACACCGATTAGTGTTAAAATATCTTTATTCTTCTTGCTAACATAACCCTTTATGCACAAAAGAACAGCTATACTTAAAGTAACAAATAAATAACGAATCTCAATAGAAAAATCACTATAAATACTCTCTAGGATAGGACCGATAATTGAAGAAGTCACTACCGCAAATGCTGGACCTATCCAAGCAACATTAGAATGTTCTTTCTCTCTTTTCCTTTGTAAATCTTTGTTGAGTATTAATCTATTTATTTCTTCTGCAGGCAAGTTAATTTTCATAACCTTATGGGGGATTATCCAATTGAAAATTGGAAAAAGGTAGCCTCCCCAAAAAGTATAGTGATCCGTGTCAATCAGATAATAACCTGATTTTGATTCCAGAATAACATATCTCAAAGCCGAACGAAAATTTTTCATGAATATCCATATTCTCACTGTTTCCACACCTAATTCCCCCAATTCCAATTAAATGGATTTATAGCATCACCAATTATGTTAACTGCCTGACCAACCTCATTGATAAAATTGATGCCCCTATCCCATGCTTCAACAATGCTATATATCTATCAAACAAAAAATGGAAAACTAAATACTCGCGCACATAAATTTTACATTCTGTTTTTTATAAGACTAATAATAATCATTGAAAAAATTTCTTATCGGTGGCGCATATTCCCAATTGATTAATGTGATCCCATATTCTGCAAGTATTTTACGAGCTTCTTCTAAGTCATAGTGAGAAAAATGCATAAAACCTGCAATACGATCACGGACTGTGAGCTGTGGCTTGCTTCCACCATCATTCATAAAATATCCAGCAGAGCCACTACTTAAAGTGATTGTTACATCTTCACTTTCTATTATTAAGAATTCATAATGAAATGCTTTCAACTCTCCACTATTATTTAAAAGTTTTATACTCCAACTTCGTCTAGGTTGAGTTGTCACATTCCCTCTAAAACTTCCTATAAATTCTGCAATCACCGTATCTTCAATCAAAATTCTTTCCTCATCTATTTCATATTCAAGACTAAACGGAAATTCTCCATATGTAATCTCTGGCAATGGTGGTGCTGTAGTTCTCCAAATAAATACAATAACTGTGAATAGAAAAAATCCAACGATCGATATAAATGTTATGAGACCTGCTCGAAGTAAAACCCGATATAATAAAAATGCTGTATTTCGCTTTGCTATATCTAGAAAAATAAAAAGTACTGCAATCATAATGATAGTAAAAGTTGTAAAAAAGCACATTTTTTGCCCTCCCTTTATAAACATCGATTCTCAAATTCTAAACCAAATCTTGATAGTTCAAGTTCAGGTATAACGTATACCAATCATACATCCCAATTACTATTTATGAACTTATGATTATCACTGAATAAATCACTCCATCCCCTTGTTAAAACTTCTACATTAATTACACCTGGTTGTTTTCGACTAGCTAATCCAATGAACTTATCAACCATCCTTATCCTCCAACCACGAGAATCTTGACCAGAAGTAAGAAAAACAGTTCTCAAGGTTGATCGAGCAGTTCCTTCCAGTTTTTAATTAATCTCCAGTTATAGATAAATACTTGATCCTATCTATATCAGGACTTCTATATTAAGCAAAAGTTTATGTATAAAACTAAAATCTTCATTCAGTTGTCTCCCCGCTTTTTATACGATTGTATTAAAAAACAATAGAAGCCTTTCAAAATTATGTTACTCCAGTAAAGTTGGAATTATAGTTTGACGGAAGAAAAGCAAGTATAGCTTTTAAAAAAAACTGATACATTCGCATCTCCTGCTTCATGTATCAGTTTTTTCTTTGGATTAAACTGCTTCTTCACGCAGTTTTTCCGCAAATTCATTTATTTTGCGAATTCGGTGATTAATTCCCGATTTTGATATTGCACCTGAGGGAATCATTTCCCCTAATTCTTTCAAGCTGACCTCTGGATGTTGAAGCCGAAGTTCTGCGATTTCCTGAAGTTTTTCAGGAAGGGCATGTAGACCGACCTTTGCTTCGATCAATTCGATGTTTTCGATTTGTTTAGAAGCCGCATCAATCGTCTTGTTCAGATTTGCTGTCTCACAATTGACTAGACGATTGACCGAATTTCTCATATCCCGTACGATTCGAACATCTTCAAATCGGAGCATTGAGTTGGTTGCACCAATCAATGTTAAGAAATCAGCAATTTTTTCTGCTCCTTTTAAATAAGAAATATAGCCATTGCGCCGTTCAAGCGTTCGAGCATGTAGACCGTAATAATTTAACATATCGCAAATGTCTTGGTTATGCTGTTCATAAATAGAAAATATTTCCAAATGATAGCGACTCGTTTCCGGATTATTGACTGAACCTGAGGCCATAAAAGCACCACGTAAGTAAGAACGCATTTTTTGCGAATTTCCCATAATCTCGTCCGAAACGTGTCCATTGAACATCATACCATCCATGATATCAAGATCCATCAACACATCTTTTGTGCCTTGCTTCAACCGGACGATATAGACATTGTTCTTTTTTAATTTCATTTTTTTACGAACGAGTAGCTCACTTCGTACCTGATAATGATCTTTCAAAAGAGAATAGATACGTCTGGCAATTGCAGCATTTTCTGTTTGGACGTTCAAAATAAACTGCTGGTTCACAATACCTAAAGAGCCGTTCATTCGCAGCAAAGCAGCTAATTCCGCTTTCGCATGTTCTCGATGAACTTCCAAACCAGTTAGTTCTTTCTTCACATCTGCAGCAAATGACATCCTATTCTCCTCCTTTCTCCAACAATAAATTGCTTAATATTTTGAACCGAAAACTAAACGGAACAATTCTTCTACTACTTTGTCTCCATCGTGGAAGACACCACCATCTTTCAATTCTAAAAAGTCGGTGGAAATCACTCGACATCCTTCATTTCTCAATCCGTTGAAGTCGTGTGCGACTTGTACTAGATACTCATCATAGATCTCTGGGTCCATATAATCTTCAGGCACTTTTTCCGTATTGACCAATACTGTATCGATAAAAGGCTGATTCAAATGCTTGTGTAAAACACGTATATGATCGGCATCTGTGAAATGTTCCGTTTCCCCTTTTTGGGTCATGATATTACAGATATAGACGGTTTCAGCAGTTGTCTTGAGCATTGCTTCGCCGATTTCTGGTATCACTAAATTTGGAAGGATACTGGTGAATAAACTTCCGGGTCCCAAAACGACCATGTCGGCGTCCATAATTGCTGAAACGACTTTTCGAGCCGCTTTGGCTTCACTTTTATCATTTGTGTTGCAGACATACACACGGTCAATGGTTTTACGGTCGATCGCGATTTTAGATTCTCCTACTGCAGTCGTTCCGTCTTTAAAAACAGCATGCAAGGTCAAAGGAGTTTCTGAAGAAGGATAAACATGTCCATCTACATGCATCATTTTTGCTAATAATTGAATCGCCTCATAAGTGCTTCCCCGCATCTCGGAAACTGCGGCAATGATCAGATTACCGATCGTATGATTGGCTAAAAACTGATCTTCCTTTTTGAAACGGTATTGGAAAATATCTTCATAGAATTGTGGCATATCCGATAACGCCACTAAGACATTTCTCAAGTCACCAGGAGGAGCCATAGCGATCGATTCTCTGATTGCACCGCTGCTTCCACCATCATCTGCAACAGTCACTACTGCTGTGATATCTGCTCCTTGATTTCGTAAACTTTTCAGGATAACTGGCAGACCAGTGCCACCGCCGACCACTACGATCTTTGGTTTTCTTATCCGGTAGGTTTTCATTTTCACGACCGGTTCACCGTCTCTTTCCTTTTATCCTTGTCCCGATGTGTCACATTGACTTTATAGTTTTTCCCTAAAGCATTTGCCAAACGTTCAGTCAATGCCACAGAACGGTGTTGACCGCCTGTACAGCCGATTGCAACTGTCAAGCTGCTTTTTCCTTCTTTAATGTATCCAGGCAATACAGTTTCCAGAAGATCCAAAAATTTATGGTAGAATGATTGCGTTTCATCAAAGGACATCACATAATCATAGACTGGCTGATCTTTTCCGGTCAATGGTCTTAGTTCCGGGATATAATGAGGGTTGGGCAAAAAACGCACATCCATCACAATATCCGAATCGATCGGCAACCCGTATTTAAAACCAAATGATACAAATTCGATCCGAAATCCTTGGTCTCCCTTTGATTTGAATGACTCATTGATTTTTTCACGTAATTGTCGTGGTGTCAATGTTGTCGTATCAATGATCACGGAAGCTTGGGCTTTCAAGTCGTCTAGTATCGCCCGTTCTTTACGTATCCCTTCAGTGATCAAACCGTCCATCGCCATTGGATGTGCTCGTCTTGTTTCTTTGTAGCGAGCCACTAGTTCTTCGTCTGAAGCATCTAAAAATAAGATAGAAGTGTCGATGAAGTTCGTATTTTCGATTTCGATCAGCATGTTTTGGATTTCTTCAAAGAAGGAACGAGAACGCAAATCCACTCCTAAAGCAATTTTTGTGACTTTACCTGATTCTTTGATCAATTCCCAGAATTTTGGAATCAATCGAGGCGGCATATTATCGATACAAAAATAGCCCATATCTTCAAAACTTTGGATAGCTACTGTTTTCCCTGCACCACTCATACCTGTTATGATGACTAATTGCAAATTATCTGTCATATTTACGAACCCCTCTCACATTGTGCATAATAAAATTATATCATTCCGGGCGTATCATTACCAGTTTTCTTTTTCTTTTACAAAAAGATTTGGACCAAATATCTTTTAGGATATTTGCCCCAAATCTAATTTTTTTACTTTTCCGATGCTGTATCCAATGCCTCGCTTCTTTCAGCTAATGCACGTTCGATCGTTCGATCCGCTAAAATAGATTGAGCATCGATCACTGGGTAATGATTATCTTCAGCAAATTCATGCATCAAAGATAATTCTGTGCAACCTAGGATGACTTTTTCACAGTTTAGGCGCTCTACCGCTTCCTCTAAGATTTCGTAATAGAGCTCTTGATTCAAATAATCCGATTCCTTGATCTCATGATAGATCAGGTAATTGATTTTTTCTTGAAGCGCAGTATCAGGAATCACTGTTTCGAAACCAAGATTTTTGACTTCGCGTTCATAGATTCCAGCTTTCATACTTCCTTCTGTTCCTAGAATCGCTACTCTCCCTGTCGTATGCTGACGGACAAGTTCATTTGCTGCTTCTCTTGGCATATGCAGGATAGGAATATCCGTTGCCGCTTGTAATTCTTCAAAAAAGTAGTGTGCGGTGTTACAAGTCAACACAATGAAGTTTGGTCGCAATAAATTTTGTTTCTCAATATCATCCAGCAGAAACGGCATTGGATTTTCTTCTGATCGATCTAAAATATAAGCTGTACGATCAGGAACTGTTGCATGATTGAATAAGACATAATTCAAATATTCTTGATCTTTTGTAGCTTTCGTTCGGTGGTTGATCAAGCGAACAAAACTTTCTGTCGCCATCGTGCCCATTCCGCCTAAAATACTGAAAAAATTCTCCATGAACTAGCCTTCTTTCACATGAAAATACTTTTTGAATCTTGGAATATAGTTATGGAACATATATTTCATCAACAACCAGCGCTTGATTGACCGGTCTTTTTCATAAAACACAGTAGTACCGTAACGATTTTCTTTGATCATTTGCTCAGCTAGTTTTTTGTCTTCATTTTCCCTAGCATATTCTAAAAAGATTTTTTTGGGCACACCCATCCATAATCTTGCTTTATCTGATTGATTCGTTCCATAGGTCGTTTCAACAAAGGGTTTGTTGAACACTCGATCTTCTGTGACAAAACGAGCCAGATTCAAGCCGTTCAATGTCACAAAGAAACTGCTACGACCTTGTCTCAAATTGATTTCAAATAATTTATATTCTCCATCTCTAGGATCATACTTCATATCGAAATTGGCAAAGCCGGTATATTCGATTTTTTCCAAAAATGCTTTAATGGTTTGATAGATTTTTTCGTTATAATCTGGCATGATCACAACGTAATTACCAATCGATGCTGGTGTAGGATCTTCTAACAGTGGATGACCAAGACACATCATCCGAACTTGATGATCTTCATCTACATAAGCATTTAGCACACGCATATTACTATCATCACCCGGGATAAAATCTTGTACAATCATTTCACTAGTATAACCGGCTTCGTATATCCGGCCTAAAATTAAATCGAACTCTTCTCTAGTCTCTAAAATAAAAGCTTTTTTTCTTCCTTCAAATTGGACAGAAAGATACTCCACACTGTTTGCAGGTTTCAAAGCAACTGGGAATTCAAAAGGCAATTCCTGTTCCAAATGTCCATTTACTAACATTTCTTCTCTGACGATCAATGTTTTAGGATACGGAAGATCATATTCTTCACAAACTTCATAAAAGCTTACTTTATTGATCAGTCTTTCAAATAAAGAATAATCAATATATGGACAGATAAAATATTCTGACAGCTCTTGTTTATGTTGGGAGATCAATTCTGCATATCCATCACCACAAGCAATCAAAAGATATTTTTTACTCTTATCAGAATATCTTTCTTTTGCCAAACGAAGCATCGTCTCAATAAATACAGGGTCTTTATCAAATCCTGGAATAACTTCTACATTGACAATTTTACTGTAGCGGGTAGGGGCTAACTGATCCGAAGCATATGCTTGGCAGATTTTGCCGTATGCTTCATTAAAAGAACGTGCCATACCATAAACGTTCATGTCGCTTCCTAATAATATAGGGATAAATTCTTCATTTTCAATACTGTTCATCATTATCTCTCACTTACTCATAATCTCTTGTTTTTCTTTTCCAACTACACAAGGAATATCATACCATAAAGAAAAAAGCAATCAAAGGAAACTCCTCCGATTGCTCAATTCTTTTTTGAACGGATTGAACTTATAGGAAGTTTTTATCTATACAATCAGTGTAGAAAGAACTACCATGTAATGATTCTAGAACACTGATATTAATAAAACAAGCAAAAATTCATTTTTTTATGTTTTTTTAACTATCTCAGCTATCTATCCTCTTTATACCATTATTTTTTTCAAATAGTGACCTGTATAACTTTCTTTTACGTTAATGATTTCTTCTGGTGTTCCAGTCGCAAGGATCGTTCCTCCACCTTCTCCACCTTCTGGTCCTAAATCAATGATATAATCTGCTGTTTTGATTACATCTAGATTGTGTTCAATCACTAAAACTGTATTACCAGCATCTACTAATCTTTGTAATACATGCAACAAGCGGGCGATGTCATCGCTATGAAGTCCTGTCGTTGGTTCATCTAGTATATAGAAATTCTTTCCATTAGAGATTTTGTGCAATTCACTGGCAAGTTTCATCCGTTGTGCCTCACCACCGGACAATGTCGTTGCTGGTTGCCCCATCGTCACATAACCTAAGCCAACATCAACAATCGTTTGCAGTTTGCGATGAATCTTTGGAATGTGCTTGAAGAATTCTACAGCATCTTCTACTGTCATTTCCAAAATATCAGCAATGCTTTTTCCTTTGTAATGCACTTCTAATGTTTCAGAGTTATATCGTTTGCCATGACATACTTCACAAGGAACATAGACATCAGGCAAAAAGTGCATTTCGATCTTAATAATTCCATCCCCGCGACAAGCTTCACAACGACCGCCTTTTACGTTGAAACTAAAACGCCCTTTCTTATAACCCCGCATTTTTGCCTCGTTCGTTTGAGCAAATAACCCACGGATATCATCAAATACACTTGTATAAGTCGCTGGATTACTTCTCGGCGTCCGGCCGATTGGGCTTTGATCGATATCGATGATCTTTTCGATACTTTCGTAGCCGGAAATTGTCTTGAATTTACCTGGCTTAGCAGAATTCTTATTTAATTTTTGCGCTAACGATTTCTTTAAGATACTATTGACCAATGTACTCTTTCCAGAACCAGACACACCTGTGACTGCTACAAATTCTCCTAATGGAAATTCAACACTAATATTTTTCAGATTGTTTTCTGAAGCACCAGTGATCTTGATTGCTTTCCCATTACCTTTACGGCGTTCTTTTGGTACAGGGATTGATTTTTTCCCTGAAAGATATTTCCCTGTCAAAGAATTTTCATCATTAGCTACTTCTTCAGGAGTGCCTGCAGCCACGATTTGTCCGCCTTGTTCTCCGGCCCCAGGTCCGACGTCAATCAGATAATCTGCTGCCCACATCGTATCTTCATCATGTTCGACTACAACGAGGGTGTTGCCAAGATCACGCATTTTCTTTAATGAGCCAATCAGTCGATCGTTGTCGCGTTGATGCAATCCGATCGATGGTTCATCTAAAATATACAAAACTCCAGAAAGATTCGATCCAATTTGTGTAGCCAATCTGATTCGCTGCGCTTCTCCCCCAGATAATGTTCCGGAAGCGCGACTCAAAGTTAGATAGTCTAGTCCCACATTTTCCAAGAATGAAAGTCTGTCATTTACTTCTTTTAAAATCGGTTTGGCAATTACTTTCTCTTGTTCAGATAACGTTAAGTTTGAGAAGAAATCTACTGCTTTTTGAATAGACAACTCATTTGTTTGCCCGATATTCGTTCCATTGATTTGAACAGATAGAGCTTGGGGATTCAATCGATAACCTTTACATGTCTGACAAGTTAATTCTGTCATATAAAGACGCATTTGCTCACGCGTGAAATCACTGTTCGTATCATGATAACGACGCTCGATATTCTTCAATACCCCTTCGAAAGTCGTTTCTACATCGCGAACGCCACCAAAATCATTTTCATAATGGAAATGGAAAAGATCATCTGTCCCATTCAAGATGATCTCCTGATGCTCTTCCGGTAATTCTTCGAATGGTGTATCTAAATCGATACCGAAACTTTCACAAGCCTGCGCTAACATTTGAGGATAATACTGAGAGCTGATTGGATTCCATGGAACGACAGCACCTTGACTAAGTGTCTTCGTTCTATCTGGAATCACTAAATCTTGATCAACTTCTAATTTGACACCTAAACCATCACAGTCTGGACAAGCTCCAAAAGGCGCATTGAATGAGAACAGTCTTGGTTCTAGTTCGCCAACAGTAAATCCGCAATAAGGACAGGCATAGTGTTCGCTAAACAACATTTCTTCTTCACCGATCACGTCAACCAGAGCATAGCCGTCTGCTAATCGCAGGGCCGCCTCTAAAGAATCAAATAGGCGAGAACGAATCCCTTCTTTCACAATGATCCGGTCGATGACGATCGCGATATCATGTTTTTTGTTTTTCTCCAGCTCAGGCACTTCACTTAAATCATAGATCTCACCATCGACTCGAACGCGGACGTATCCCTCTTTTTGGATTCGTTCGAATATTTTTTTATGTTGTCCTTTTTTCTTTACCACGATCGGTGCCAACACTTGGATCTTTGTGCGCTCAGGCAAAGCCATTACTTGATCTGCCATTTGATCTACTGATTGACTGGTAATCTCGATATGATCGTTGGGACAAATCGGATGTCCTACACGTGCAAACAACAAGCGTAAATAGTCATTGATTTCCGTCACAGTACCTACTGTCGACCGAGGATTTTTACTTGTTGTTTTCTGATCAATAGAAATCGCCGGACTCAATCCGTCGATGCTATCTACGTCCGGCTTATCCATTTGTCCTAAAAACTGACGAGCATAAGCAGAAAGGCTCTCTACGTATCTCCGCTGCCCTTCAGCGTACAGCGTATCAAATGCTAGGGAACTTTTTCCAGAACCGGACAAACCTGTAACGACCACGAATTTATCTCGTGGAATCGTTACATCTATATTTTTCAAGTTATGGGCACGTGCACCGTGAATCGTAATTTTATCGTTAGCCATGTTGTCCTCCTACTTTGAAGCTTTTAATTCTAAAATCATATCTCGCACATTAGCGGCTGTTTCAAAATCCAATGCTTTCGCCGCATCTTTCATTTCTTTTTCTAATTTCATCAATAACGTATCTTTTTCTTCTTTCGTCATTTCTTCATACGAGACTTGTACCGCTTCTTTTGTATCATCTTCCGATTCTTTCGTAATAGAAATCAAATCTCGGATTTCTTTAATGATCGTTTTTGGAACGATCCCATGTTCTTCATTGTACTTCTGCTGAATCGTACGGCGTCTTGATGTTTCATCCATCGCTAGACGCATAGAATCTGTTACTTTGTCTGCGTACATGATTACTTTACCTTCTTCATTCCGAGCAGCTCGTCCAATCGTTTGGACTAAGGAACGTTCACTACGTAAAAAGCCTTCTTTATCCGCATCCAAGATAGCAACAAGGGAAACTTCAGGTACGTCTAATCCTTCACGAAGCAAATTGATTCCAACTAACACATCAAATTCACCTAATCGAAGATCTCGAATGATTTCTGTTCGTTCCAGCGTTTTGATATCACTATGCAAATATTTGACTTTGATCCCTAATTCTTTGAAATAATCTGTGAGGTCTTCTGCCATTTTTTTCGTCAATGTCGTTACAAACACCCGCTGGTCTTTTTCGACTCGTTCATTTATTTCGCCTACTAAATCATCGATTTGTCCCATGATTGGACGGACTTCGATCACTGGGTCAAGCAGCCCTGTCGGACGGATGATTTGTTGGATAACGGTATCTGTTTGTTCATGTTCATATGGTCCTGGCGTCGCAGAGACATAAATGATCTGATTGACATGTTTTTCAAACTCTTCTAACCGAAGTGGCCGATTGTCTAAAGCAGATGGCAAACGAAAACCGTAATCTACTAGCATCTGTTTTCTCGCTCGGTCACCATTATACATTCCTCTGATTTGAGGCATGGTTACGTGCGATTCGTCCGCCACGATCAAAAAATCTTCAGGAAAGAAATCCAATAGCGTATAAGGCGGTTCACCTTCTTTACGTCCGTCCATATGCCGAGAATAATTTTCAATTCCCGACGTGTAGCCCATTTCTAACATCATTTCAATATCGTAATTGGTTCGCTGTTCTAAACGTTGAGCTTCCAGAAGTTTGTTTTCATTTCGCAAGACAGTTAAACGCTGTTCTAATTCCGCTTTGATATTCGCTACGGCATGCTCCATATGTTCATCGTTCGTCACAAAGTGAGTCGCCGGGAAGATTGCTACGTGTTCCGTTTCTCCTAAAACTTCACCTGTCAGTGCATTGACTTCTCGGATACGTTCGACCTCATCTCCAAAAAACTCCACACGTAAGGCACGTTCATCTCTTGAAGCCGGAAAAATCTCCACGACATCACCGCGCACTCGAAAACGACCGCGCTGAAAATCTATATCATTTCTTTCGAATTGGATACTGACTAAGTCACGAATCAGCTGATTGCGATCTAGTTCTGCTCCCTGTCGAATTGAAACTACTTGTTTTTGGTACTCAAAAGGCGAGCCTAATCCAAAAATACATGAAACGGATGCAATGACGATCACATCATTTCTTTCTAATAATGAACTAGTAGCCGAATGTCGTAATTTGTCGATCTCATCATTTACACTTGAATCTTTTTCGATATACGTATCGCTTGAAGGCACATAAGCTTCAGGCTGATAATAATCATAATAAGAAACAAAATATTCAACAGCATTGTTAGGGAAAAATTCCTTGAATTCCCCGTACAGCTGACCAGCCAATGTTTTGTTATGGGCAATAATCAGTGTTGGTTTATTCACTTTCTCAATAAGATTGGAAATCGTATATGTTTTCCCTGTTCCAGTCGCACCTAATAAGATTTGTGCTTTTTTCCCGCCGACTACGCCATCCACTAATTGGTTAATCGCTTCAGGCTGATCACCAGCCGGTTGGTATTTCGAGACAAGCTCAAAGTGTCGGGAGGTATCTCTCTCAATCATTCTTCGTCCTCCTTTTCATTCATTCCTTTTCATTTTACGACCAATAAAAAGAAAAGGAAAGCAAAGGCATTCCTTACTAAAAAATTATACCACACCGAACATACTTTCGCTACTTTTTTATCTTATTATACATGTTACGTTTTATAACATAAAATGTTAGAAACTCGCATTTTTTTCATTTTTTCGAGCTTACAGTCTTGTCTGATTCAGCACTTTTCGCCTATAATAATAAAATATTGGAAATTTAGGAGGTTGATTATGAAAAGAAAGCATTTATTTCACTCATTTGTTTTCTTAATGACAGGACTTGTGACACTTGCGTTTGGTCATGTTGCACAAGCTGACAACACTACAACGGCAGAGTCAAGCACAAGCGAGACAATGCAAAAAATAGAGCCCAAAAAAGACGTATACGTAATTGCCAGTGACTCTGCTTTTGCTCCATTTGAATTTCAAAACGCAAAGGGCGAGTACGAAGGCATCGATGTAAAATTGATGGAAAACATCGCCAAACTGCAAGGATTTAACATCCGAATGGACTACCGTGGTTTCTCTGCTGCTTTGCAAGCTTTGGAATCAGGACAAGCAGACGGAATGATTGCCGGAATGACTGTAACAGATGAACGAAAGAAAAGCTATGATTTTTCTGATTCTTACTTTGATAGCGGGATCCAATTAGCTGTCAAAAAAGGAGATACTTCGATCAAGTCTTATGAAGATTTGAAAGGAAAAACAGTCGGAGCAAAAGTTGGTACCGAAAGTGCTGAATTTTTAAGCGACCATGAATCTGAATATGGCTATTCTATCAAATATTTTGATGCTGCTGATCAATTGTACGACGGGTTAAAAGTTGGCGCAATCGATGCAATGATGGATGATTATCCGGTAATCGGTTATGCGATCAAACAAGGACAAGAATTGGAAACACCGATCAAAAAAGAATCTGGCGGAAAATATGCATTTGCCGTTAAAAAAGGACAAAATCCTGAGCTTCTTAATATGTTCAATGAAGGATTGAAAGAATTAAAAAGAACAGGCGAATACGATAAGATTATTAAAGAATATGTAGCGGATGGTTCAGAAACTTCCAGTGAGTCTTCCACTGCTGATGAATCAACATTTCTTGGACTTATCCAAAACAACTATCAAGCATTGTTGAAAGGACTTTGGAGAACAATTCTCCTAACTTTGATCTCCTTTGCTTTGGCTATAGTAATCGGTGTGATTTTTGGATTATTCAGTGTAGCACCAATACGCGCTCTTCGCACACTTGCTAGTATTTATGTCGATATCATCCGAGGAATTCCAATGATGGTTCTTGCGTTCTTTATTTTCTTTGGGTTGCCTGGTATCGTTGGATTTACGATTCCTGACTTCCTTGCTGGTGTTATCACCTTGACTCTTAACGCAAGTGCTTATATCGCAGAGATTGTTCGAGGCGGGATCAACGCCGTTCCTGTCGGACAAATGGAAGCTTCCAGAAGTTTAGGTCTTTCTTATAATCGGACAATGCAAAAAATCATTTTGCCGCAAGCGATACGCATCATGATCCCATCATTCGTCAATCAGTTCGTTATCTCATTAAAAGACACAACGATCATTTCCGCAATCGGTGTAGTCGAATTGCTGCAAACTGGTAAGATCATTGTTGCACGTACAACACAAAGTACGTATGTTTACTTGATCATTGCGATCATGTACTTGATTTTGATCACAGCATTGACAAAATTAGCAAAAGTTTTAGAAAAGAAGGTGAAGTAAGATGGCAGAAAAAATCTTAGTTGAGCATTTAGTCAAAAAATACGGCGATAACACAGTATTAAACGACATCAATGTATCCATCAACGAAGGAGATGTCGTCTGTATCATTGGCCCTTCAGGTTCAGGAAAAAGTACATTCTTGCGTTGCTTGAATCGTTTAGAAGAACCTTCTGACGGTGAAATTATTATTGACGGCGCCCACTTGATGGATAAAAGCACAGATATCAACTTGGTGAGACAACATATCGGAATGGTATTCCAACACTTTAACCTATTCCCTCATCTTTCTATTTTGGAAAACATCATTTTAGCACCGATGGACCTGAAGAAAGAATCTAGAGAAGAAGCAGAGAAAAAAGCAATCAAATTACTGCAGACAGTTGGTCTAGAAGATAAAAAAGATATGTATCCTGAAATGCTTTCTGGTGGACAAAAACAGCGTGTGGCTATTGCTCGTGCTCTAGCGATGAACCCTGACATCATGCTTTTTGATGAGCCTACTTCTGCACTCGATCCTGAAATGGTCGGTGATGTCTTGAACGTCATGAAAAAGTTAGCAGAACAAGGTATGACGATGGTTATCGTTACGCACGAAATGGGGTTCGCTAAAGAAGTGGCCAATCGCGTCATGTTCATTGACGACGGAAACTTTTTAGAAGACGGAACGCCTCAACAAATCTTTGAAAATCCGCAAAATGAACGGACAAAAGATTTCTTGAATAAAGTATTAAATATTTAATAAAAACCAAAAATGCACGGTCGCCATGAAGAGACCGTGTATTTTTATCTTCTTATTTTCTCACCTAATCGTATCAGCCGCATCGCTTGTTTTCCTGCACAAACAAGCAATCGCTCTACCTGTTCCATCGCATAAGAAAGTACCATCGGTTCATTGATGATATCAAGTACATAGTCGATACCACCCTCACTTAATTGAGCTTGATTTTTCTTCTCCATATTATGTAGTTGTGGGACAACTTTCTGACAACCAGCAATTGTGTCAAGAACGGATCAATCCTTTATTGGAGTTGCTCGAAAGGATCTTCTCTTATTACGGACAGGCTTTGTTCACTGTACATAGACAACAAATCATTATCCTAGTCAATCGGATTTCCAGAGCCTCATTGCTATCATTGCTTGATAAAATCCAGACAAAGTTTAATAAAATGTATCAGTTACAGCTAAACTTTGGAATTGGGTCGCTTTGTTATACAGAGCAAGAGACACCGCAATCTTTCCTTCATGCCCAACACGCTGTGAACGGATAACTTTCCATCAATCTGTGAACGAGATCCGCTTTTTTGAAGATTTAGACCTCGGGATCATTTTACCAGCAATCCCGTCAGATCAACGAACATTATATGTAAAACGTATTTTGAAAAGCCCGACAGAAGAAGAAGTACATTTGTTCAAGAAGACTTTGGCATGCTTCAGTAAAAATAACGGAAGCATCAAAAATTGCTCAGAAGAATTATTTATTCATAAAAACACCTTGCAATATCGATTGAACAAGTTCCATTCTCTCACTGGTTATACCCCTAGAAACTATGACGATTATCATATTCTAAAGCTGGCTTTTTTGTTGGTACAAACATGACAACTACAAAAAAACCAGGCGAACATATGATTGTTCGTCTGGTTTTTAATTATTAATGACTTAGCGTTTTTACTAGAAAAACTACTTCCGCTTTTTCCCGCCAAAAGCATCTTTAAACTTATCGAAGAAACCGTCTTCTTGCTGTTCTTCAACTTTGATGCCGCCAGCTTCAGCGAATGCACGTAATGCTTCTCTTTGTTGTTCATTTAGATTTTTCGGTGTGATCAGTTTTACTTTGACATGTTGGTCGCCTGTTGCACCACCACGTAACTTCGGAGCGCCTTTTCCACGTAAACGGAAGTTCGTACCTGTCTGTGTTCCAGCAGGGATCTTCAATTTCACATCTCCATGGACAGTTGGTACTTGGACTTCATCCCCCAAAGCTGCTTGTACAAAACTTAAAGGCAATTCATAGTAAATTTCAGAACCTTCACGATCAAAGATATCACTTTCTTCTACACGGAAGACCACATACAAATCACCAAATGGTCCGCCGTTTTCTCCAGCTTCTCCTTGACCAGCTAAACGCATTTGTTGTCCTTCTTCTACACCAGCTGGTACATTCACTTTAACTGAATGTGCTTTCTTCTCATGTCCTGAGCCATGACAGGTTGGACAAGGTTCTTTGATTTCTTTCCCTGTCCCATGACAAACATCACAAGTTTGACGGCTCATCACTCGTCCAAGTGGTGTTTGGCGTTCTACATTGATCGTACCTGCACCATGACATTTATGACAAGTAGTTGGTTGTGTGCCTGGTTTTGCACCGTTCCCACCACAAGTATGACAGATTTCTTCCCGATTATACTTGATTTCTTTTTCTACACCAAAAATCGCTTCTTCAAAAGACAAGTCGACCGTATATTGCAAATCAGCACCTTGACGAGGCGCATTTGGATCGACTGACCGACCGCCTCCTCCAAAGAAAGAGTCGAAGATATCTTCAAAACCACCGAAGCCGCCACCAGAGAAGCCGCCGAATCCACCAAATCCGCCACCAGCTCCACCAGCACCGTAATTTGGATCTGTGCCTGCATGCCCGTATTGGTCATATGCAGCGCGTTTTTGCGGGTCACTTAAAATCTCATATGCTTCTGATACTTCTTTGAATTTTTCTTCCGCATCAGGTTCTTTATTGATGTCAGGATGGTATTTTTTCGAAAGCTTACGATAAGCTTTCTTTATTTCATCTTCTGATGCTCCTTTTGAGAGCCCTAAGACTTCATAATAATCACGTTTTGTTGCCATAGGCTTTCCTCCTATTGGTTCTCATCATTTTCACGTCGCTTGTTATCATATCATATTTTGTTTGAAACAAAAACCGATACTTCAAACTATTTTTCAAAAGAAAAAGCCAAAGTAGCAACTTTGGCCTTCTCTCGAAATTCAGTGAACTGATTATTTATCGTCGCCATCGACTTCTTCAAAATCAGCATCAACGACATCATCTGCTCCGCCTTGAGCTGCTTCTGGGTTTTCTTGAGCTTGTTGTTGTGCCGCTTGTTCGTATAGTTTAACAGTCAAGTTTTGAACGATTTCGTTCAATGCATCGCGTTTAGTTTTCATTTCTTCGATGTTGTTTGCTTCAACAGCGGCTTTCAATTCATCGCGAGCTGTTTCTGCTTTTTTCACTTCTTCTTCGTCCACTTTGCCTTCTAATTCTTTCAATGTTTTGTCCACAGAAAATAGCAATGCATCTACATCATTACGTAGGTCAACTTCCTCTTTACGAGCTTTATCTGCTTCTGCATTTGCTTCTGCATCTTTTACCATACGTTCGATTTCTTCGTCTGTTAGACCTGAAGAAGATTTGATCGTGATTTTTTGTTCTTTTTGTGTACCTAGATCTTTCGCAGATACATTTACAATCCCGTTTTTATCAATATCGAATGTTACTTCGATTTGTGGAATACCACGAGGAGCTGCTGGAATATCTGTCAATTGGAATCTTCCTAGAGTTTTGTTGTCAGCAGCCATTGGGCGTTCACCTTGTAATACATGGATGTCTACTGCTGGTTGATTATCTGCCGCAGTTGAGAATACTTGTGATTTACTTGTTGGAATCGTTGTATTGCGGTCAATCAATTTAGTGAACACTCCACCCATTGTTTCGATACCTAATGACAATGGTGTAACGTCAAGTAAAACAACATCTTTCACATCACCAGTGATCACGCCACCTTGGATAGCAGCACCCATAGCAACTACTTCATCAGGGTTAACTGATTTGTTTGGTTCTTTTCCTGTTTCTTTACGTACTGCTTCTACAACTGCAGGGATACGAGTAGATCCACCGACTAAAATAACTTCGTCGATTTCTGATTGTGATAGACCTGCATCTTTTAGCGCTTGACGTACTGGTACTTTTGTACGTTCTACTAAGTCAGCTGTTAATTCATCAAATTTTGCACGTGTCAATGTCATTTCCAAATGCAATGGTCCAGATTCTCCTGCTGTGATAAATGGCAAGCTGATTTGTGTGCTTGATACGCCAGATAAATCTTTTTTCGCTTTTTCAGCAGCGTCTTTCAAGCGTTGTAAAGCCATTTTGTCTTGAGACAAGTCAATGCTGTTTTCTTTTTTGAATTCTGCTACCATGTAGTCGATGATTTTGTTATCAAAGTCGTCCCCACCTAGATGGTTGTCGCCAGCTGTTGACAATACATCAAAGACACCGTCTCCTAGTTCAAGGATAGATACGTCAAAAGTACCGCCACCAAGGTCGAATACTAAGATTTTTTCGTCGCGATCTGTTTTATCTAAACCATAGGCAAGAGCAGCTGCAGTTGGTTCATTGACGATACGTTCTACTTCTAGACCAGCGATCTTACCAGCATCTTTTGTTGCTTGACGTTGTGCATCATTAAAGTAAGCTGGCACAGTGATAACTGCTTTTTCGACTTTTTCACCTAAATAGTCTTCTGCGAATCCTTTGATATATTGAAGGATCATTGCTGAGATTTCTTGTGGTGTATATGATTTACCTTCTACATCTACTTTGTAACCTGCTTCACCGATATGGCGTTTGATTGATGAAATCGTATTTGGGTTTGTCACAGCTTGACGTTTTGCAACTTCCCCTACTTGGATTTCTCCATTTTTGAATGATACAACAGAAGGTGTTGTACGGTTTCCTTCTGGGTTAGCGATGATTTTTGCTTCGTTTCCTTCCAATACTGCTACTGCAGAGTTAGTCGTACCTAAGTCAATACCGATAATTTTACTCATAATTAACGTCTCCTTCTTTAATTGAAAGTGTAAGTTTTATATCCGCACAATTATTGTGCAACAATGACCATAGTTGGTCTTAACACGCGATCATGTAATTTGTAGCCTTCTTGTAGTACTTCTACAATCGTATCGGCTGGTGTATCTTCAGTCGCTGGAACAGTTTGTACTGCTTGATGAAGATTAGGATCAAAGGCTTCTCCTTTAGCAGGGATTTTTTCAATTCCTTCTTCTTCCAGTGCGTTACGCAAACTTTCCAAGACCATTTCCACGCCTTTTTTCAAACCTGCCCCTTGATCATCTGACACTTCTGTGGCTAATGCACGTTCCAGGTTGTCAATTGATGGAAGTAATTTTTTGGCTAAATCTTGTGAACGGTATTTTTGTAATTGCTCACGCTCATTTTTTCCTCGATTTGCCATATTTGCGATTTCAGCACGAGCCCGCAAGTATTTATCTTCCATTTCTTCTAACTCAGCTTTTAATTTCGCTGTTTCGAATTCTTCCGCTTCAGCTTCTGAAATACCCGAATCTTCTGCAGCTTCGACATCGATTTCCGGTTCTGGCTGAGCATCTGTCATTTCTTTATCTAGTTCTTCTTGATTTTCTTTCACGATACAGTCTTCCTTTCATTATTCAGTCAGCTGTTTGATTGCTCTTACTAAGAAAGAGAGAACGATCAGCTGCAAATAGCTTCGTTATTCACATTACGAGTTTGACAAGTCAAGCGAACGGTAGTAATCAGCAAGTTTAGCTGCTAGTTCTCTTCGATAAACATCGACTAGACCGAACATCCGAGAATAAGGCATACTAGTAGGCCCTAACAAGGCTATTGTACCTCTTCCATGACCATCTATCTCGTAACTTGCTTGAATCATACTCATATTCTGCAATAAATCATTGCCTAATTCAGCACCAATCTTGATATGAATATTGCTATCCATCGGAGTGATCATTTGTGTAAGTCCGTCTGAGTCTTTCATAAAAGAAAACATCGATTTGAACTGATCAAGATCTTGACGGGGCTCATAATCCAAGAGATTCATTTGTCCACTGACATAAACCTTATCTTCAAAAACATGACCAAGAACGGTGTCAAATAACTGAGACATCCCTTCTGTCGTTTGGAAATATTTATGAAGAATCATCGGAATCTCCGTACGAAGTTTATGGTACACCGTCATCAGAGGATCTCCGACTAGACGGTCGTTTACAATCTGTACCATTTTTTCTAGTTCCTGACTTCCCATATATTCGGGAAGAGTGAACACTTGGCTTTCTACATTCCCCATATCTGTTACGACGATAGCAATAATCTGTCGATTATTCAAGGGTACGATACGAAAGCCAGTCAGTCGGCGGTCTTTTATTTCAGGTCCCAATGAAAAAGTCGTATAGCTTGTCAGCTCAGATAATATCTCAGCAGATTGCTTAATAATCTCATTGATTTCATGAAATTCTCTGCCTAGAGACTGACGAATCAGCAGCAAATCATCTTCTGCTACGCGAGCAGGTTTTAACAAATGATCCACGTAATAACGATAGCCTAAAGCAGATGGAATCCGCCCAGAAGAAGAGTGAGTCTTCAACAGCAATCCTTCATCTTCTAATGCTTTCATATCATTGCGAATCGTTGCTGAGCTGGCCTTGACTCCCTCAGACATCAATGTTTTGGAACCAACGGGCACGCCACTACTCGTATAGTGTTGGATGATCAGACGTAAAATGTCGTTTTGTCGCTTTGTTAACATCTTCCTCACCTCTCATTAGCACTCATATATTCTAAGTGCTAATCCACTTATAAATATAGCAAGAAGCCCTTCTCCTGTCAAGAGAAAGACTCCATTTTTTAGCACTCTAAACACAAGAGTGCTAATTCTAAATAATTGATGTAAATCCAGTTATATCAACGTTTCAATAGTCCTTTATTGTATTTTTGAACTTTTTTTATTTAAATTCAGATAAAAAACAAATATTCTTTAAACTATTTTTCAAACAAAAAGCGCTCAAACACATTGTTCCCCAAAAAGGTCCCTCTTGGTGTCAAATAAACACGGTCTTCTTCATTAACAAGTAACCCTTCTTGCTCTAATTCCCTTAGCACATCACCGTACACCGATTCAATTGTTTTTTGATAGCGATCATAGAAATGTTTTTTAGTAATCCCTGTTTTTTTTCTTAGTCCTAAGAACATTTCTTCTTCTATTTGATTTTTTCGTGTCAATTTTTCTTCTTCCAATACCGGGCGTTCATTTGCTCGTAATGGGCGTAAATAGTGTTGGATTGGTCCTTTGTTGCGGTAACGAATATCTCCAAGATAACCGCTAGCACCAGCTCCAAACCCAAAATAGTGGTCATTGTTCCAGTACATGAGGTTATGTTGAGATTCATGTCCGGAGAGCCCAAAGTTACTTATTTCATATTGGTGACGTCCATGCTTTTCCATTGCTTCAATCGTCTCTTCAAACATTCTGGTTTCCGTTTCCTGATCAGGCAGTTCGAGTCTACCTTGTCGTACCCAGTTCATGAACATTGTTTTGTTTTCAAGGATCAATGAGTACAAAGAATAATGAGGCAGATCCAAAGCCAAAGCTTTTTCCAAAGTATCCCGATATCCTTCTAGTGTTTGTCCCGGTAATGCATAAATCAAATCGATGCTTACATTGGTAAAATTTTCTGCTTCTAAAAATTGCATTGTTTGATACACATCTTCTGCAGTATGTTTACGTCCAATTTTTTTCAATAAGCGATTGTCAAATGTCTGCACTCCCATGGATAAACGATTGACGCCATAGTTTTTCATCACTTGAAGTTTTTCACGGGTCAAATCACCAGGATTCGCTTCTACAGTAAACTCATTACCATTTTGAAAAGGCAGGATCTCTCTAGCACCTGATAATAGTCGATCAAGTTGTTTAGCAGATAAAGAAGTTGGTGTTCCGCCTCCTACATAAAGTGTTTCCAAATTCGCTGTAGGATGACTTTCCAGCATTATTTTCATTTCATTCAGCAGCATTTCCACATACTCATCTACTGGCTGCCCTTCTAAAAAAACTTTATTAAAGTCACAGTAATAGCAGATATGCTCGCAAAATGGGATATGAATGTACGCAGAAACCTTGTTTTCTGCGGGATTTATTGTTTCTATCATTGAAATTCTTTCTCCTTACGTCGAAAAGTCGTGCCTGTTTTCGACCTTCTTAAAATCGCGTTCAAGCACCAACTCATTGAAATAAGCCGCATATTTAGAATCAAGGAAACCTAGCTCTAAAAATGCTTGCTTATTGTCATCGGAGCTACACGGTGCTTTTACAGCCTCTCGATAAACGGTAATCGCAAAGCTGACCTTCGGCATTAACTCAAAATCTGCAAAAATATGAAAAGCTATTTTCACAGATTCCTCCTTAAGTGCTCAGGTCACAACGCTTTGCTTACAACCTCTCATATACGCATACTAAACGTATTTGGCGAACAAATCCACTAAAAAATCCAAGAATCGACTTCTTGGATGATTTTTTCTTTCATTAAACTGGTTACCTAGTTATATATTTCTAGGGTTGTTTTCATGTCTGAGTGCCCGATATGATTTATTTTTCGTTTCTATAATTACTTTTTGCCTTCCAGTTTCTTTTAATATTGTACTCAAGCAAGTGGGAATTGGTTCTTTTGTCATCCATGTATGCAAAATGTTATAATGCTGGTAAACAAAAATGATTACCTGTCATTTTTATTTAGTTCGTATTTAATTAAGTTGACTGTCTGTATACTCTGTCTAAAACTTAAGAATTGTTGTTTTCGCTGTCGCTATCCAAATTTAATGAATGTCTGTATGTT
The DNA here is from genome assembly GCF_035727065.1 of Enterococcus sp. E4-223. Taxonomy (NCBI): domain Bacteria; kingdom Bacillati; phylum Bacillota; class Bacilli; order Lactobacillales; family Enterococcaceae; genus Enterococcus; species Enterococcus sp. E4-223. Next base: position 399,694 of record NZ_JAPMLH010000002.1, on the reverse strand, counting down.
AAAACTGTTGTCCTTGTCATAGATAGTAAAGGAGAGCTTGAAAATGAAAACTGCGATTACGTTTCTATTAGAGGAATATGCCGATTGGGAAGGTGCTTATATTACTAGCACACTAAACCAAAATGAGAAATGGCAAAACAAAACTGCTTCTATCCAATCAGAGGTCACTTCCATTGGAGGATTAAAAACAAAAATCGATTACTTAATCGAACAAATACCTGAAAAAGTTGACCTCTTTATTATGATCGGTGGCAATTCATGGGACATAAAAAATCATCATTTATATCAAATAATCGATAAATTGTTAAAAACAGACGTACCAGTAGCTGCTATTTGTGGGGCAGTTGATTATTTAGCTCAGAGCGGATTATTGCAAGGTTACAAACACACCGGAAATGCGCAATTTCCTTGGTTAGAATCGAAAAATTATCAGAATAAAGAAGATTTTATAGAACAACAAGCTGTGAAAGATCGTAATTTGATTACTGCGAATGGAACAGCTCCTATAGAATTCACAGACTTGATTCTTCAAGCAGTCCATTTTGAAACAGAAGAAATAAGAGAAAAAACGATTCGTCTATACAAACTCGGATTCTATGATTACTATAAAAAGTACGGAGATCCTTTCTCCTAATCATTCTCTTCAATTAAATACTCCTTATCAATAGTGTGACAAGTAATTTTACTGATGATTATTTGTCACACTTTTTCTGACATTTATCAAAGAAGATACACTCTATTTATATTCATAGACAAGGTTTTACGGATTCAAAAATTCAGGATTATGCTATACTGGTATTAAAAAAATAATGAGGTATTTTATATGAAAAAGTTAGGTTTTATTTTATTGTTGGTCTCTTTATTCCTTGTAGGATGTACGTCTCCTAGTAAAGAAAATAGTGATCCATCTGCGACCACAGACAAAAGTTCAATCAGACAAACCAGTTCAGCTGAAAAATCAAGTACTCAGAAATCAGCTTCTACTGAAACGAATACATCTTCAACAAGCAGTAAAGTCTCAGAGCCCAATACTTCTTCTACATCTAGTAGTACAGTTGAGACAAATATTTCTTCTTCAACAATAGACACAACCTCCTCACAGTCTTCTCAGTCAATAGATCCGTTAGCAGGATATTCTGATCTACAAATTGAGTACGCACGTGTTTGGCTAGCTATTAGAGGTAATACTTTTAGAGATACATCGGGTGATTTCGAATTACATGTTATTGATTATCCTGCAGGAACACCTATCGCCCCTTATGATGCAGGGAGTGCAGTCTATCCGAAAGATGTGGTTATGCTCACTGGGAAATACAGTTACCAGGAAGTTTTAGTGTATTCAAGTAACCATGACGGGACAATCACTAGTTATCCAGTTCCTTCACATTGGCAAATGCCTGCAGATCAAACATCTTATCCAGCGTTCATTAGAGAAACAACTCAAGAAATCATTGATAATGCATCTGTAGTAGCTATTCCTACAGGAAATCCAAATGATGTGAAACAGCTGATCAATGTGATAGTTATGGATAATTAAAATTTCTAATAGATCATACAAAAAGAAGCTGGCAAAATACTGTCAGCTTCTTTCATTTTCTTTTCTATTTAGATTTGTTGGTCTTTGATAAACTCCAAGGCAGGAAAAAATTTTTTAAATAAACGTTTGCAAAACAGTCGCTTTTCTATCTTCTACCGCTACTTCTGCATAGGCACCATTGATCAATGTCAGTTGTGGCGGTACATGACCACAATCAATATCATACAAGATCGGTAGCTTTAATTCCTTTGACAGATCTTCGTATACATCCTTCATTTTATAATCTAACAAATCCTCTGCCGCACTTCTACCGAACATGATCCCCGAGCTGCCATCAAACCATCCTGCCAGTTTCATCTGAACAAGTGATCTTCTTAAATCAACTGACGATAGCTCACAGTTTTCTAGAAACCACAAGATCGGCTTTCCATCATTATACTTTCTTTTAAAAGATTGGACATCTCCATAAGGGGTACCGATTAAATGCCTGATCGTATCAATACAGCCACCTAATAATCGTCCCTTCATCCTTACTGCATCTCCGCTGACTGATTGCCAATTTGTTGGTTCAGTGAGATGGAAAACAGAAGATGATGAATGCTCATGGGGCCACTCTTTTTGATACTTTTCAGAAGGTTGCTGTAGAATCGATTCTCCTTCTCTTGTTTTCAGTACACTTTCCCACATTGCTGTCGTTTCATCCAAGTACTCTCCTCTTAAATCAATAAGGTTAGTTCCATGTGCAGTGGCTATCCCTGTTTTTAATGTGACAGCAAGTAGCAACGTACTAATATCTGAATAACCTACTATCCATTTTGGTTGTAGAGCATCAAAATCGACAAAATCGAGAATCTCAATCAATAATTCTCCTCCCCAAGGCGGAAAGATCATTTGGATATTTTCATCTTGCATCATTTGATTGAATTCATCTGCTCGTTTTCTTGCTGGACCTGATTTTTCCTTATCTTGCGTCCAAAGCGTCTTTCCAGTAACTACTTGGAAAGATTTTTCTTCCATTCTCTTTAAAGCTGATTCGAGTAACGAATGGTGTTCCTCTGATACGCCTGAGGATGGTGCAGTAACCCCAATCGTTGCATTTCTTTCTAATAATGGATAACTTATCATGTTGCTTCACCTCCAAGTATGCACTATTTTACTTGGTTAATTGTTTTTTTCGTTTGCCGGCATCAAAAATATCGGCATCTCAAGTAGCTGGATGATTTTGTTTAAGTCAACCGTTTGGATGACCATCGTTTGATCTGGTCTACCTGGTGCAAAAACAAGTTTTTCATTTGATAAGAGCTCTTCATCAATAATAATCGGAATCTGTTTTTCATAACCAAACGGAGAAACAGCGCCCTGCTTTTGTCCCGTTTGTTCTTCCATGCGTTCTGATGAAACAATAGAAAGCCTTTTACCGACGATCTTCCCTAATGCTTTGAAATCCGTTTGTTTCGTAGTAAAAGTCAGATATACGTAGTTATTATCTTTTTTATCTTTTAAGAATAAGCTTTTGGTCTCTGTACCTGTAAATCCTTGTTCTTTCTTTATTACCAAAGCATCTTCATTTGTATAAATGGCTCGATGATGATACAACTCAAAATATATATTTTCGTGTAAGAATTTCTTTGCCAAGTCAATCATTTTTATGTCTCTTTTCTATTTTATTATTTGAGACATCTTATCATATAAATATAGCGGTTACAACATTACTTGTGTTTTGTTCGTTTTTTATACATAACTATTGTTTTTCTGGTAAAATAAATCAAACCACTTAATGGAGGCGTTTTATAATGGAAAAATTTCAGCCGATCATCAATCAGATCAAAGAAAAAGAACATCAACAAAAGATCAAAGACCTTTTTGCTAAGATAACAGAAACGTATCCCCAGCTAGACACAACTGTAAAATGGAACCAACCTATGTTTACTGACCATGGTACCTTTATTATTGCATTTAGTTTTGCTAAAAATCATTTTTCTATCGCACCGGAAAAAGCAGCGATTCGTGCCCTTGAAAAAAATATCCAAGAAGCAGGCTACGTATATACGGATAACGTCATCAAAGTTCCTTGGAAAAGTGTAATCAACTGGGAATTGATTGAACAATTGATTTCATTTAATATTGAAGATAAAAAAGGTCATGATAAATTTTGGCGATAAAGCTTTATACGAATAAACCTTTTACTGGCGAGGAAACTATTCATCATCTTATACAGGTTTTGTTCAATCCTATCCTTTTTATCATCCCTGGTTAAACACTTAATTGACAAAGTATCTGCTATTTTTATAAGGAGTCTTTCTTGTGCTGAAAAAAATCACTGATTGAATGGCTTTGAATTTTCCACTTAGTAAAATTATTTTTTCAGCAATTTTCCTGCAAAACTTTTGAATAAGGAAAAAATACGAGAAAATATCAGTGATCTTTCATAATACTGCCCATTATTTTTAGGTATATTTAAATATAATATCACTTTAGGAGAGAACGAATTTCTTTAGAGAAATAAAAGTTAGAATTTTCTGACTTGATTTTTACAATGACCTTAATTAAAATCGTTCTTTCTACATTTCGTGATTAAGCAAATATCAACTAAGTCAGTAGAACCATTCACATAGGAGGGTGAACATTGAAAGATTTTTACTCAGTAAATGAATTAGCCGAACAATTAGGTGTTACTACACGTTCTATCAGAAATTATCTTCATGAAGGAAAACTAAAAGGAACAAAGGTTGGCGGGCAATGGAAATTTTCTGAACGTAATCTTTTTGAGTTCCTATACGGAGATCAAGCAGAGGAAGCAGCAAAAGAAATGCAGCGATTCATGCTAAATGCACCAATCACGATGCGTTTCAACCTTCAATATCGTGATTTTACAGCAATCAATCAATTCCGAGAACAATTAGTCCAGTACCATAACGATGTTTACGCAAATAAAAAAGACCGTCTTTTACAATACGATCTTTATAAAGACAATCATGCGGAGATACTAATCGGTGGTAACTTCAATTATGTCGTAAACTTTAGTCAATGGATCAATGAAAAATTATTGATCCAGACAGATATTTCCCTTGTATCTTAAACAATTAAAAAGCGCTAGAAATTCCAGAGATGTTGGAAATTCTAGCGCTATTTTTTTATAAGTACTTACTGTTTGGTTCAAACAAATATTTTTTTAATAAATGAGATTTTACCATCTTTATCCTCAAATAAAGACCGTGACCATGCTTCCTACTACGATCAGCAATAATCCGATAATCGTTAATTTTTTTTCTTTTGGTGTCTTATTTTCATGTAGGATGTACATACCGCCTAATGTAGAGATAACTACGTTTAGCTGTGTAATGATATATGCAGTAGCAACCCCATTTTCATTTGCTGAAAAAATATAAGCCAATGCTGACACACTAAAGATGGCTCCAACGATCGTTGCTTTCCAACTCTTGTCTTCAGAAAATGCGGTTGGTTTACGGAAAATCACATAAATCACTGCCCCTAAAAAGACACCGATCATTTGCGGAAAGAAAATGGAAAGTCCGCTTGCATCAACTAGTTTAGGCAATGCACTGTATACCCAATAACCAATACTTGTTGATGCTAATAGACTAATTCCTTTTGTGATACCGCCTTTTTTTCCAGGATCATCACTGATTGCCGTTAAAGCAGAACCAAATACAAGAAGAATGATTGCTGCTGCTCCAATGATTTTCCCCATACTTCCAGACCATTCTCCAAAAGCGAAGACACCAATCAACGAGGTTCCGACTAACTGTAATGCAGTCGAAATTGGCATCGTTTTAGAAACACCAATCAAGTTGAAAGATGTATACTGTCCTGTTTGTCCAATAACCCAAAATGCACCAGAAAGTAAACTAATCAAAAATGTAGTCACTGAAATACCAGCTGGAGAAGCGAATAATTGAACGAGTAAGCCGACAAGCACCGCTCCAATACCAGTTCCTAATATCTCATTTGTTGGTCTGCCACCAATCTTTTTCAAAATCAGTGGCTGGATCCCCCAGCCAACTGCCGGGATCAATGCAATCAATAAACCCATTTTTATTCACCCTTATCCTTTTCCACCTTGGAAAGAAGGATATAAAGTCATCCCACCATCTGCAAATAGTGTAATACCTGTAACATAACTGGATTCGTCTGAAGCCAACCATGCAGCTGTCGCCGCTATTTCTTTTGGTTCACCTACGCGTCCTAGTGGGATCATACTTTCCAAGAGTTCTTTTTGTTCAGGATCATCAAATTTTGCCGCATTAATAGGTGTACGGATAGCACCAGGGCCTATACTATTGATTCTGATTCCCTTCGGTGCATACTCCATTGCTACCGTTTCGGTAAATAATTTTACCCCGCCTTTTGAAGCAGCGTAATGAGCAAAAGTTGGCCATGGGATCTGTTCATGAACAGAAGACATATTGATGATATTTCCTTTTTTATTATTCTCTGTAAAGTAATTTAAAGCCGCTTTCGTTCCGATAAAAACGCCAGTCAAATTGACTTTTAACACTCTTTCCCAATCTTCAAGGCTAAGTTCATGGGTTGGATGCTGATTTTCCATCCCAGCATTATTAACCCAAACGTCCAGTGTCCCAAAATTTTCTAAAGCCGTATCAAGTAAACGCTGTATTCCTTTTTCAGAACTGACATCTGCTTGTACAGAGACTGCTTTTCCGCCTGCCTCTTCGATTGCTTTGACTGCTTTTTCTGCTCCTTCTTTATCCGAGTTATAGTTGACAACTACATTCATTTTTTCTTTCCCGAATCGTTGAGCAATCGCTGTTCCAATCCCCTTTGAGCCACCAGTTACTACTGCGACTTTGTTTTCTAATTCCTTGTACATAGTACCCACTCCTTTTTCATACCTAAACCTGTTATTACGGATAACTTTTATTTCCGTCTTAAAGTGAGTGTACACCAAGATATATAGTCTAAAGCAAATGATACGCTCTGGCAATCGTTTTCATGAATTGCTAGTGTCCTTTTATTTCTATAAAGAAAGAGGTTGTGACAGAAGTGGTCAGCTTCAAGAAATTTCGGCTTATTTCCGAAGAAGCTACTTCTGAAAAACCATTTATTTGGAAAAAAAGGCTGTGACAAGACTTTTGTCACAGCCCCTTTCCTGGGCTTATTTATCACCCATTTTATTGTAATTGCTAGTTATACATAAACAAGAGATTTTATGCATAATGTTTTATTGCTGAGAAAAATATTCAGCTGTTGCTTGTTCATCCTCTTTGAGTTGTTCAATCAATTCCTCTACACTAGAAAATTTCACTTGATCTCTTAAAAATTGATTCCAGCGTACTGCGACATGTTCACCATAGATATCTTGATTAAAGTCCAAAATATACAATTCTACAGTCAGCTCCCGTCCTTCACCGAATGTATCATTATGTCCAATTGAACCCATGGCTGGATACCAAGTTTCCCCAATTTTTATTTCCGATACATAAACACCTTCTTTAGGCAAATGAACTGTGCTCTTTACTTTGACATTTGCTGTAGGGAATCCTAGTAGTCTGCCTCGTGCATCGCCATGGACAACTACCCCTTCTACCTCATATGTGCAACCTAATAGTTTTGCTGCTTCTTTTACTTGTCCGCTGTCTAGTAATCCTCGAATACGGGTAGAGCTGATTTTTTCACCTTGTTCTTCTTCTTTAGAAACTGTGACGATTTTGAATCTTCCTTTGGCATATTCAGGAAAATGAGCGACATCTGCAATGTCTTTTGGTCCATACGTATAATCAAAACCGGAAACAGCATATTTTGCATGTAACCCTACGATGTATTGATCAACAAATTCCTGCGGTGCTAAATGAGCAAAAGAAGAAGTAAAATCAACTTCATATAAATAATCTATACCCAAAGCGGCCATTTTTTCTTCTTTTTGCTTAAGGCTAGTCAAATATTTCACGCTGCTAGGATCGATCTTTTTAAAGACAATAGATGGATGCTGATTGAAAGTCATCAATGCTAATTTCAATCCTTCTTTTTGTGCAATTTCCATACCTGTCTTTATGACTTTCTGGTGTCCGATATGCACGCCGTCGAAAAATCCCAGCACTAAAACGACATCGTCTTCTGGAATTTGTTCTGATTGGTAAGGATGTCTGATCTTGATGATATTCATTCGTTATTCCTCATTTCTCAATACTTTACTAGGTTTTAATTTGTTTTTTTCTTTCGGGTTTGGCTGATAGATACTGACAACTTTTCCTTTATAAAACAAAGCAATTTCTTCTGACGGCATTTCTGGGAGCGCAAATACAGTATAATTAAGTCTCATACCGTTTTTTACTTTCTGCCATACTTTATCAGTAATATCTACTCGTTTGAACCGTTCCACTCCTTTTTCTATTGGCAGCAAACAATCATCGATTGTCCCATTTTTCACAGCTTGAGCTACTTCTTCTAATGTCAGAGCATCCTTCTGGGACATACCGGCACTTGCTGTTCGGGTCAGATCAGACATGTGCGCAGGGTAACCAAGTTTCTTGCCTGTATCTACAGCTAATGTGCGGACATAGGTTCCTTTCCCGCATTCTACTTCGAAGCGCCAAGAAATGGTTCCTGTCACTTCGTCTCTTGTCAATTCACTTGTCCGGATAAAACGGTAAATCTGAGCCTTTCTAACAGGCCGCTCCACTGTTTCATTATTGCGGGCATATTCATATAACCGCTTACCGTTGACTTTTACCGCTGAGTACATTGGTGGTATCTGGGTGATCTCACCAATAAATGAAGCCATCACTTCATCTATTTTTTCTTCAGATAAAGACATATCTACTGGTTTTGTTTCTACCCGTTCTCCGGATCGATCTTCCGTCGTTGTACTGAAACCTAGAGTTATCTCGCCTACATAGATTTTCCCAGAATCTGTCAAATATTCGATAACTTTTGTGGCTTTTCCAATACAAATGGGCAACACACCGTCTACGTCTGGGTCAAGCGTACCCCCATGTCCGATTTTTTTCGTATGTAAGATTTTTCTTAATTTGAATACGCAATCATGACTTGTCATTCCGCGTTCTTTCCATAAAGGTAATAACCCGTCCATGTCTTTTCTCCATTTCATTTTTGATTTAACTGAATTATTATAACACATTGCATCAATTACTGACGAATTTGACATCATAATGAACGGTTTTTATTTTTCGGCAATAAAAACGTAACAAAATTCATGCTCACGTAAATAGAAATCATGTTATGCTTTTTTAAAGGAGGGAATAGAATGGAAGATTTTTTCTTTGCACCATTTGATTGGATTTATGGGTGGCTTACAGGTAAATAGTTTGGTTTTCACTTCCCAAAAACGAAAAAAAAGACTGGCCATTCTTCCAGTCTTTTTTCCGTTTTTTTTATTTATTTTTTCAGTTTCTTAATCAATGTAAAAAATTCTGTTTTGCGGGATCGATTTTATCATTTTATTGGTCAAGTTTTTTCCATTTCCAATCCAATACTTCTGGCAGATCAATACCATTTTCACGAATATAGTTTTGATGTTCTTGTAATTTCTGATCCATTTTTTTCGCAAAATCTTCTGCTTGACTTCCTTTGATTTTTAAAGCTGCGTCTTTTGCCAAATGATAACGATCAAGTTCATTTACTACACGCATGTCAAATGGTGTCGTGATATCTCCATTTTCTTTGTAGCCATGAATCATTAAATGATGGTTATGACGATCAAAGAAAATCGTGCGGACCAATGTTTCATAACCGTGGAAAGCAAATAAGATCGGTTTGTCTTTTGTAAAATATTGATCAAATTCTTCATCGCTCAACCCACGCGGATCTTGACTTGGATGACGTAATTTCAATAAATCTACGACATTGATGAACCGAATTTTTAGTTTTGGGAATTCTTCCAGCAGCAAAGTTACAGCTGCTAATGCTTCTAAGTTAGATTCCGTTCCTGCAGCAGCAATGACCAATTCAGGTTCCTCCTCTTTTGCTGTCGAAGCCCAATCAATGATTTTCAAGCCTTCATTCACTAAGACGGCTGCTTCTTCTGCTGAGTAAAATTGAGCACGCGGATGTTTGGAAGAGATGATCAAATTGATTTTTTCTGACGAGCGGAATGCTTTATCCATGACTGCGAGCAATGTATTTGCATCCGCAGGCAGATATTCACGGATGAACTCCGCCTTCTTTTCTGCCAAATGTGTCAATATTCCTGGATCTTGGTGGCTATATCCATTGTGATCTTGCTGGAAGACTGTTGAGCTTGCAATGAGATTCAGCGAAGGATAATCCTTTCGCCAAGAAAGGTCATGTGATTTCCGCATCCATTTGAAGTGCTGAGTCAACATAGAGTCAACCACTCGCAAGAATGATTCGTAACTTGCAAAAAAACCATGCCGTCCAGTCAGAACGTACCCTTCTAAGAACCCTTCATCTTGGTGTTCCGATAATTGACTGTCGATGACGCGACCAGATGGCGAAAGCCATTCATCATTTTCTGATTCGATTTTTTCCATCCATTGGCGATTTGTCGTTTTGAAAACTTGATTCAATCGGTTTGATTTTGTTTCATCTGGTCCAAATATACGGAAATTTTCTGGATTTTTCTCAATGATCTCGCGAACGAATTTACCAAGTTCGGTCATATCTTCTGCTTTAACGGAGCCTGGTTTTTCAAATTGCAAAGTATATTTTTTCCAATCTGGCATAATAAGCGGTCTTGGATCGATTCCACCATTGATGATAGGATTTTTTGCCATTCTTTGGTCACCAGTAGGCGCGATTTCTCTGATTTCTTCTAAAATACGTCCTTGTGCATCAAATAATTTTTCTGGTTCATAGGATTTCAGCCAACGGAGTAAAGCATCTGCATGATCCATATGTTCTTGATCTACAGGAATCGGTACTTGGTGTGCTCGGAAGGTGCCTTCAATTGGTTCCCCGTCCCATTCTTTTGGACCGGTCCATCCTTTTGGTGTGCGTACGATCAATACTGGCCATTTTGGCATCACGACATCTGTTGCTGTCTTCAGGCGAGCTTCTTTTTGGATGGATTTAATTTTCTCGATTGCTTGATCCATTTTTTCAGCCATAACAGGATTTAATTTTTCTGAATCATTTCCTTCAATAAAGAAAGGTTCCCAGCCAAGTCCGTTAAAGTAATTTGCTAATTCTCCATCTGATTTACGTGCCAAGATCGTTGGGTTGGCTATTTTTGCACCATTTAAATGAAGGATCGGTAAAACAGCTCCATCTATCACTGGATTGATAAAGACATTTGAGAACCAGCTTCCAGCTAAAGGACCGGTTTCTGCTTCACCATCACCAATCACGACAGCAGAGATTACTTCAGGATTGTCTAATACAGCTCCTACTGCATGTGAAAGAGAGTATCCAAGCTCTCCGCCTTCATGGATAGAACCTGGTGTTTCTGGTGCTGCATGAGAAGCAATGCCTCCAGGAAATGAAAATCGCTTGAATAATTTTTGCATTCCTGTCTCATCTTCCGTTACTTCTGGATAGATCTCTGTGTAACTTCCATCTAAATAAGCATTCGATACCATGACTTGTCCGCCGTGTCCTGGCCCTTCAATATAAAACATGTTCAAATCATATTTATTGATGACTCGGTTCAAATGGACATAAATAAAATTTTGGCCAGGAATCGTTCCCCAATGACCGATTGGATGTTTTTTGACATCTTCTGGTTTCAGTGTGCGTCTCAGTAAGGGGTTATCTTTAAGATAAAGTTGCCCAACAGAAAGATAATTAGCAGCACGCCACCAAGCCGTCATTTTATCAAAGTATTCTTTACTAGAATAATCCATACATAACACTCCTTTTCATTATTACTCTTATTCTAGCGCAGATACTCCCAATTGAAACCTAATAAGCACTTCTGTTCATTTGTTTGGATTTTATATCTAGCCAAATGAACAGGTATAAAAAACCACGAAATTTTTCCTTTCGCTGACGTTTTTTACATTGATCCAAAAAACTTGTCGTTATCACAATGGCTGTTCCGCAGTTCATTTCGCTCCTCATCATGCATAATTTGCTGAATGACGCTGGGCCAGTTAACACATTGTTGGAAAACTGGGGCTGGATCGAGCAATTCCTTTCCTGATTGATCCGTTTTATGTAAAAGTCTCTGTTATCTTTGTCAATATGTGAATTGGTATCCCAGCTACTATGCTAATTTCTACAGGGATTATCCAAAATTTGGAGTGTGACCAAATCAAAGCGGCGTAATCGGAAATATCAATAACTTCAACGTGATTTTTCTTTTAACTGTCAACGGACCGACAATTCAAACTTTTATGGTGCAGGTTCCACTGATCTTCTAGTTACTTGGCTATACCTGACTGTCACTAAAATAGATTACAATCTAGCTTCCGTTATCGGTATCTTGATCTTTATCTATATGCAAAAATTTATATACTGCTAGAAAAAAGAAAGTCGAATTTTTTACTTTTCTTTTTCTCTTTTTTGGTTAGCTGACACGCTACCAGACTAAAGTCATGGAACTCTTAGGTAATACGTCTTAATGAAAACAAAAAAATCCCGCAACCCCTGATTTCACAGGATTTGCGGGAATTTTTGATTAGTCTTTGTTCAAGTCGCGAAGCAATTCATCGATATGGTTCCCATAGACAACTGATTCATCAAGTTCAAAGAACAATTCAGGTGTCTTATAAATACTTAGATTGTGCCCTAACTCTCGACGAATCAATCCTGATGCTTTATTCAATCCATCTTGTGCTTTTTTCTTATCTGATGCTAAGTCAGATAAAATGCTGTAATAGATCGTTGCTTGCTGTAAGTCCCCCGTAACTTTCACATCTGTGATCGTTACGTTCTCCACACGAGGGTCACGGACCTTTTTGCGCAAAATATCATTGACTTCTTTTAAGATTTCTTGACCGACTCGGCGGTCACGGTAGTTAGCCATAATGATTGGCCTCCTTTTATCAGTTTTTAGTCATTTTTGACTTCTTCCATGATAAATCCTTCAATTACGTCATCTACTTTGATGTCATTGAATTTTTCAATCATTGCACCACATTCATAACCCATTTTGACTTCTTTCACGTCATCTTTGAATCGTTTCAGACTTGCAAGTTGGCCTTCATAGATTACGATTCCGTCACGGATTACACGGACACCGCTATCTCTACGAATATATCCTTCTGTTACATAGGCACCTGCAATCGTACCAACTTTAGAAACTTTGAAGGTTTCACGAACGATCATTTGACCGGTGATTTTTTCTTCAAATTCAGGGTCTAGCATCCCTTTCATCGCAGTTTCGATTTCTTCGATGGCTTTATAGATGATACGGTGAAGACGAATATCGACTTCTTCAGTATCAGCTTGCACTTTTGCCTGCGGTGTAGGACGAACGTTGAAACCGATGATAATAGCGTTGCTGGCTGCTGCTAAGGTTACATCACTTTCATTGATTGCTCCGACAGCTGAATGGACGATTTTTACACGGACACCTTCCACATCAATCTTCTTCAATGATGCAGCCAGTGCTTCTGCTGAACCTTGTACATCTGCTTTGATGATTACGTTAACTTCTTTCAATTCGCCTTCTTTCAGGCTTTCAAATAAGTTATCCAAAGTCACACGGCTTGTGGCAGCACGGTTTTCTAATAATGCACGTTTCGCGCGTTCTTCACCCGCTGCACGTGCTGTCTTTTCGTCTTCGAAGACTACGAAACGGTCACCTGCTTGAGGTACATCATTCAAGCCAGTGATTTCTACTGGCGTTGCAGGTCCTGCTTCTTTATCGCGACGGCCAAGATCGTTTGTCATTACACGGACACGTCCGTAAGTATTACCGACAACGATTGGGTCACCAACATGAAGTGTTCCTTCTTGGACAAGTAAGGTTGACACAGGACCTTTACCTTTATCAAGACGTGCTTCGATCACTGTTCCGATTGCGCGTTGTGTTGGATCTGCTTTTAAATCTTCTACTTCTGCGACTAACAGGATCATTTCCAGCAATTCTTCGATGTTTTGGCCGAATTTCGCTGAGATCTCAACAAAAATCGTTTCTCCACCCCATGCTTCAGGAATTAATTCATACTCACTTAATTCTTGCATAACATGCTGAGGATTTGCACCTGGTTTATCAATTTTGTTTACAGCGACGATGATTGGAACGCCTGCAGCTTTGGCATGGTTGATTGCTTCAACTGTTTGTGGCATGACGCCATCATCTGCAGCAACAACTAAGATCGTGATATCTGTGATACTTGCTCCACGTGCACGCATACTTGTAAAGGCCGCATGTCCTGGTGTATCCAAGAAAGTGATTGGTTTACCATCAATATCGATCTGGTAGGCACCGATATGCTGCGTGATTCCGCCTGCTTCGCCGCTTGTTACACGTGAATGGCGCAATGTATCCAATAAGGTTGTTTTCCCGTGGTCTACGTGTCCCATAATCGTTACTACTGGCGGACGTGAGACTAATTTATCTGGATCGACTTCTTCTGCCTCGAAGAATTTATCGATATCAGCAATGTCAACTTGGACTTTTTCTTGTGGTTCCATGCCATAGTCCGTCGCTAACAGTTCAATCGTATCTTTATCCAGTGCTTGGTTTTGATTGACCATGACACCAAGCATAAATAATTTTTTAATGATTTCTGCTGGCTCACGATGAATTTTTTTCGCAATATCTGCTACGTTCATACCTTCAGTATACTCTAATACATCTGGCAATTCACGGAATTTGCGTGGTGGTACAGCTGGTTTAGTTGATTGTTGCTGTTTGCCTTTTTTACCTTTTTTATTATAACGATTACGGTTATTATTATTAAATTTGCCGCGATTGTTATTGTTTGGTTTGTTGTTATTGTTAGTACGGTTTTGATTGCCGCCTTGGCTCGTTCCTTGACGATTTTGGCTGCTGGTATTTCCCGTATTATTTTGGTTTGTTGTTGGTTTTTTTCCTTGATTCACTTGACCGCTCCCTTGACCGCGATCTTGATAACTGCGGTTATTTTTATTTTTTTGTTGATTGTTCGTTGTTTCTTTTTTACGTTGATCGTTCGGCTGTTGATTGGCTGGTTTTCTGCTTGCTTGTTGTGCAGCTTGTTGTTTCGTGCTTGGGTTTTTGAACGCTTGTTGCAATTTCTTCTCATCATTGCTAGTAATCGCACCCATATGGTTTTTCACATCGATGCCAAGTTGTTGTGCTTTTTCCACGACGTCTTTACTAGATTTTTTGAGTTCTTTTGCTAATTCATAGATTCTTTTGTTGCCCATGCAATCACCTTCCTAACCTTCAATTAGCTCCTTGGTCTTCTTCGCAAATCCGGCATCCATTATTCCGAATACCTTGCGAGGTTTTCCGATCATCTGCGTGATTTCTGCTTCAGAAAATAGCTCAAAGCAAGGAACTTCATAATATGAACTCTTATCTTTTATCTTTTTTCTTGTATTCTCGCTTGCATCGGTTGCCACAAACACCAATTTTGCTTTTTGTTTGCGGATTTCAGCAATGGTCAGTTCTTCACCCGTGATTAGTTTTCCCGCGCGCATCGCTAGACCGATGAGATTCATGGCTTTTTGCCGATTAACTGTATTCATTTTCCAAATAACTCTTTACGTGCTTTTTGGTGAGTGACATAGTCAAGAAGTTCTTGATAAAACTCATCTGTTAATGTTGTTTCGAGTACTCGATCGAGAATTTTTTTATCCCAAGCTTGTTGTACTTCTTCCGGCTCAAGTGAGACATACGCTCCTCGTCCAGGCATTTTTCCAGTTGGATCGATCGATACTTCCCCTTCTTTTGAACGGGTGATTCGGACCATCTCTTTTTTAGGTTTCATTTCACCTGAAACCACGGATTTGCGTAAAGGAATTTTCCTTTGTTTCATCTCTTTGCCTCCTTACTAAAGTTAAGCTTCTGGTTTTTCTTCGACCGTTTCATTGTTGAATGCAATTGTTTCATATTCATCGTCTGTTAAATCTGACTGAACGATTGCTTCATCATGCAGTTCTTCTGTTTCTTTTTGTTGTTCTTGATTTTCATAAAATTCCGTCATGTCAGATTCTGATTTGATATCGATTTTATGGTTAGTCAATTTAGCAGCTAAACGTGCATTTTGTCCGCGTTTACCGATTGCTAGCGATAATTGGTAGTCTGGAACGACAACTGTGCAGGCCTTTGGATTTGTCTCATCGAAGATCACATCCATGACTTGTGCAGGATTCAATGCATTTGCAATGAATACAGCTGGATCTTCATTCCATTCGACGATATCCATGTTTTCGCCTTTTAATTCATTGACGATTGCTTGAACTCGTTGTCCCTTTGGCCCGACACATGTACCGACTGCATCGATATTTGGATCATTTGAGCGAACTGCCACTTTTGAACGATCGCCAGCTTCACGGGCGATGCTGACAATTTCAACGATTCCATCATAGACTTCTGGTACTTCTTGTTCAAATAAGCGACGCAATAGGTCTGGATGGCTGCGGCTAACAAATACTTGCGGACCTTTAGACGTATTTTCTACTCGGGAAACATAAACTTTGATTCGATCATGTGGTTGATAAAATTCATTTGGCATTTGATCTTGTTTAGAAAGAACTGCCTCAATTTTACCAAGATTGACATAAATATAACGTTTATCCTGGCGTTCGACGATTCCTTGCATGATGTCTTTTTCATAAGCACTGAATTCGTTATAAATAATCGTTCTTTCTGCTTCACGTACACGCTGTAAAATAACTTGTTTAGCCGTTTGCGCAGCGATCCGCCCAAAATCTTTTGGTGTTACTTCAAAACGGATCGTATCACCGATCTCATATGCTGGATTGATTAAAAGTGCATCTTTCAATGAGACTTCCAACTGTGAATCCATCACTTCTTCCGTTACTTCTTTTACCGCATAGACATGGATCTTTCCTTTTTTCTGATCAAATTCCACTTCGACGTTTTGTGCTTGGCCATAGTGACGTTTGTATGCAGAAACCAATGCTGCTTCTAAAGCATCGATCACGATTTCTTTTGAGATCCCTTTTTCAGCTTCTAAAGCGTCTAACGCATTTAACATTTCTTTACTCATTTTTTTCTGATTCCTCTCCGTGATTAAAATTGGATAGCTAAGCGAGCTTTTGCAATATTTTTTCGGTCAAAAGTCAATTCTTTTTCTCGTGTTTTTATGCGTATTTTCAATGTAAGCTGTTCAGCATCAAATGATTGAAGAAATCCTTCATATTGTTTTTCGCCATCTACTGGTTGGTATAAGGAGACATGGACATAATCACCAAGTGCCTTTTCATAGTCGCTTTCTTTTTTCAATGGCCGCTCTGCTCCCGGGGAGGATACCTCCAGGAAATAAGCTTGAGGAATCGGATCTGGATCTGCTGCATCAAGTTTTTCACTCAGTTTCTCACTGACAAAGGCGCATTCTTCGATATCGATACCGCCTTCTTTGTCAATAAATACTCGTAAGAACCAGCTTTTTCCTTCTTTTACAAATTCGACTTCGACAAGTTCAAAATTTTGTTCATCTAAAATCGGTGTCACCATTTCTGTGACTGTTTCAACGACGCTACTCAAAAGTTTCGCCTCCTTAAAAATTAAGTGCGTAATTCCATTAAAAAGAGTGAGCGAAAAATCCGCTCACTCACAGTTAGTATCATTACCTATAAGAACTATACCATACTCTGCTTAAAATTACAAGCAGACAGGAAAACAGATGCTTATAGCATATCGAATAACGATAATTGATTTTCATCTGGTAGATCTTTCAATACGCCATTGTCGTTCATATATTCGATCAATGTTTTTGAAACTTTACCGCGGGTGGCAAGATCTTCTTTGGATAAAAATGGACCGTCTTTTCTTGCTTCAACGATTTGTTTTGCCACGTTGGTTCCCAAACTTGGGACAGCTCTAAATGGTGCGATCAACGTATCACCTTCAATAACAAAGTTAACGGCATCCGATTTATACAAATCAATCATTCCAAATTTGAATCCTCGTTCCAGCATTTCATTGGCTAACTCCAGCACTGTCAGTTGATTCTTTTCTTTTACGGAAGCATCTAATCCTTTGTCCGTGATTTCTTTCATTGCTTGTTTCACAGCATCTTTTCCTTTGCACATGGAGACTAGATCAAAGTCGTCTGCACGTACAGAAAAGTATGCACAGTAATACAAAATAGGGAAATAAACCTTGAAATAAGCGACACGAAGAGCCATCAATACGTAAGCTGCAGCATGGGCTTTCGGAAACATATATTTGATTTTTGAACAAGAATCGATATACCAGTCGGGCACATTATTTTCTTTCATCGCCGATAGATAGGTTTCTCGCAATTCATCAGGGATCTTGTTCCATTGTCCTTTACGAACAGTTTCCATGATTTTAAATGCCATCCCGCTATCTAATCCAGCATGGATCAAATAAACCATAATATCATCACGACAGCCGATTACTTCCGCCAGTGTCGCATCTCCTCGTCGAATCAATTCTTCCGCATTTCCTAACCATACGTCTGTACCATGAGATAGTCCGGAAATTTGCAGTAGTTCTGCAAAAGTTGTAGGATGCGTTTCTTCTAGCATCCCTCGAACAAAACGAGTGCCGAATTCTGGAATACCTAATGTCCCTGTTTTGGAATAAATTTGTTCCTGACTTACTCCAAGTACTTCAGGACCGGCAAATATCCGCATCACTTCCGGGTCATCCGTAGGGATCGTTTGTGGATCGATCCCTGATAAATCTTGAAGCATCCGAATAACAGTTGGGTCATCATGCCCTAGAATATCTAATTTCAATACATTATCGTGAATCGAGTGGAAATCAAAATGAGTCGTTTTCCATTCCGAATTTTGATCGTCTGCTGGGTATTGGATCGGCGTAAAATCATAGACATCCATATAATCGGGAATAACGATGATCCCCCCTGGATGCTGGCCGGTTGTCCGTTTGACTCCAGTAGCGCCTTTTGCTAATCTGTCGACTTCTGCACTTCGAAACTGCAGATTATTGTCCCTTTCGTATCCTTTTACATAGCCATATGCTGTTTTGTCGGCGACTGTACCAATCGTTCCGGCACGGTAAACATAGTCTTCGCCAAACAATACTTTCGTATAGTTATGGGCTTCTGCTTGATAATCACCTGAGAAGTTCAAATCAATATCGGGCACTTTGTCTCCATGGAATCCTAAAAATGTCTCAAATGGAATATCATGACCGTCTTTGTTTAAGCGTGCACCACATTTTGGACATTGTTTTTCTGGCATGTCAAATCCAGAACCATACGTACCATCTTCAAAAAACTCGGAATATTGGCACTCTGGACAATAATAATGAGGGGCTAACGGATTAACTTCAGTGATTCCTGTCATCGTCGCAACAAAGCTAGAGCCAACAGAGCCACGTGAACCTACTAGATAGCCATCTTCATTACTTTTATGCACTAGTTTTTGGGCGATCAGATAAATAACCGAGAAGCCATTACCATTAATAGAATTCAACTCTTTTTCTAATCGTTTTTGAATGATCTCAGGTAACGGATCTCCGTACATTTGTTTTGCTTTTGTGTAACTCAATTCTGATATTTCATCTTCTGAACCTGGAATCTTCGGTGTATAAAGTTCATCTTTGACTGGAATCACTTCTTCGCAGATATCTGCGATTTTATTCGTATTTTCTACTACGATCTCTTTCGCTGTTTCTTCCCCTAAAAAGTGAAATGCAGTTAGCATCTCATCGGTTGTTCGGAAATGGACATCCGGCAAACTATGACGATTCAACGGATTCGCTCCGCCCATAGAATTGATCAAAATTTTTCGGTAAATGGCATCTTCTTCGTTCAGATAATGTACATTACCTGTTGCAACAACGATTTTATCCAAACTTTTTCCGATTTCTACCAAATTTTGGATAATTTCTTCCAAATCATGTTCATTTTTTACCAATTCTTGCTCGATCAAAGGCGCATAGACCGCTTTTGGCATAACTTCAATATAATCGTAGAATTTTGCTCGGTTTCTTGCCTCTTCTACCCCTTTTTGCATCATGGCTTCGAATATTTCTCCCTTATCACAAGCTGAGCCGATCAATAGATTTTCACGCATCTTTTTCAATTGGGAGCGTGGTATTCGTGGGACGCGTTCGAAGTATTCGACATTCGACATTGAAATCAGTTTGAATAAATCTTTCAGTCCTGCCTGATTTTTTGCTAAAATCGTTACATGGAAAGGTCGAGCCCTTTTGTAAGAATCTCCTTCTCCGATATGCTCATTTAGCTGATCATGATAAAGCATGTTATGATTGTCCATTGCCTCTTTCACAAAGATCCATGCTAAGTGACCAGTTGCTTCAGCATCATAGATTGCTCGGTGATGCTGTTCCAAGCTGACACCAAATTTTTTAGATAACACACCTAATCCGAAACGTTTGAATTGAGGATACAGATATCTAGCTAATTCCAACGTATCAATAACTGGATTGGCTGCTTCAGGAATACCATACCTTGCGTAGCTAGTATTCAAGAACCCCATATCAAAAGCCGCGTTGTGGGCTACCAAAATTGTATCTTTTGAAAATTCAAGGAACATCCGCAATACTTCTTCTTCCGACTTTGATCCTCGAACCATTTCATCTGTGATACCAGTCAGATCTACCGTTGTTCGTGACAAAGGATGTCCTGGATCGATAAATTCATCAAAGCTTTCGATCACATTTCCTTTATACATTTTGACTGCGGCTAGCTCGATGATCGTGTCATATACTGCAGACAATCCTGTCGTTTCCACGTCAAATACGACATATGTGGCTTCACTCAATGCTTCATGTGCATCATTATAAGCAATTGGGACACCATCATCTACGACATTCGCTTCCACGCCGTATAAGATTTTCACACCTGCTTTTTTTCCAGCACTATGTGCTTCCGGAAAGGCTTGCGCACCACCGTGGTCTGTAATGGCGATAGCTCGATGTCCCCATTTCCCTGCTTGTGCCACAAGATCAGAGATGCTGTTTGTTGCATCCATCGTACTCATATTGCTATGAACATGAAGCTCTACTCGTTTTTCCCCTTCAGGAGCATAATCTTTGCGAGGTGTATGTTTGACTTCTATGATATCTTGCGCATTCATGACCAAATCACGGACAAACGTATCTTCTTGAATACTTCCTCGTACCTTTAACCAGCTACCGACACTGATCGCATCAAATACTTGTTCATCTTTTTCGCCGTTCGAGAATTTTTTGACGATAAATGATGAAGTATAATCTGTGATTTTCAAAGTCAAGATCTTGCGTTTTGAACGTAGTTCTCTGACTTCTTTGTCGAATACGTACCCCTCAAGTGTAACTCTTCGTTCTTCTTCAACGATACTGATCATTGGTGTCGTTGGTTCATCGGCTGGAATATTTCGTCCTAGCTGGATGGGTCCTTCAAGAGCTGGCGATTGCTCTTTTCTTTCCTTTTTCTTTTGTTCGTGGACAACTAGACTTTCAGCTGCTTGCTTCATAAAGGCTTCTGCCTGTTCTTGTTTGCGTTCTTCAAAAAGTTTCAATACTCGTTCCGCTTGCTGCTCATCCACTTCTGGTTCGATACGAAATTTTGGGAATCCGTAACTGACGAACAACTCTTCTACTAATGGCAAGTATTGTTGCTTCAAATAAGAAATAGCTCCTGTACTGTCGATTGGCAAGATGACTTTACGATCTTTTATCACAGGTACCTGCGTTTTCAATACTTGCTGTGCTAGTGGTGTATCGCATTGCTGATTTTCCAAAGCTTGGGCCCAGTAATCTTGCAAGAGCTGTTCATCGAATGTCTGGTTATCTGCTAAGATATTCAGTTTGACTTGTGCAATATCTTTAAAAGCGATAGTCAGATGCTGAATCAATGACCGATATAGCATAATAGGCAAAATTTTGGAAAAATGCAGCGTAAATTCCCATAAACGCGATTTACGATGGACCACTACACTATCCATTTCACCAGCAGTAAGCAGTGGATGATTTCTTTCTGCTTCCTCTAGTTGGATTTGTTCCAACAGTTTTTCAAATAAATCTCGTTTTTCTGACAAAGATATACGCCCTTTCTGATGAGAAACAATGCAATTGATCGCATCTTATCCTCTTCTTTTTCAGTACCTTTTAGTATACTCGTTTTTTCTGAGTTTTACATTAAAAAATTGGAACTGCGATTTGAATCGCAGTTCCAATTTTAAAAGCGAATCATCAGATTGTCAAAAACAGCTGATTCAGCTATTTTTATTTTCTGTGTTTTAACGCTTATTATTCGCCTTGGTTCAAGAGGATTGGTAAAGTATTCGCCAATTCTTCTTTACGTACTTCAACCATTTCGCCAGTTTTCTTGATTTTCACTTCTACGATTCCATCCACTGCTTTTTTACCGACAGTGATTCTTATTGGACAGCCAATCAAATCAGAATCCGCGAATTTCACTCCTGCGCGTTCATTTCTGTCATCAACCAGTACTTCATAGCCAGCTTTTGTCATCGCTTCTTCTAGTTCATTCGTCAGGTTTGTTTGGTATTCGTCTTTTAGATTCATTTGGACGATATGCAGATCAAATGGCGCAATTCCTTTTGGCCAATTGATTCCTTGTTCATCTGAATGTTGTTCTACGATTGCTGATAATAAACGACTTACACCGATACCATAACAGCCCATAATCACAAATTTTTCTCGTCCGTTTTCGTCTAGAACGGTTGCTCCCATAGATTCACTGTAACGAGTGCCGATTTTGAAGATATGTCCGATTTCGATTCCTCGAGTAAAGGCAAGAACACCGTTGTTGTCTGGTGAAGGATCTCCTTCTTGTACAAAACGAAGATCTTCATAAGAAAGCACAGTGAAATCGCGTTCTGGATTCACATTTTTATAGTGGAATCCTGTTTCGTTCGCTCCAGTAATGGCATTCGCTAAATCTTGGACATAACGGTCTGCATATACTTTTACGTCATCTGAAACACCGACTGGTCCGACAGAACCAAACTCAGCACCTAGATATTTTTGTGCTTCTTCTTCTGTTGCTTCTTCTAAAAAGTCAGCAGATAAAAAGTTTTTCAGTTTTACGTCATTGACTTCATGGTCTCCGCGTACCAAAACAAGGACAGGTTGTTCATCCGCAATGAACAATACAGACTTGATGATTTTTTGAGGTTCAACAGAAAAGAAATCTGCTACTTCGTCAATTGATTTTACGTTAGGTGTAGCTACTTTCTCCAATTCAAGCTGTGTTTCATGCGATTTTTTTGATACATAGTAGCTTGTAGCCATCTCCAAGTTTGCAGCATAATCACTTTCAGTCGAATAACAGATCGTATCCTCCCCGATTTCTGAGATTGCCATGAATTCTTTTGAGTCTTTCCCGCCCATTGCGCCGCCGTCTCCGATGATCGAGCGAAATTCTAAGCCACAACGCTTGAATACTTCGGTATAGGCTTTTTCGTAATCTTTATATGTCTCGTCCAAACTTTCTTCCGTTGCATGGAAAGAATACGCATCTTTCATGATAAACTCTCTTCCGCGAAGCAAACCGAAGCGAGGTCGTTTTTCGTCACGATATTTAGGTTGGATTTGATAAAGATTTAAAGGTAATTTCTTATATGAATTGATTTCATTACGCATCAAATCAGTAAAAGTTTCTTCGTGAGTTGGTCCAAGGATCATTTTTCGATCATTGCGGTCTTTGAAACGATACAAGTTTGGTCCATATGTTTCGTAACGCCCGGATTCTTCCCAAAGTTCTGCTGGCAAGATGGCAGGCATCAGCATTTCTACCGCTCCGATTTTTTCAAATTCTTCCCGCATAATGCGTTTCAGTTTTTCCAATACACGATTTGCTAATGGCAGATATGAATAAATACCCGCTGATACTTGGCGGATATATCCAGCTCTTAGCAAGATTTGATGGCTTAATACTTCTGCATCATTTGGAACTTCGCGTAATGTTGGAATCAACATTTTTGATTGTCTCATTCTATATACTCCTTTATTTCCTCAAAATAGTTATCGTTTGTTATTATACCCTATTTGTCAACTTTTTCTAGAAAAAGAATCGTTGAATATCGTTCCATGTAACTAGCACCATCAACAACATTAAAAATCCAAAGCCAGCTAATGTCAATATTCCTTCTTTTTCTTGACTTAATGGTTTCCCGCGAATCCCTTCAAAAATATTCAAGACTAATTTCCCGCCATCTAAGGCAGGAATCGGAAGCAGATTGACGATTCCGAGATTCATTGAAAGAAG
Source organism: Enterococcus sp. E4-223 (assembly GCF_035727065.1). Lineage (NCBI taxonomy): Bacteria > Bacillati > Bacillota > Bacilli > Lactobacillales > Enterococcaceae > Enterococcus > Enterococcus sp. E4-223. The sequence goes on along the minus strand of NZ_JAPMLH010000002.1, from coordinate 375,898 downwards.
CGCCATCAAACTAATAACAGTTGTTACACCTTGATTTGCTGCTTCTGAAGACAATTGGTACATCATGACAGGCCCACCTAATTTATCTAAACTGAAACCTGTAAATAGTGATCCTAAGGCTTTGAAAATTTCCAATGAACCGCTGAAAGCTTGACGCGTCCCTCCAATAATCTTATCCATAAAACCTGTATTCATTGGGGCTTTTATACCAAGTTGGCCAACTTTTTCGCCATTTGACTCTACAGATTTCGGTGTCACGTCGACAGATTGCACCTGACCTTCTCGTTCGATCTTAAAGTCTAATGTTTTACCTGGATTTTTCGTAATGACTGTTGTCAGATCATTCCATGAATGGATTTCTTTTCCGTCCACACTGACTACCTCATCATTTTCTTTTAAGCCTGCTTCTGCCGCAGCTCCATTAGGCATGATCTCTCCTACGCGATTAGTGTTCGTCACTTGAACACCACCTTGCATAAATGCCAGAATGATGAATAACACGATTGCCAAAATAAAGTTATTCATGGGTCCAGCAAAGTTGGTCAGCATACGCTGCCACAATTTAGCCGATTGGAACTGTACGTCTTTTGGCGCAATTCTGATTTCTGTTCCGTCGTTTTCAATAATCGTCGCATCGTGATCAACAGGGTAGGTTACTACTTCTGTTTCGTCTCCATTCACATAACCAGTGATAGTCAGCTCATCTTCTAAATCATAACGGCTCAATTCCATCGGGATAGCATTTGTCAATTGGATTTTCTTACTTAAATTTATCTTCTCTACGATGCCGTCAGAATTTAGTAAAAGAGAAAGAGGCATTCCTGGTGCCATTTCTGTTTCATCATCCCCATTGCCTGCCATTCGAACATAACCGCCAATAGGTAATAGGCGAAGCGTATATGTTGTCCCGTCTTTTGCTTGATGCCCATAAATTTTCGGACCCATACCGATAGCAAATTCGCGAACGAGGATTCCTGATCGTTTCGCAAAGAAGAAATGACCAAACTCATGAACAATCACTAATATACCAAAAACGATGATAAATGTCAGAATCGTTTTCATAGCTTTTTTCTCCTTTACTTGTTTTTTTATGTTTTTTATAAAACAACGATAAAACACTATAATTTTACCATAGTATACCAAAGACACCAATAGTATCAATATAATGAAAAATAAAAACCTGCGTCTTTTATGAAATTCACAAAGAAACGCAGGTATACTTACTAAATAATGCCAAATAAATGCATGATAGGAAATACAAACAGCAAACTGTCGAAACGGTCTAAGATTCCACCATGGCCTGGTAAGATATTTCCCGAGTCTTTCACATCATAATGACGTTTGATTGCAGATTCGACCAAATCACCAAATTGTCCGACTGCTGAAAAAATAATCGTCATCAGAAGCATGACAAACATACCATGATTGAATAGTTCTTTTGCTGGGTATAGCAATAAATAAAGAAATGCGACTACAACAGCACTACCGATACCACCGAGCGCACCTTCAATCGTTTTGTTGGGCGAAATATCAGGACTTAACTTATGCTGACCATAACGTCGACCAACCATATATGCTCCGATATCAGTTGCCCAAACAATAAATAGACCAAATATCAAAACAGCCAAGCTTTCTGTTCGTGCATTGACAAAATTCTGGAAGCCTATTCCCACATACAAGCTGACAAGCACAGGAAAACCTGCTTCATCAATCGTATACGTATTTTTAGAAATAACTGATGTTCCTAAAAGAATCATAACTATAAGATAAAATAACATAAATGTACTTACATTCTCTGGAAGAAAGAAAAACCATCTTTCTTTTGGCAAAACAAGTAACACTGCACCAACGGCGGATAAAACTCCTTCAAAACTTAAGAGTGTCAATCCTTTCATCCGGAACAGCTCGTAAACTCCTACTACCGCTAAGATTGCTGCTGTAAGCTCAACCGCTATGCCTCCGATCCATATAATCGGAATAAACAAGACTAGCGCCACAGCTGCTGTGATCACACGTTGTTTCATGACTGATCCCCTTTCTCATCTTCTGTTTTTTTTACACCGCCGAATCGACGGTCTCGATTTTGATAAGAGGCGATTGCTTCTTCAAGATGCGCACCATCAAAATCAGGCCAAAGCGCTTTTGTAAAATACAGCTCACTATATGCGATCTGCCATAACAGAAAATTACTAATTCGCTCTTCTCCACTTGTACGGATCATCAGCTCAGGATCTTGTAACTCTTTAGGCAAGAAACCTGTCATTAAATGCTTAGCAATCAATTCATCATCGATTTCTTCTGCGTGTATTTCTCCTTTTGCTACTTCTTCGGCAATTTCTTGGACAGCAGTCACGATCTCTGCTCTACTTCCATAATTCAAAGCAAAATTCAATACCATTCCAGTATTGTTTTTTGTTTGCTCAATTGCACGTCTTACAGCATCTTGCGTATGTTCTGGCAATACGTTTTCATAACCCATGACATGAACTTTGACATTTTCTTTAATCAATTCTGGTACGAACGTATCAAAGAAGTCGACAGGTAGTTGCATGAGAAAACTTACTTCATCTTTTGGTCGCTTCCAGTTTTCAGTCGAAAAGGCATAAAGCGTCAACACTTTCACTCCAAGCCTTGATGCTTTTTTTGTGACTTTCTTTACTGTTTCCATGCCTTCTTTATGGCCAGCAACTCGTGGCAAACGACGGTTTTGCGCCCAACGACCATTGCCGTCCATGATGATGGCAATGTGCTGAGGAATTGGTCCATCGGTATTAAATTGAAATTCGCTTTTTTCTTGAATATATTTGTTTTTTTGCGGAAAAAAACGTAACATTCTTTTTCCTCCTATACTTAAAAGATTCCCACTATCTTAAGTATTATAGCAATATCTAACTGTTTTTCCTATGAAATCATTGTTTTTTTATTTAAAAACTGAATAATTTTTTCTTTTTTTAATTTTTAAATAAAAGAAATATAAATAAAAACAGAGGAAGCGGAATGATCCGCCCCTCTGTTTTTATGATTTTATTAAACTTCCAATAATTCTTTTTCTTTATCAGCAGCGATCTTATCTACTTCTTTGATGCTGTTATCTGTCAATGTTTGTACGTCTTTTTCTAATCCGCGCAAATCATCTTCGGTAATATCACCATTTTTTTGTTGTTTTTTATATTCATCGATCGCATCACGACGGATGTTACGAATCGCGATTTTTGCATTTTCTGCTTCTTTTTTAACATCTTTAGCTAATTCTTTTCTGCGTTCTTCTGTCAGTTGCGGGATAACTAAGCGAATGACATTTCCATCATTGGTTGGACTGATTCCGATATCACTTGCCATAATAGCTTTTTCAACATCTTGAAGAATGCTCTTGTCAAAAGGTGTGATCATTAAAACACGTGCTTCTGGAATTTGGATTGATGCCATTTGGTTCAATGGTGTTGGCGCACCGTAGTAGTTCACAGTAATACGGTCCAAAAGGCTAGCGTTCGCACGGCCTGCGCGGATTTGCCCAAGTTCACGTTGAAGATTTTGTGCTGCTTTTTTCATTTTTTCTTTTGCTTCTGTCATAATTGCATCTGCCATTTTTATTTCCCCCTTACAGTTGTTCCGATATTTTCGCCTAAGATTGCACGGCGAATATTTCCGTGTTCATTTAAATTGAAGACAAGCAGTGGAATATCATTATCCATGCTTAGTGAACTTGCAGTTGAATCCATGACTTGTAATCCTTTGGCAATAACTTCCAGATGAGTCAGTTCTTCAAATTTTACTGCATTTGCATCTACTTTCGGGTCAGCAGAATAAACACCGTCTACATTGTTTTTAGCCATCAGGATAACATCTGCGCCGATTTCTGCCGCGCGTAATGCTGCTGTTGTGTCTGTCGAGAAGTACGGGTTGCCGGTACCGCCTGCAAAGATAACGATCCGTCCTTTTTCTAAATGACGTTCTGCTTTACGGCGAATATATGGCTCTGCGATTTGACGCATTTCAATCGAAGTTTGCACGCGTGTCGGTACACCCACGTTTTCCAACGTATCCTGTAAAGCTAAGGCATTCATAACTGTAGCTAACATACCCATGTAATCAGCTTGAGCACGTTCCATGCCCATTTGTGCTCCGATTTGTCCGCGCCAGATATTTCCGCCGCCCACAACGATTGCCATTTCAACGCCCAGCTCGTGAACTTCTTTGATTTCTTGGATGATTTCTTTGATTACTGGTGGTTTGATTCCAAATCCTGCATCCCCAGCTAAAGCTTCTCCACTCAATTTTAAGACTACACGCTGATATTTCGGTGTGACCATGTTCATTCCTCCAATATTTTCTATTGCCATTTTACCATACTTAGATGATTTCGACACTCTAAGACTGGTTTTTCTTGTTTTGCTTAAAAAAAGGGAGCGCACAAACCGTGCGTTCCCGTCTGTTATTCAACAGAATTATTTTTTCACTTGGCTCATAACTTCTTCTACAAAGTTATCTTCGCGTTTTTCGATACCTTCGCCAACTTCGAAACGTACGAATGTTTTAACAGTTGCGCCTTTTGATGCAACGTATTTTTCAACAGTCATATCAGGATCTTTAACGAATGGTTGGTCCACCAAAGCGATTTCTGCTTTGAATTTCTTCAAGCGTCCTTCTACCATTTTTTCAACGATATTCGCTGGTTTGCCTTCGTTCAATGCTTGTTCTGTAAGAACAGTTTTTTCATGTTCTAATTCAGCTTCTGGAATTTGTGATTCGTTTACATAACGAGGATTGATAGCTGCTACGTGCATAGCTACGTCTCTTGCAACTGTTTCGTCAGTTGTTCCATCTAGAACAGTCAATACGGCAATACGTCCGCCCATATGCAAGTATCCACCAAATGCAGCATTGTCGTCTTTTTCTACAACTTCAAAGCGACGGAAGCTGATTTTTTCTCCGATAACTTGAGTTGCTTCGATCAAGTCAGATTCAATTGTACCTTTATCTGTTTTGATTTTCATTGCAGCTTCCATGTCTGCTGGTTTGTTTTCAGCAACAAGTTCTGCAATTTCTTTTACTAAATCTTGGAACATTTCGTTTTTAGAAACAAAGTCTGTTTCTGAGTTTACTTCAACGATTGCTGCAGTGTTACCTTTCACAGCAACTGAAGCCAATCCTTCAGCTGCAATGCGGTCATTTTTCTTCGCAGCCTTTGCCATTCCTTTTTCACGTAAAAGATCAACTGCTTTTTCCATGTCGCCTTCTACTTCAACTAATGCTTTTTTCGCATCCATCATTCCTACGCCAGTCATTTCGCGTAGTTCTTTTACCATTTTAGCTGTAACGTCTGCCATGTTTAACTCCTCCTGTGTGTTTTTCTTTTTAAAAAAAGCTGCTTCAAAGGAGAGTGAGGCTTGTCGCCCAGCCTTTGAAACAGCTCCATCATTCAAAATTATTCTGCTGAAGAATTGTCGCCTTCAACAACATCTACGATTTCTTCGATTGATGTTGCTGTGTTTTCTTCTGTGAAATCTTCTTCAACTACTTGATCTTCACCTTGGTTTCCTTCGATGAAAGCATCAGCCATTTTTGAAGTAATCAATTTAACGGCACGAATTGCATCGTCGTTTGAAGGGATTACTACGTCGATTTCATCTGGATCGCAGTTTGTATCAACCATAGCTACGATTGGGATATTTAATTTGTGTGCTTCTTGAACAGCAATACGTTCTTTACGTGGGTCAACGATGTACATTACATCTGGGATTCTTGGCATATCAGCGATACCGCCTAAGAATTTTTCAAGACGTTCACGTTCTTTGTTCAAACCAGCAACTTCTTTTTTAGGTAGAACTTCAAAAGTTCCATCTTCTTCCATTGCATTGATTTGTTTCAAACGGCTGATACGTTTTTGGATAGTATCCCAGTTTGTCAATGTTCCGCCTAACCAACGATGGTTAACGAAGTATTGTCCTGCACGAGTTGCTTCTTCTTTGATTGCTTCTTGTGCTTGTTTTTTTGTACCTACGAATAATGCTACGCCGCCTTCTTCAGCAACGCTCTTCATGTAATCATAAGCTGCATCTACTAATTTAACTGTTTTTTGCAAGTCAATGATGTAGATTCCGTTTCTTTCTGTGAAGATATATTTCTTCATTTTTGGATTCCAGCGACGAGTTTGGTGACCAAAGTGTACGCCGGCTTCTAGTAATTGTTTCATAGAAATTACTGCCATGTTTGTTTCCTCCGATTTGGTTTTATTTTTCCTCTTCTTATCTTCTACCTTGCCGGCAAACTTTTTCAAGCACCTACCGACAATCCAATAAGAATGTGGATTTGCTGATGCATAAAGCACCCTCAGCTATTATACAGACAAAAGATCCGTATCGCAAGAGCAAATATACTTTTCTGCTCAACATTCAATAGTTTACCTGAAAGATAAAAAGAATTCAAGAAAAACAGTAGATTTCTCTTTGTTTCTTTATTATCCTTTTTCCATAAAATAATTTTAGGTATAAAAGACGAATATTATTGGGCAATCCTTCTTTTTTTTGTTATGATACATGTGAAATCTTTCGTAAAGGAGAAAGAAAATGCGCAAAGCTCAAAGACATTTGCTGATTAAACAAGTCATTGAAGAATTCCCGATCCGTACGCAAGAAGAACTATTAAACAAACTTGGGCATTATGGCGTTACCGCCACGCAGGCGACGATTTCTCGAGATATCCGTGATCTAAAAATCGTGAAGGCACCTGATGAAAATGGCGTTTCCCGCTTCGTATTGTTTCGCGAAAAAGGAACTCCTGAGACTAGGACTGAGGAAGAGGATCGGCTGGTTCAAATGATTGAAGACATTGTATTGAAAGTCGAACGAGTCCACTTTTTGACGATCGTCAATACCTTGCCAGACAATGCTCATTTATTTGCATCTGTTTTAGATGAGATCAAACCTCCCTCTATTGTCAGTACAATTGCTGGATTCGATACGATCATGGTCATCTCGGAAAATGAGGAGGACGCAAAACGAGTAGAAGAATTTCTTCACCATCCAACTGAAGTATCACTTTTTTAATCAGAGCACGTATTCCTAATATGGAATGCGTGTTTTTTTATTTTCAATATTTTCCTTATTAAATAAACCTTTACACTCTTTACAAAAATACATCATTTTTTATTCAAATTTTTCAACACCTTGATTGAATCACAATAATCATCATTTATATTGGATGTTAACAAGAGCAGCTTCTTGCTCTTTGTGTATTTCAAAAAAGAAATGAAAGGAAATCATATGTATAAATTATTAACTCCTGGACCATTGACGACTTCTGAAACAGTGAAAAAATTCTATGCTGATCGATCATTGTACTTGGGATCAAGAATACAAAGAAATTACACAATGGATAAGAAAAAAATTACTGGATCTTGCTCAAGTATCGGAAGGAATATACACAACGGTCTTAATGCAAGGTAGCGGCTCCTTCGGGGTAGAATCGGTATTAAGTTCTGTGATCAGGCCAGAAGATACTGTACTGATTTGTTCAAACGGCGCATATGGACAACGAATGATCAACATGTGCGAATGTCTGAAACTGAACTATACCGTTTATGAGGTATCGGAACATCAAATCCTCCAAGCTCATGTGATTACACAGCTGATTGAAGAGAATCCGTCTATCTCCGCACTAGCAATGGTCCATAGCGAGACTACTTCCGGTATTTTGAATAATTTGGAAGAGATTGCTGCTGTCACACAAGAAAGAGATCTTTTGTTTATAGTGGACGCGATGTCAAGCTTTGGTGGGATACCGATTCGTGTAGCCGAACTAGGGATTGATTTTTTGATTTCCAGCTCAAACAAATGTATTCAAGGTGTTCCGGGCTTTTCTTTTGTACTTGCTAATAAAGCGGAACTGGAAAAATGAAAAAATGTGAGTCGAAGTTTGTCACTTGATCTATATGACCAGTACCGCGTGATGGAAAACGAGAATGGCAAATGGCGTTTCACTTCCCCTACCCATACGGTTTTGGCTTTTCAACAAGCGCTGAAGGAACTAGAGGCAGAAGGAGGAATCGAAACTCGATATTCACGTTATCTCGCCAATAATCATGTGCTACGACAAAAAATGACAGAGATGGGGTTCCAGCCTTTCATTCAAGAATATCAGGGGCCATTCATCACCTCTTTTCTTTACCCTAAGGACTGGCGATTTGATTTTAATCATTTTTATCAGTATTTAAAGCAAAATGGATTTGTGATCTATCCCGGGAAAATCAGCGATCATGAATGTTTTCGTATCGGAAATATTGGCGAGATCTATCCGGAAGATATTTTGGAACTGACAGCAATTATCAAAGACTATAAGGAGAACGTTAATGATTAAAACTGTAATTTTTGATTGGGCAGGAACAACTGTGGACTTTGGCTGTATGGCTCCTGTCCACGCTTTTAGAAATGCTTTTCTAGAAAAAGGAATCCAACTGACTGACAAAGAAATCCGCGAACCGATGGGAAAATTAAAATGGGATCATATCCAATAGCTTCTTTCCCTCCCTTCTGTCAAAAAACAATGGATAGCTATTTATGGACAACTACCTCAGGAAAAAGAGGTAGAGGAATTGTATCAACAATTTGAACATTATCTGTTTAAAGATTTGGCCCAGCATTCTACCTTGAAACCCGACACATTGGAAACGATCGAACGGTTGAGAAACGCTGGGATCAATATTGGTTCCACGACTGGATTTACTGCTCCTATGATGGCAATCGTAGCAGAAACCGCAAAAAAAGAAGGGTATTCACCAGACTTCATAGCAACTTCTGAAGACGTCGAAGGGTATGGTCGACCGTTTCCTTATATGATCCATAAAAACATGCAGTACTTCAAAAACAAGTGGGTTGATGAAGTAATCAAAGTCGGAGATACGGTCTCAGATATCCAGGAAGGGAAAAATGCCGGAGTGTTGACAGTAGGTGTAATTGAAGGTAGTTCGCTAATGGGGATTTCTTATGATGAGCACCAAAAATTAGAGATGGGGAAAAAAGATCGTTTAAAACAGTCTGTTGCTCTTAGATTCCAACAAGCTGGCGCTGATATTTGTGTAAACAATTTAAAAGAGTTAACAGAATACATTTTGTACGCTGACAAGAATCCAGAATGACTTTTATACAAAATAAGAGGTTGTGAAAAAGCTGTCCTGCATCAAGTAATAAAAACAGCCAAGCAAAAATAGCTCCTCCTATTTTTCGTTTGTTTGGGCTTATTACCGCAGATGCAAGCTTTTGAACACCGTTTATTCGAAAAAAAAAGGGAGCTGTGACACGACTTTTGTCACAGTCCCCTTTTTTGCAAACAAACAGTGTTTAAGAGACAACCTCTCCACTAAACGGTGTTCATTCAGCTGACTCTCGGTATTTGCTCAAAAAACGATAAAATTTGAAAAGCTATTTTCTCTTTTGTTTCTCTAATACTCGGATCAGAACGCTGATTTCACATTCTCTTTTTCTTACATCTTATCTGGTGCATGAAGTCCTAGCAAACGAAGGTCTTCTTTCAATAATACAGTCACTGCATAAACTAGAGCTAAGCGTGCTTCTTTTTGTTCATCATCAGCTAAAATCTTCGTATGAGCATAGTATTTGTTGAATGCTTGTGCTAATTTGATTGCATGTTTCGCAATCACTGACGGTTCGTATTTTTCCCCAGCAGACAAGACCGTTTCAGGGTATTTTTGAACTAATTTAACCACTTCCCAGCTGGTATCGTCATTCAATGCATAGTCTGCTGTTTCTGAAGGGACAAATCCTGCTTTTTCCAACAGGCTGACTGCACGAGCATGTGTATATTGCACATAAGGTCCAGTTTCTCCTTCAAATCGAACAACTTCTTCCAGGTTAAAGTCAAATGTATTCAGTCGATCGTTTTTCAAATCGTGGAAAATGACTGCCCCAACCCCAACTTGTTTAGCTACAGCATCTTTGTTTTCCAAATCAGGGTTTTTCTCGCTGATTTGTTCTTTAGCAGATTGGATTGCTTCATTTAATACTTCTTCTAATAAGACGATCTTTCCTTTACGAGTTGATAATTTTTTACCACCTTGTGTGATCAAACCAAATGGAATATGGTGCATGTCGTCAGACCAGTCAAAGCCCATTTCCTTCAAGACAGCTTTCAACTGTTTAAAATGATAGCTTTGTTCATTCCCTACTACATATAGAGATTGTTTAAAGTCGTAAGTACGTTTACGGTACAATGCAGCAGCTAAGTCACGTGTAATGTATAGTGTCGCACCGTCTGACTTCTTAATCAACGCTGGATTCAGGTCATAAGCAGATAGGTCAACGATCTCTGCACCTTTATCCTCGTTCAGCAAATGTTTTTCTTCTAAAAGTTTGACGATTTCATCCATCTTGTCATTGTAGAAAGCTTCACCGTTCAACGAATCGAAACGTACTTCCAGCAGATCATAGATTTTATTGAATTCTTTCATCGATTCATCACGGAACCATTGCCATAATTGAATAGCCTCTTCATCGCCTTCTTCCAGACGTTTGAACCAAGCACGAGCTTCTTCATTTAATTCTGGTTCTGTTTCAGCTACTTCATGGAATTGGACATATAAACGAAGCAATTCATTGATTGGTTCTGCTTTAACAGCTTCTTCTGTACCCCATTTTTTGTAAGCGACGATCAGTTTTCCAAACTGTGTTCCCCAGTCACCTAAATGGTTGATGCGGATTGGCTGATAACCGATTTTTTCCATAATGAAACCGATCGAATTACCGATAACTGTCGAACGCAAATGTCCCATTGAGATTGGTTTGGCAATATTAGGAGAAGACATGTCGATTGGTACTGTTCCTTGATTCCCGATATTGCTATCCCCATAATGTTCTTTTTCTTTCACTACTGTTTGCAAAACTTTTTTGCTGATAAGTTCTTTATTCATGAAAAAGTTCAAGTAAGGTCCGACAACTTCGATTTTTTCAAAGTTGGCAGAATCGATTTTTTCTGCTAAATCTGCAGCGATTTGCTGTGGCGCTTTTCGGTAAACTTTTGCTAATGAAAAGGCTGGAAATGCAACATCTCCGTGTTCAGCTGATTTTGGATTTTCTAGTAATTGTTCGACTTGTTCCAGTGTTAAATCATCTTTGACAGCGTCATAGACAGCTTTTGCGACAAGATCTTTATTATTCATCTTTATTCCTCCTAAAGTGCTCCCTTGATTGTTAAACAAAAAAAATCTCTAGCGACGGCATACTTAGTATGCCATCACTAGAGACGAGATTTCCCGCGGTACCACTCCAATTGTCCTAAAAAAGGACCAGCTCCATCTGATATCGGTAGACGACCGTCTGTTTAAAACAGAATTCTCCAAGTGCGCTTCGTTGTATCTTCTTCATTCGGCTTCCACCATTTCCGAATTCGCTAGCCAAGAATGATACAAGTACTCTCTTGTTCAACAAATCTTAGTCTTATTAAACTTTCTTGAATTATATCAGAAAAAAAAACGAAAGGCTAGTCGTTTCTGATAAAAAAACAATCCAGATGGCCTAAAGGAGAAGAAATACCACCTGGATAGCTATAAATCATTTCGTAAATACGAAAGACTTAACAAATTAATCAGCTACGATAATCGTTCCTTCTTCAGAAGCTAAAAGATTCTCGATATTTTCTAAAGAAGTGATGATTGCCTTAGCGTTTGGTTTTGCTTCAACAAATGCAATAGCTGCCTCTACTTTCGGAAGCATGCTTCCTGGAGCAAATTGCTTTTCATCAATGTATTGTTTCATTTCTGAAACAGTAACAGTTTCTAATTTCTTTTGATCTGGTTTTTGGTAATTGACATACACATTGTCTACTCCTGTCAATACGATCAGCAAATCCGCATCGATGATTTCGGCTAATTTTTCTGAAGCAAAATCTTTATCGATTACGGCTTCTCGTCCTTCTAATCCAGTAGCTGTTTCTACAACAGGAATCCCACCGCCACCAACAGAAACTGTGATAACTCCTTGATCGACCAGCGTTTCGATGACACGTGCTTCTTTAATCGAGATGGGTTTAGGGGAAGCGACTACTTTTCTCCATCCACGTCCAGCATCTTCTTTGAATGTCACAGTGGAGTCAGCATTCATTTGTTCTTTGGCTTCTTCTTCCGTGTAGAATGGACCGACTGGTTTACTTGGATTTTTGAATGAAGGATCATTTTCATCCACAATAACTTGAGTGACTAAAGAAACCACATCTTTATCGATCCCTTTTTCCTTCAGTACTTCGCCCATGGCGTTTTGTAACCAGTAACCGATAGATCCTTCTGTCATTGCAACACATGTATCTAAAGGCATTGCCGGTGTTTTCTCAGAATCAGCAGCTTGCTGCTGAATCAATAGGTTACCGACTTGCGGACCATTTCCGTGGGAGATGATCAATTCATCTCCTTGTTCGATAAATTTCACTAAATACTTTGCTGTTTCCATTAACGCTTCTTGTTGGGCTTTTGCACTTGCATCCGTAGACAAGATAGCATTACCCCCTAAAGCGACAACTACTTTTCGTTTGGCCATTTCATTCGTCCTTTCTTCAGTTCTACCGAATTTTCTAGATAACAAAACGAGCCAGCGTTTTGTGATTTTCCCTCAATGCTGACTCGTTTTTTCGTGAGATGAATGTGGTTATGCTTAAACGCGAGGGATAAACAAGTTACCTAATGTTGCTGCCATGATCGCTTTGATTGAGTGCATACGATTTTCTGCTTGGTCAAATTGACGAGCATATTTGCTGCGGAAGACTTCATCTGTTACTTCCATTTCAGTGATGCCAAAGCGTTCTTTCATTTGTTCACCGTAAACAGTGTTTGTATCATGGAAAGCTGGCAAGCAGTGCAAGAAGATCAAACGATCTGTGTTGTGTGTTTTTTCTACCATTTCCATATTGATTTGGTAAGGTTTCAACAATTTGATACGTTCTTCGAATTTATCTTCTTCACCCATTGATACCCATACATCAGAATAAAGGACGTCTGCTCCGTCTACACCTTTATCAACATCGTCGGTAATCATCAATTGTGCACCGGATTTTTCAGCAAAGCCTTCTGCCATTTTGACGATTTCTTCTTCAGGTTGTAATTCTTTTGGTGCAACGATACGCATATTCGCTCCTAAAATTGCACCTGTGACTAATAAAGAGTTAGCCATATTGTTTCGACCATCTCCGCAGTAAGCAACAGTGATACCTTCTACTGTTCCAAAGTTTTCTTGGATAGTTAAAAAGTCAGCGATCATTTGTGTTGGATGCCATTCATCAGTCAAGCCATTCCAAACTGGAACACCAGAGAATTCTGCTAATTCCTCTACCATTTTTTGACTGAATCCACGGAATTCGATTCCGTCAAACATACGTCCTAGTACTTTAGCTGTATCTTCTGTGGATTCTTTTTTACCTAATTGGATATCATTTGCACCTAAATATTCAGGATGTGCACCTAGATCGATCGCTGCAGTAGTAAATGCAGAACGAGTACGTGTAGATGTTTTTTCAAATAAAAGCGCAATATTTTTTCCTTCTAGATAGTGATGTGGGATACCACGTTTTTTCAAGTCTTTCAAGTGTTCTGAAAAATCGATCAAATATTGTAATTCTTCTTTTGTAAAGTCTTTTTCTGCTAATAAGCTTCTTCCTTGGAATACTGATTCTTTCATATTAAACATTCTCCTTTAGATTGTTTTTATTTAAGATTAAAGAGGAAATCCCGACGGCAGCTGACAGTAAGACCGCCGTCAGGAAACAAATTACTTCAAGTCTTCACGGACAAGTGGTTGGCTCATGCAGCGTGGACCACCACGGCCTCGTGACAATTCACTTGAATTGATTTCTAACACTTTGATGCCATAGCTACGAAGCAATTCGTTCGATACATAATTTCGGTTATAAGTGACTACAACACCTGGAGCGATTGCCAATGTGTTTGATCCATCATTCCATTGTTCTCGAGGTGCAACGATCTCATCTCCATTACCAGTTGGGATCAGTACAAGATCATCTAATCCAAGAGCAGCTTTCATCGTTTCGTGTAAGTTATCTGAATGAGTAATCTTGATATCATCACCATCTGGTTCGATTGTAAAGACATCCATCTTACCGTCTTTACTTTGAATTGCTGGATGGATAGTGAATTTATCGTGATCTACCATTGTAAATACGGTATCCAAATGCATCATTGCACGGTTGTTTGGAATTTTGATTGCTAACACTTTTTCAAATCCTGAATTTTTTGCGAATAGGTGGCGTGCTAATTTTTCTAAAGCTTTCGCATTAGTTCGTTGAGAAATCCCAACAGCTACTACTTTATCGCTTAAGATCAATTCGTCTCCGCCTTCGATATGATCTGGATTTTCACGATCCAACCATACTTCGATTCCTTTATTTGCAAATCTTGGATGATGTTTCAAAATATATTCTGTAAACATCGATTCACGACGACGTGCTTCAAAAGTCATCTTATTGACTGTCATCCCATTTCCCATTGATGCGGAAGGGTCGCGTGTAAAGTACAAGTTTGGCATTGGGTCCATGTAAAATGGATAGTCATCGTCTGCTGACAGATCGTATAGACTGCTAGAACGTACTTCGATATCTTTTGTACGAACCCCAGCCATGATTTTATCTACCATTTCTTGCGTTTCCATTGATAGAAGGAACTCATGAAGACCCTCTCTTACAGCATTCGATGCAATATGAGATTCATCCAACATTTTATTCAAGAATTGTTCTTTGACATTGCCTGCGTCAATCGCTTCTGCCGCTAATTTTTCCAAGTAAAGAGTCTCGACGCCTTCATTTTGCAATGTCTTTGCAAAGTTGTCATGTTCTTCTTGAGCAATCGGAAGATATGGAATATCATCGAACAACAGACGATCCATAATATCTGGTGTCAAATTTTCCACTTCTTGTCCAGGCCTTTTCAGTAAAACTGTCTTTAATTTCCCTATTTCTGAGAAAACGTGAATAGGTTTATCCATGTTGTGTTGCCTCCTTCTTTTTGATTACATGTATAGGATATCCTCCTTTTGTAATCACTTTCATAATTTTGTCTCATTCAAAATGAGACATTCCTCACATTAATATTCGATAATTAAATAATTAAACGTTTTTCTATTTTTAAGCGTAATTTATTCATTTTTTATTCTGTATACACTTTCAAAAAAATATTTATTCATTGAAAAAATTTTTTTGAATAAATTAAAAAAATAAATTATATTAGCGTTGTTAGCGTTTACTATATGTATTATTGTTGTTTTTTATACACAAATCATTCGCTTCAAAACAAATTATTCAATACCATTGTATATTTTTTACATAATAACAAATTATATTTGTAAAGTATTAAAACTTGTTTCTAATGTTGGTATTTTAAAACTTTACAAATTCTTTAAAAAAAGTGACAATAAATATAGTGAACAATAAGGAGAGGACTTTTTAATGCGTGTTAATAAAATCGATTTTCACTTTTCAAAACTCAGATATCAACCTGATTTTGAACATTTCTCGGATGAAGAGTTCCAACAGATCAAGGAACATACTGTTCTTCGTTCTTATAAAAAAGGACAGATCCTTTTCGACGATGGTGATCCCAGACAACGGTTGTATATCTTGACCAAAGGACTCGTTCGTTTAGAACGTTATGATGAAAGTGCAACTTATTACTACTATGACTATGTGAATACAAATAACCTTTTTCCTATGTCAGGAATGTTTGGAGAAGAGACCTACACTTATACAGCTCAAGCGATGACTGATATTGAAACATTCTACCTTCCTGTTTCCTACTATGAAAAATTAGCACGAAAAAATCCCGAACAGTTGATCTATATGATACAAAAAATTTCTAAAGTAGTTGAAATACATGAATTGCGTATCCAAATCGGATTGACCTCTAGCGCCTTTGACCGGGTAAAACAAAATTTATTCATTTTGAAAGAAGAATTGGGCGTACCAACAAAAGATGGTCATATCACCATTCCTTATCCGATCACCTTAAAAGAATTAGCAGTGAATAGCGGCACGACACGTGAAACTGCTGGACAAGTAATCAAACAACTACGTGATTCCGGACTGTTAGATTATGACAAAAAGCGTTTTACTTTCTGTAAGACAGCTACTACTCCAGCTATGAGAGAATAACGCGAACAAAAATAAGCAGTGACCCTGATATTTATCAGGGTCACTGCTTATTTTCCTCCCTAAAACTTCTGAAAGATCCGGCAGTTTTAGATAACTGGGCAAGACTCAAAGATTTTCTATGTGTGTTTCAGTTATGTAATATTCACTGTTTGCAAAAAATACTGATAGATTAACTAGAGGAAGCGTCTTGTCCTCATCCGACCTAGATTATTCGATATTCCTCGACAATAAACGATTAATCAGTGAGGGCAATCAGAGGAACGGATAATGATGAATAAGCTGTAAAAAATAGCAAAATAACAATAATGATTAAAAGTATGTAAAAAATAGGGCTTTGACAAAAGCGTGTCACAGCCCTTATTTCGATTAAACGGTGTGTACCTGTCAACTCTTCGGTCACAAGTCATAATGTTCATAAACATGAGGAGCTGTTTTTTGAAATTGTTCCTTGTGAATCAGAGTTAAACGACAGGCTTACGAACTCTTGATTAAACGGCGTTCAAAAGCTTGCATACGCGGTAACAAGAACAGCCAGGTCAAAAACATGAGAAGCCGTTTTTTCTGGGCTGTTCTTATTACTTGATGCAGGGCAGATTTTTCACAACCTCTTTATTCAGATAAAACCAAGCTTGGATCAGCATTCAACTGATAGCTAGCAAAATTTCTTTTTTGCATTTCCACATGTGCTGCTGCTCCAATCATTGCAGCATTATCTCCACAAAGTCGAAGAGGGGGAATCACTAGTTCTACCTCAGGGAGTTTAGTTGCCAAAGCATCCTGCAATCCTTTACGCAACCCTTGATTGGCCGCTACACCTCCAGCTACAATCAGTTGCTTGACTGGATAATTTTGACAAGCTCGAAGTGTTTTAGTAATCAATACATCGATCACACTTGCTTGAAAACTAGCTGCTAAATCATTTTTGTCTAGATCTTCTCCACGCTGTTGTGCATTATGCACCAAATTGATAAATGCACTTTTTAATCCGCTAAAACTGAAATCATAATTATCTTCATGGATCATCGCTCGTGGAAAATGGTAATTATCTTTTCCCTGATGAGCTAGCTGATCGATTTCTTTTCCGCTTGGGTAAGAAAGACCTAATACTCTTCCAACTTTGTCATAAGCTTCTCCTGCTGCGTCATCTCTTGTCTCCCCAATGATTTCATATGATCCATCTTCTTGCATATAGACTAATTCTGTATGTCCTCCGCTAACAAGAAGTGCCATCAATGGAAACTGGAATGGTTTAACCAGACGGGCTGCATAGATATGCCCTGCCATATGGTTTACAGGAATAAGCGGCAATTGATGTGCCCAAGCAAAAGCCTTAGCTGCAGAAATACCAATCAGCAACGAGCCGACAAGTCCTGGTCCATAAGTGACAGCGACTGCCGATAAATCTTCTGCCGACACACCAGCTTCTACCAGTGCATCTTCCAAGCATAAGGTGATTTGTTCAACGTGATGGCGGCTAGCTACTTCAGGAACTACGCCACCAAAACGTTTATGACTGTTTATTTGAGAAGCAACGATGTTAGATAAGATCTCTGTTCCATTTCTAACGACCGCTACACTCGTTTCATCACAACTTGATTCAATCGCCAGAATCAATTCTTCATTCATTTCATCGTCTCCGTTTTTAACTTTCTGCTCATAATGATCGCATCTTCCGTCGGATTGCGATAATATGATTTCCGTTTACCTAATATACGAAACTTTTCTGATTCATAAAGTTTTCTTGCTGCTTCATTAGATAGACGTACTTCTAAAAAAACATGCAGCGAATCTTTTATTTGTTCCGTAATCAGTAATTGTAGCAAATGCCGTGCATGCCCTTTTCCTTGTTCTGAAACTGCAACAGCAATATTTGTGATCTCGACTTCATCTATTACTTTCGAGTATCCAATAAAGCCACAGATCTGGTTATCTTCAACTAAAAGCAGATAATCAGAGTGAGGCTGTTGGATGTCTGCCAAAAACTGCATTTTCGTCCAAGGTGAACCATGTGGATAAGCATTTTCGCTAATCACCCATACGTATTCTGCCAAGTACGCTTCATCAAAATCTTTTTTTCTGCAAATCAACTAATCTCACTCATTTTCTAAAAGTTTTATCATATCCAATGCATCTTCTTTTGTTTCAGTGTAATATCTTTTTTTGATCGTTGTTGCTTGAAAACCTAACTTCCGATAAAGTCTTTGTGCATCTTGATTACTCATACGCACTTCTAATGACATCGTCTCACAGCGATTCATTATAGCAAAGTTCTCGATTTCGTCAATAAGCAGCGAACCGATTCGTTTACGCTGATATGCCGGTCGAACGGCAATATTCGTGATATGGCAATCTAAACCGAACGCTCTTGAACCGATAAACCCAATCATTCTTCCATTATCAAAGATACCTAGATATAGATGAGGAAGCGGTGACTTCAATTCTGATATAAAGGCACTTTTTGTCCATGGCAATTCGCCATTATAGACTTCTCGTTCGACATCCAGCAGCTCTTTGATATCTTCTGTAGTCAATTCTCTTAGTACGTAACGACGATCGATTTGTTCGATTGTTTTTTCTGTATAAATCATTTTATCTTGAAAAAAGCTTCTGGCATACGCTCTAAATTTTTTCAACATAACTTTCGTCTCCAGGTGTGTGCGTCTCCAACCATTTTTCTTCTGCTTCTACCCGTTTTAAATAGCGAGGAAGAAAAGCTTGTTTCTCTGCAACTGGTTCAGCTAAAGCACCTAATTGAGCCACAGTTACACCACTTGGAATATCCCATGCTGGAACTGTATTAATCATTGCACTAGGCAATATTTCCTTTATTTCAGAGAAGAATTTGTGACAATCACTCCCGACGAAATAAATAGCTTCATTCAGCTTTTGTAGTTGTGTGAACAAATCAGAAGCAGAAATATGTACATCTTCAAGTACAGTTTCTAATCTATTTTCTTTCCAGCGGTATGCCCCAGCGTATACATTTTTTCTTCGAGCATCAAACATGGGCACAATAATATTATCCATACCGATGCAATTAGCCGCGATGGTTTTCAGACTAGATACTCCTACTAGCTCTTTATCTAATGTATAAGCAATCGTTTTTGCTGTCGTTACACCTATACGAAGCCCTGTATAAGAACCGGGACCATCAGAAACCGCGATTCGGTCAATGTCTTTTGGACTTATTTGAAGATCTGCAAACAATTGGTCGATTGCAGGCATCAGTGTTACACTGTGGTTGCGTTTGATATTTGTTTGTATTTGTCCAAGAATTTGTTCGTCTTCTACCACACCGATCGCCAAAGTTTGGTTTGCAGTATCTATTCCTAATGTAATCATATATTTGATCCTTTCTGCTATGACATTCTCGCCTTCCATTGTAGCATACTTTTTTATTCTGAGGATGAAAATACCAAAGGCAAAACTAGTACAATGATACATGATTTTCTGCTGGCGGGCAAATTTTGCCCTTCCTGAAACACAAAAAAGCTGCGGTATCACTCCATTTCCCCACAGCTTTTCCATCTTTTATTTCGTTGATTCTCGAATAATCAACTCTGTTTCCACAATAATCTTTCTTGAAACCGGTGCTTTGGAATTACTTAATTGAAGAATCGTCTCCACTGCTAGCTCTCCCATCCATTCGGTATAAACTTTTACAGTAGAAAGAGAGGGCGTTACATATTTCGCTACACTGACATCATTGAAGCCCATCACAGAAATATCTTCTGGTACCACTAAACCTTTTTCTTGAATCGCTTTCAGTGCGCCAATCGCTAATGCATCATTAGCTGCAAAAAGCGCATCAGGAACATGCGGATTCGTTTTTAAATACTGCTTAACTGCTTGATATCCTGACTCGACAGAAAAATCTGCTTCGATAATTGGACCTTCGTCGTAGCCTTTTTCTGCCAAAACTTGTTGAAATGCCATAATTCTGGGATCTTTTAGCCGCTGATGGTTTTTCTTCGTATATTCTGTTCCAGCAAGCATAGCGATATGTTGCGCTTTATGGGAGACAAAGTGTTCAATGACTTTTTGAACACTTGACTTAAAGTCGACAACTAGAGAGTCGATTCCTTGAGAAGTGCCGTCAGAATCTACCAAAAGCAAGGCATTTTGGGATCCTTTCATTTCTAATAATTGAGCTTCGTCGAATTTTCCTAGTGCGATCGTTCCATCTGCCGGAAGATCACTAATGGAATCCCACGTTTCTTTCAATAAAGTAACGTTTGCTTCTTCTGCCTTTTTTTCGATTCCTAGGCGAATAGATAAATAATAAAGATCTTCAAGCTCTTCCGTATCGTCGTACCACTGGATCAGGCGAAGCGTTTGCTTAGTATTTGCTGCATTTTTACGATGTTTCGTATAATTTAAGCGTTCTGCTGCTTCAAAAATTTTTTGCTTTGTGGCTAAGCCAACGGAAAGATCAGGATCATAGTTGAGAACTCTTGAAACAGTAGCAGGAGAAACTCCTGCCAACTGCGCAATGTCTTTAATTGTTGCCATTTGTCTCTCCTCCTTTTTACGTTTATAAAATTGCAGTAAATCGTTCAAACGCTGCCTGTCCTTTTTCATCTCGCTTGAATACTCCAGCGTCTTCCAGTACACGTGCAAAAACCTGACCTACAGATTTTTGTACGACATCGGTGACCGTATCTTTCGTCAAATCAGGATGTTCTTTTTTTAATTGTTCTGCCCACGGACGATGATATTCAGCCATCTGGTTTTCTTCTCCTAATAAGAAATGCTCTACTTCTACTAGTTCTGGTTTCAAACGAGGTGGTAAAACAGCAAGCCCCATTACTTCGATCAACCCAATGTTCTCCTTTTTGATATGTTGGACATCTTTATGTGGATGAAAAATCCCATCAGGATGTTCTTCTGAAACATTGTTGTCTCGAAGGACAAGGTCCAACTCAAAGTAATTGTCCCTTCTTCGTGCAATTGGCGTAATCGTATGGTGTGGTGTACCATCTGCTGAAAAAGCTCTGATAGATACTGTTTCATCCGAATATGCTTTCCACTTTTCCAATACTGAGTTAGCTGCTTCAATCAGCAAGTTTTTCTCTGTTGATTGCAAACGGATCACAGACATCGGCCATTTCACGACTCCTGCGATGACTTGCGGATAATCTTCTAGTTTGATAAGTTTTTCTATCGGTGCTTTTGCCATAGGAAATTCATGACGTCCTGCCTGATAATGATCATGAGAAAGAATCGATCCTCCAACAATCGGCAAGTCAGCATTCGAACCAACAAAGTAATGAGGCAAGACTTCAGTAATCCGAAGCAGTCTAGCAAATGTTTCCTTTGTGATTTTCATCGGGCGGTGTTGTTCTGATAAAATGATCGAATGTTCATTGTAATAAGCATAAGGGGAATATTGGAATCCCCAGCTTTCACCGTCTAGATTCATTCGAATAATCCGGTGATTGGTGCGGGCTGGATAGTTCAAGCGACCTCTATATCCTTCGTTTTCCATGCAAAGCATGCAGGTAGGATAGTCTACTTTTACCGCCTCGCGTTCTGCTGCGATTTGTTTTGGATCTTTTTCTGGCTTAGATAAATTGATTGTGATTTCCAGTTCACCATACTCCGACTCTGCCGGAAATTTGATGTTTTTTGCGATGGCTCTTGTTTTGATGTAGTCATTTTTCTTACTTAAATTAAAGAAATACTCAGTTGCTTCCTCTGGGCTTTTCGAATAGTGCTGTGCAAAGAATGCATTGACGACTGAAGGTGGCGGTGTGAGAAAATCCATTAATTGCGCTTCAAAAATCTCTTGTTCTGCTGGCAATTCTGAAAGAACACCATTTTCTCTTGCCTTAGCGACAAGCTGATCCAATAAGTCTACAGATTCTTCCTTAACTGGTCTTACTTCAATGCTTTCTAGAGCATCTTCTCCTACCATCCCTAAAAGACGATTCTGTAAATATAAGCGGTCCATTTCCATCCATCCGCCAGCTTCGATCGCAAGTGTGGCAAAATCACAAATCGTTTGACTGATTGACATATCTCATTCCCCTATTCTTCATAACCATTTGGATGGCTGACATGCCAATCCCATGCTGTTTTGATAATTGCTTTGATATCTGTGTATTCAGGTTTCCAGCCCAGAATCTCTCTCGCTTTTTCACTTGAAGCGACTAATCGGCTAGGATCTCCAGCTCTTCTTGGTGCTATTTCTGCTGGAATTTCTTTTCCTGTCACTTCTCTAGCTGCTTCTAGCATTTCCTTGACTGAGTATCCTTTGCTGCTGCCTAAATTGAAGAAGTTGCTTTCATTTCCTTCTTTCATGTATTCCAAAGCTAAAATATGTGCAGCAATCAAATCTTCTACTTGAACATAATCTCTGATACATGTTCCATCTGGTGTATCATAATCGTCTCCATAAACAGCCAAGGCTTTTCTTTGACCAAGAGCTACTTGTAAAATGATTGGGACAAGATGCGTTTCTGGTGTATGATCTTCTCCGATAGATGCATCTGCTTTTGCTCCGGCTACATTGAAGTAGCGCAAAGCGACATAGCGCATGCCATATGCTTGGTCACACCACTTCATCATTTTTTCCATCATCAATTTACTTTCACCATACGGATTTTTAGGATTAGCTGGTGTATCTTCTGTGATTGGAGACTCTTTTGGTTCTCCGTAAGTTGCTGCAGTAGAAGAGAACACGATTTTATTCACATTGAACTCGTGCATGACTTCAAGTAAGATTTGCATACCGTATACGTTGTTGTTGAAATACATCAATGGTTTTTCGACAGATTCTCCTACTAAAGAGCTTGCAGCAAAATGGATTACTCCTTCAATCGGTTCCTTTTCAAATACGGAACGTAGAAATTCTTTATCCCGGATGTCTCCTTCATAAAAATGAGCATCTGGATGTACTGCTTGTTTGTGACCTGTGAGCAAATTATCTACCACAGCTACTTGATACCCCTTTTGAACTAGCTGGTCTACAGCGTGCGAACCGATATAACCGGCTCCGCCTAGTACTAAAATTGTCATAAAAAACACTCCTTTGATTAGTAAAATTGTGTTTGTTGATTCTATATAATTTAAAAAAACGAAGTTTACTTTTATGGTGAAAACAAACAAAGTAAAATTTCGTAAATTCATATGGTAAATTTATAATAAAACATTTAGTAAACATTTTCAAGGATTTTTTGCAAAGGTTTACAAACAAACGTAAAACTAGCCTTTTTTTCTCTTTTGTTCCATAATAGATATAACAAATAATAAATGAGGTGGATTCAATGAAAAAATTTGTATCTGGAATATTAGTAGGAAGTCTGGCAACAGCCGCTGCCGTTGCTGGTTTGGTCGCTTCTGTGAAAAAAACAGTGATCGATCCAATTGACGAAAAAGAAGCAATGATCGAAGAAAACCGTAAAAAAGCAATGCGCAAACGCGTTTCTCGTTAATAATTATTTAAAAATACGCATGAAGACTTTTGAAAGAACAGATAAGTCATCATGCGTATTTTTATTTGTCAGTCAATATAAGTTGTGCTATTTTATCTGCCTGTCTCAGATTCCATGGATCTGTATAAGGTCTAGCTACTGCTGCAGTTAGCCAATCCACACCTTCAACAGGTATTCCATAGCAATAAAAGTCAGACTGGATTTCCCCTGAAGCATCAATCACGCGATTCGTACCTCGCTCAACATCTATAGCTTCTGAATGATAACTTCCTGTATTATCTGAAAATGAAAAAGGGCGAACAAGTTTGTTTTCCTTCAAATTTTTTATGACAGGATTACTTGAACGAGAAAAGCTTGTTTGTGGCAATCGAGCTTCAATCAAATAGCGACTGCTGATTTCTTTATCTTGTAGAGAAATAACATAGCGGTTGTGCTTTTGCTGAATATCAAGTGGCGGTTCGATCAAATGAAAAATACCCGCATCTATCAGTGCTGCTAATTCTTTCGTCCGAATGACTGGCGGACCGATCGTTAAAAAGCTATTTAGATGAGTAAACCATCCCCATAGTATTTCTTTGTATTCCTTTGCAGAAAAAACGTGCCATTCAATGGCCTGCCGGATTGGATCACGCCAGTCTTTTAATGCATCAAATGTTGAAGCAAATGCTCCTGTGCAATTGCCTTTTTCCGCTTCTTTTATCTGCCCTTCAATAAATGCTCGGCTAGCTTCTGCAAAGGACTCATCCTGATAGGTAAGAGGAATTTCTAAATACGACCAATCCCATCTATAAGGGATTAGTGCTGGATGCTTTCCGAGACACTCCTCTGAAGAGACGGAGAGAAAATCATGCTCAAAATTTTTCTTTGGAATCGGCAAATGATATTCTTCGATGATTTTCTTGTAATAAAACAACTCAACGTCTTTTTTCAGATAGTCAAAAAATGTTTCGCCAGTCAAAAATCCCGACTGATGCCATTGCTCCAGGTTTTCTTTTGTTAGTAACCGTGGCCATGCCATTGCTCCGCCTTGCTTTTGGTTTCTTCCTCGAGGGTAATAAGGGAGCCCCCTTCTTGATCCACTGTATACAATCGGTTCCTTGCCTGATGGATGATAGACAAGTTTTCCCTTTTCGTTCTCGAAGCGCCCTCCTCTTGATACTGTAAACAATCCGACATAATCAAAAAAACTTAAGCCTAGACCTCTTAAAAAGACATTTTCTTTAGGCGGTATCTTCGAAAGATCGACATCTGCAGGATTAGAAGGAAGCTGATACAGTAAATCATTTTTCTTTGCGTAGTCTACCCACACTCTTTCTTCTTCTGTCTCATCATTTTCCCAGTGACCGCTTGCTAAAACAAGCTGATCGATAGAATAGCTTTGCTGATCTGTCTGTAAAAGATAACCATCTTTTCTTTTGCTGACTTTTTTTACTAAAGAATAAACAAACTGAATAGAAGCTGGAAATTCTTCTTGCAACTTTGAGAAAAACCAGCGTTGATAGAGTCCGTATAAACATCGAGTAGATTGCTGATCTTTTTCCAGACGATTGATTTCTTCTATAATTAGTTGCTTATTTTTGGTTACCGTCTGTTCGATATAATCTGTAGCAGGTCCTTTACTCCATTGAAACAAGTTGGGTCCCTGTGTTACCAATCCTCCACTGGACAATGTTTCATCTGTAAAAAGCGTCACTTGTTGAGAAACAGAATTCATTAATAACTCCGGTGGCTGATTCAACCGCCAAACTCGACCTCCAGGACCATTGGGATCGAAAAGAAAAAGTTCAAGAGAATGTCTGCCCTGATTATTATGGAGAATCCTTTCTGCTACACTTAATCCTCTAGGTCCGGCACCAATGATCCCTATTTTCATTTGCATGCCTCCATTTCGATAAATTTTTTCAATAAAACAGCATGGTTCTGATGTTCATTTTTTGCACCATAAACAAAAGTAATGACTGGATGTTCTTTCATAAGTTGACTGAGTTTAAGAATAGCTTGCTTCTTTTCTTCTTCGAAAATCAATTCTTGCTGGTATTTCTTTGCAAATGAAGCAAATCGTTCTGGTACATGGTCAAAAGTTTTGCGTGCTTCATTACTAGGTGCAATTTCTTTCAACCACAGATCTAACTGCGCTTTTTCTTTTGAAATTCCTCGGGGCCAGAACCTATCCACGAGTATTCTATAGCCATCCTCTTTTTCAGCATCAAGGTAAACACGTTTTAATTTGATCATAGTTGTTTCCTTCTTTCTGCCTTTTCGCTTAGCTTATATATGTAGATAATAGCACAAAATAAAAAAAATGAACGGCACAACTATTCATTGCGCCGTTCATGTGATCTTGGTCAAAATCTAATGATTGATTCGGTTTTTAAAGCTGTCATACAATCATCTGTTTTATACTTTTTTACTTTTGATTTTTCCAGACCATCCGTCATATCCACCCTTAAGTAAATAAATCTCTTGATAACCTGCTTTACGTAATTTATTTGCTGTACGGATGCTCAAACTTTTCTTTTGATCGTAAATATAAACAGGCTGGTCTTTTCGAATAGATCCTAATGAATCTTTCAAAACAGTGTAAGGGATGTTTCTTGCACCTAAAATATGCCCAGCATCAAACACATCTTTTTCGCGAACATCGATTACTTGTGCTTTTCTCATTCCTTCTCGAAATTCTTCTTCTGTCAAAGTCGTTGCTGAACGCTTGGCCATTACTCGTAGATAGACTTCCCAAAAGATGATTGCAAGCACAATCAATAGCAAAATGATATTAATTACCCATAAAACCATGTAATGCCTCCGTTTTTTTAAGCAAATTTCAAGGCTAATGAGGCAGCGCCAATGACACCAGCTTCATTACCAAGCTCTGCTAATTTGATTTTTGTTGATTCTCTTACTTGCGGGAAAGTAAATTCTTTAAAATATTTCTCTACACGGCTGCGTAAAAATTCTCCTGCTGCCGATACTCCTCCACCTAACACAATACTTGACGGATTCAATGTATTCCCCAAGTTGGCGCAAGCTAAACCTAAGTAGAAGCATACGCGATCAACAACCATCAATGCAAACGGATCGTCTTCTTGAGCCATTTCAAAGATATCTTTACTTGTTACTTCTTCACCGTTGTCTAACATTGCTTTCAGTTTTGAATCTCCTGCGTATTCTTCTGCCAAGTAACGACCTAGACGTACCACACCAGTAGCGCTAGACACAGTTTCTAAACATCCGCGTTTACCGCAAGTACATTCGAACCCTTCAGGATCCACAGTGATATGGCCGATCTCTCCGCCTGCTCCGCTCACGCCGTGAATCAAATTTCCGCCAGCAACGATACCACCGCCAACACCTGTTCCTAGAGTAACGAATACAACGTCTGGATCGTTTTCTCCAGCACCTTTCCATCGTTCACCTAAAGCAGCAACATTCGCATCATTATCGATAGCGAATTTGATTCCTGTTCCTGCCTCGATCAGTTTTTTCACAAATTGAACTTCTGTCCAGTTTAAGTTATACGCACCAATAACCGTTCCAGCTTCGCTGTCCACGCTTCCTGGGGTACCCATGCCGATTCCGATAAAGTCTTCGGCTTTCATATTATATAAATTCAAACGATGGTTGATTGATTCAATGATTTCAGGAACGATATGCTTACCATCATCCAAAATATTGGTATCGATGCTCCATTTTTGTTGAATCTCTCCTTCTGGTGTTAAAATTGCAAATTTTGCTGTTGTTCCACCTAAATCAATCCCAATAATCTTCTTGTCCATTACAAATTTCCTTTCTTTCGGCTTTCTTCAATTCGGTGCTCTCTTTTTAATATGCGCCACGCTGTCATGTATGTATCATGATCAATCAAACGGCTATCATACAGATTACGCAATTCGATAGTCATTAATTCAATGTCATAGATGCGTGCACCCACATAGATAAAGATGCCAAATTTTTTGAACAGCTGCTGTACATCATATAAGCTCTCCATCTTTAAGCACTTCCTTCATATTATACAAGTAAACCATATTTTTTTAAACCCAGTAAAATACATATTACAAAAAGAAATACAAAAACTAGTGTAGAAAGAATCCTTTGGTGTATCGAATAGCTTGTCTGTTGTTTCGGTAGACCCAAAACATTCCCTAACACTAATCCGCCAATTAGCCCACCGACATGTCCCCAAACATCTACAGAGGTATCCAGAAGACCAAAAACAAATGTCAACACAATAAATAAAAGAAAATGTCTGACTAGCTGCTGGATCGCTGGGTTATGTTTAAAATGAAACCCTAAGATAAACAACGCACCGAACAAACCGAATATCGAAGTACTCGCACCACCAGACAGAACATTCGCTTCGTTAAAAGCAAAGCTTGCTGTATTTCCCATTATCCCGCTGAACATATAAATCAAGAAAAAACGCCAATGGCCATAGATTGCCTCGATTTGCTGCCCCATAAAATACAATATCAGTGAGTTCATTACGAAATGCATCAGTCCAAAATGGATGAAGATTGGTGTCACTAAACGCCACCATTCATTGAAGTGAACAAGATAAGGACCATACATTCCGGCATAATAAGGGATCTCAAGTCGCGGAAATAATTCCATCATAAGGAAGACCACTGTCTGTATCTCTAAAAAAGCATAGGTCCATAACGGTCGTCTTAACCATGCACGCAATTTTATTTGCTGTTGATAATTCATGAAAACCTCCCATTTCATTTTAGTCAATAAACAATTGTTGGATCTTCTGATCAAAGCTCTCCGGTTGCCATTGTTCATTCAATTGTTCACGAAAAACAAGGCTACATGTTTTTTTATGAAAATTATTTAAATACCGGTCGTAATAACCACCGCCAAAACCGATTCGATAACCGGCTCTATTGTAGATAATACCTGGTACAATGAGGAGATCGATCATCTCCGGCAAATAGAGCTTCTCTGATTGTGGCTCAAGAACACCAAAACTCGAACGTACAAGAACGGACTGTTCATCCATTTCATAAAACGCCATCTGACGTTTCGGCAAAGTTTTAGGTACAACTATTTTCTTTTGTTCTTTTTCTGCTCGTTGGATAACCGGCTGTGTATCCAGTTCAAATTCATTCGATAAAGTCGTCCCTATCACTTTTGCTGACTTCCAGTACTCGCTGGCGAATAGCTGTTTATAGATTCGCTGTTCTTTTTCCTTTTTCTTGCCACTTTTGGCCAGATTTTTCAGCTTTTCGATTCCTTTCCGGCGTAATCTCACTTTCAATTGGTCCAAAAACTCACCCTTCCTTCTCTCATAAAATGGTATAGGAAAAAAAGAAAAATAGCAATCGAACTTTCAAATAAATGCATAAATAGAATAAAAAGAAGACCTAGAAATGATTGGCCTTCCTTTTTTAATGAATTTCAACTGTTCAGCGCGTGTTTTTGTCTGATAAAAAGTGCATACAGAAAATATGGCGCACCAAAAAGGGCAATCAAAATTCCTGTAGGTACTTCCCCACTTGGTAGAATCACTCTAGCAACCATATCTGCACTAAGCACAAAAATGGAACCGAACAAACTGCTCAGAACAAAGGTCCAGTTATTTTCTTTACGTACGACTAGCTTCGCAGCATGAGGAGCTAGTAGTCCTACAAAAGATAAACTACCTGTCACCGCTACACTACCGCTTGCCAAAGCAACAGCTAACAACAAAAGGATTTTTTGACTTTTAGCCACGTTAAGGCCTAATCCTTGCGCGCGTTCTTGACCAAATGATAGCAATCCAATCCTCTGTGCATAAAGTCCTCCTAGCGGAATTAAGATAACCGCCCATGGAAGCAATGCCCAAACATAAGGCCAGCTCGCACCCCAGATTGATCCCGCTAACCATGCATTCACAAATCCATAATTTTCCTTAGATAATTGGATCGTGCATAGCAATGTTAACGCAGAAAGGCCGGCATTAACGGCAATACCGGACAATAAGATTCGATTCATACCCAAAAAGCCATTTCGATCATAGGCCGCAAGATAGACACAGCAAGCAGCTAAAACACCACCTAGAAAGGCTACAACTAGCAATAGAAACGGCAGCGAATAGTGCGAAAAGAAACCTAAATAAAGCATCACTAAAAATCCAGCTCCGGCATTAATGCCCAATATACTAGAATCTGCCAATTCATTTCTTGTTACTCCTTGCAAGATATAACCAGAAACGCCAAGACAAGCTCCTGCTAATAAACTGATCAGTAATCGAGGAACTCGAAATTCTCTAACAATCAGCGCCAAAGAAGATGATTCTTTCCCTATGAACGTGGCAAAAAGCTGATCCAGGTAAATAAAAGGCGTACCAATCATCAAACTACCTATAGACAGGATGACAAGTACAAAAAGCAAGAAATAAAACGTCCAATATATTTTTTTCACCGTTGTTCCCTCCTTACTTGTATCAGTAAAAACGGAACGCCAATCAATGCAATGACTAATCCAAAAGGTGTTTCAAAAGGGGGATTGATCATCCTCGCTGTAAAATCCGCCAACATAACCAATCCACCGCCAACTAAAAAAGAGACAGGTAGAACATAACGATAGTCCGTTCCAACCATTCCACGAACAACTGGCGGAACCAACAGTCCAATAAAGGAGACTGGACCGACTAACGAAACTGCTATGGCTGCCAACACTGCGACTAGACAGAAAACAATCAACCGCGTTCGTTTAGGATGACTTCCAAGAGCTAATGCATGTGTTTCACTCAAATGAATCAAAGATATTGCTTTTCCTAATGAAAAAGAAACCAAAACAGCAAGTATATATAAAGGAAACAATACTGCTAATTGTTTCCATGTGATATTGGCAGCTCCGCCTACAAACCAAAAAGCAAGATCCTGCTGCAGATTAAAGAATTGGGTCAGTGCTTGGCTGATAGCAGTAAAAAAAGAACTAATAGCTACGCCAGCTAAAATAAGCTGTAAAGGATTCATGCCCATTTTCGAAAACTGCAAAAAACCAAATACGAGCAAAGTTACAGCAAAAGAACCTGCCAATGACATTAGAAATACAGAAAAATCAGAAGCTTTAGGCCAAAAAGCAAAACTAAGGGCCATTGCCAACGAAGCACCCGCGTTGATTCCTAGTAAGCCTGAATCTGCTAAAGGATTTCTTGTCACTCCTTGCATCAATGCACCGCTCAATGCAAAACAACTCCCTACAAGAAATGCTCCCGCCACACGAGGCAAACGAATATTTCGTATGATTTGGTGACTTTGTTTTGATCTATCAAAATCAAACAACGCCTGCCAAAAATCTGCTTTTCCCACAGTCGCTGCGCCATTTGAAAGATCAACAAAAAAAATAATCAAAAGAACAAAACAGACCAAAAGCAGGAGTCTATTTTTCTTCATAGTCCTCATAATTGATCCTCCTGCTCTTTTGGCAACAAATCATAGGTTAGAAAAACTGGTTTATTTGTTCTTGGAAGCGTGACAATCGTTGCATCAATCTCAAATATTTTTTTCATACACTCTTTTGTGATCACTTCTTCAGGTGTACCTTCTGTGATCAACTTACCGTTTTTCATTGCTAATAAATAATCTGAAAAACGTGAAGCATGATTAATGTCATGAATCGACATCAAGATCGTTGTTTGTTTCATTTGATTGATTTCAGTCAATAACTGTAGGATCTCTAATTGGTGTGCCGGATCTAAAAATGTTGTCGGTTCATCCAAGATCAAGATATCTGTTTCCTGAGCAAGCGCCATAGCGATCCAGACACGCTGGGTTTGTCCACCAGACAGCGTTGCGATATCCCGCATACGAAATCCAGCTAGACCTGTAGCATCCAACGCCCACTCGATTGCTTCATGATCTTGCGTGTCCATGCCACTGAACAGTTTTTGATAAGGGTATCGTCCGTAAGATACTACTTCTTCTACTGTCATACCTGTAGGGTGTTCACTAGTTTGTGCTAATAATGCAATTTTTTTTGCAAGTTCTTTTGAACTGTATGTAGAGATATCAGAGTTATTGACAATGATCTTTCCTGATTTCACAGGTAGTATACGGGTAAAACTTTTCAATAAAGTAGATTTTCCACTTCCATTTGGCCCAATCAAACTAGTGATTTTCCCTTCAGGAATCGTAACAGACATGTTTTCAATGATTTTTTTGTTTTCGTAGCCGGCTGCAATGTCAGCTGCTCTTAATCTCGTCATTTCACCCATCCTTTCGCTGAAAATCATTCTCAATTATGACGCTGTTTCAACATTTCGTCAAGCGCTACTTTCATATCTATAGCCAAATGAAGCGGTTGACAGCGTTCGAAATATCAGGAATAATAACCAATGAGAAAGATTCTCAATTATGTCAGGAGGAAAGAAATGAAATTAAAAACAAAAGTATTCACATTATCTAGCATATTGCTGCTGGCTGGAGTACTGAGCGCTTGCTCCCCCTCTTCAGATAAAGAAACAGCTACAACTGCCAATTCGACGACTTCATCCAATAGTACTCATACAGTCACAGATACACTTGGACATAAAGTAGAGATTCCAAACGCGCCCAAACGGATCATCGGCAGTTACTTAGAAGACTATCTGATTGCACTAGGGGAAAAACCTATCGCCCAGTGGACTGTTGGCAGTGGTTCCATTCAAGATTATCTGCAAGATGATTTAAAGGATGTCCCAACGATTTCTTATGATCTTCCTTATGAGAAAGTGTTAAGCTTTGAACCTGATTTGCTGTTGATTTCTTCTTCCGCTACTGTCGAAGGCGGGAAATACGAACAATATAGCAAAATCGCGCCAACTTATGTTGTAAAAAACGGAACAGATATCACATGGGAAGAACAACTAAAAGATGTCGGCAAAGCTTTGGCAAAAGAAAAAGAGGCAGAAAAAATCATTTCCGATTATCAAAAATCCATCAAGAAAACTCGAGAAGAACTAGCAGATAAAATCGAGAACAAGACAGCTGCAGTGTTGTGGGTGACCAACAACTCAGCCTTTATGGTCAGCAAAAATCGGTCAAGTGGAAGAATCGTATACGACGATCTGGAATTTGGTGTTCCTGATCTAGTGGAAGAGGTCTCCAAAAAAGCCACTTCTGACTGGTCTGCTGTTTCCTCTGAAAAGCTAGCTGAATTAGATGCTGACTACATCATCCTTGTGAACAGTGACAAAGATGCTGCCATGTTCAATGAACCAAGCTGGAAGAATCTTAAAGCAGTGACAGACAATCATGTACTGCAATTCGGACCTGAATCTAGCTGGCTATATAACGGACCTATTGCCAGTCAGGAAATGGTCAATGATATCAAAGAAAAACTAAATTGATTTTAACTAAAAAAAGCATCTTCACGATTAGTCGTAAGATGCTTTTGTTCTTATTAACAAACTAGACGCATAGATTTTATTCTTCTTTTGAAGCAACCCTATTTTTTACTCTTTCCCATTTTTGAAAACGATGGGCATATAGATTTTCTTGATCCGTTATCCCCTCATACTCCTCTATAAGGGTGAAGTCTGAAAAATCAATATTCCCAATATACGTATCGCCTTCAAACGTGCTATCGATCAATGTTCGCCAGATCCGACCAGTGTAAGGAAGAAGTTCTTGAAAAATCCGACTACCACCCGAAACATAGATATCTTCTGAGATCGTTTGACTATACGACAAAAGTTCATCGATCGAATGCATTACTTCCGCATTTTCTTTCGTACGAAAATTTGGTTGCTTTGTCAACACGATGATATGGCGATAAGGAAGTGAAAGATCCCCCATTCCTTCATAGGTCTTTCTTCCCATCACTAAAATTCGATCCATTGTATGTTCGCGAAAGAAACGCATATCATTTGGCAATCGCCATGGTAACAAACCATTTTTGCCGATCAGACCATTTTTATCTTGTGCCCACATGGAAATAAACATATTATCCGCTCCTTATGATTTTAGATGTTTTGAGATAAAAAAAGTCTCAATTCTTTGACCAGCAAGGAATTGAGAACTTTAAAAACATTATTTTGTTTCACGGTGCAAAGTAACTTTGCGTTCGCGTGGGCAATATTTTTGTTTTTCCAAACGATCAGGATTGTTACGTTTGTTTTTGCTTGTTAGATAGTTACGTTCTTTACAAGAAGTACACTCTAAAGTGATGTTTACGCGCATGTTTTTCCCTCCCATTTTTACAAGAATCCTCTAAGATGACTCTCAGACTTGATTATCTTACCATGATTTTTTCTAGATTGCTAGTGTTTTTCACGATTTTGTTAAGTAAAACTACTTGACGATAAATACAACGGTTTTACTTCTCAGACAAAATCTTTTTCTTTTTGTATAAATACCCTTACACTTGTTTATAGAGACTATGTTTTTTTAAATAAAGGGGGATACTAATATGCCATGGAACATGAAGGACTTTCCTGCATCAATGAAAAACTTAGATAAACTGACAAGAAAAAAGGCGATCGACATCGCAAATGCTCTATTAGACGAGGGTTACCCTGATAGCCGTGCGATCCCAATTGCCATTGATCAAGCAAAAGAGTGGTATGAAAATGCTAGTGAATCAGAAAGACGAACATTCGAAAAAGAAAAAAATCCAAGTAAGTCGGATAAACATGATACGAATCCTCGTGCCGGAAAATTGCTTGATTCAGATGTGATCGTAGAATATGCCGAAGAACAATGGATCGTGAAATCTAAAGGAGCAAAAAAGGCTAGCAACCATTTTGATACAAAGAAAGAAGCGATCGAAAAAGGAAAGCAAGTAGCACAAAACAAAGAATCAACTTTGGTCATTTATAAAAAAGATGGGACAAAAGAAAAAGAAATCGATTATTGAACATATGTAAAGGGGTTGTGACGAAAATCGTGTCACAACCCCTTATGTTCGAAACAATGGTGTTCCTCTGCCAACTCCGAACCACAAGTCATAATATCTATAAAACGGGAAGAACTGTTTTTTGAAATTTTTTCTTATCACTCGGTGTTAAACGGTAGGAGAAAACCTATTTTTTATTGATATTTGATTTTCATCAAACAGTCACATAGTCGATTGCTTCTGCTTGCGGAATCGTTTCATCTACAAAGTAGACTTTATACCATGTCAAGAAACTGAAGATTGTCCAGATTTTTCTTTGCTCTTCTTTACGTCCTTCGTGATGGTCATCTAGCAACTTCATGATTTTTTCTTGATCAAAAAATTCTTTTGCAAAATCTGCTTCGAATAATGCTTTGACTTGTTCGTAGCCGTGTTCTTCTTTCAACCAAGCTTTGATTGGCACAGGGAATCCTAATTTCACACGATTCGACCATTCTTCCGGAAGATGTTTGTTCGCAGCTTGTCTGAAAATATCTTTTGTGTTGTTTTGATTCAATAAGAACTTACTTGGTATTTGTTGAGCCAATTTCATGACTTCGATATCCAATAAAGGTACTCGGACTTCCAAAGAACTTGCCATAGAAAGTTTATCTGCCTTCAACAAGATATCTTTTGGCATCCATTGATGAAGATCGACATATTGCATCTTATTGACTTCATCTTTGATTCCTTCTGTTTTCTCGTAATGAACAGTCATGATTTCATCCACAGATGGTGCTGTTTGATATTTTGGTGTCAACACTTCTGATGCTTCTGATTCTTCGAACACTCGAGCATGACCGATAAAATATTCTTTTGCAGGAGCAAGTGATTCATATAAATGGATCCGTCCATGGAAATTTTTCATTTTTCCGATTTTACGTCCTAAATTATAGCGTGTTCCTTTTGGTAATTTTTTCAATCCTTGAGCAATCACACGGATGAATTTTGAATTCGTATGGAATCCATACGTTTGGTATCCCGCAAACAGTTCATCCGCCCCTTCTCCAGATTGGACTACCCGCACGCTTTGTGAAGCAAGATTTGCTAAAAAGTACAAAGGTACGCAAGAAGGATTTGAATCAGGTTCATCTAAGTGATACTGGATCAAAGGGAATGCTTTGAACGACATGTCTCCGTCGATCACTGCTGCTGTATTATCTAAGTCCAATAGTTCGGTTAGTTTTCTGGCTTCAATCGCTTCATTATAGGTTTTATCATCAAACCCGATTGAGAAAGAATGATCTGGTTTCAATACAGAGGTTACATAACTGGAATCAACCCCGCTGGATAAGAAAGAACCAACTTCTACATCACTGACCGTATGTGCTTCAATAGAAGCTTGAACGGTTTCGTCGATTTTTTCGATCCATTCTTGTCGGGAATGCGTTTCTTTTGTTTCAAAATCTGCATCCCAATATTGCTGAATGTCTAGTTTTCCATCTTTATACGTATAATAATGGCCTTCAGGCAAACGATAGACATCTTTGAAGAATGTTTCGCCGTTTAATGGAGAATATTGGAAAGTCATATAAGGTTTCAACGCTTCTTTGTTCAATTCTTTGTTAAAATCAGGATGAGGCAGAAAACTTTTGATTTCTGAACCAAACATAAATGTTCCGTTCATTTCTGCATAATAATATGGTTTGATCCCAAAGTGGTCTCTTGCACCGAATAACTCATTCTTTTCATTATCCCAAATAGCAAAAGCAAACATTCCGCGGATCTTTTGCAATAATTCTGTTCCCCATTCTTCGTAACCATGCAAAAGGACTTCTGTATCTGCATGTGTTTGAAAAACGTGGCCAGCTGCAATCAATTCTTCTCTCAAAGGCTGGTAATTATAGATTTCGCCATTAAAAATAATGATCTTTGTCCGATCTTCATTGTAAATAGGCTGAGTACCGCCCTCTAAGTCAATAATACTTAATCTTCTGAATCCTAAAGCAACATGTTTATCGATATATTCTCCTGAACTATTAGGTCCACGGTGAACGATTCGATCCATCATTGTATTAATAATTGTTTTTTTGTTGTCCTTGTCGTTAACAAAACCTACAATACCGCACATTTAACTTTCACATCCTAATATAAAATTACTGTTTATTTCATTCATATGCATCTTATCATAGAATAAATAGCGGACGAATATTTTCTCTCTTACAGTTTCGTCACGTGAAAACAAAAGATGAAAGTTTCTGTTTTTACAGAAAATAAAGTCCCAATATCTAATTTACCATGTTTTCTTTTTTGAGGCTATCTTATTCTCTTCGTGTTAAAAAAATATTAGTGGATGCTATTTCCAAAAAAACCAGCAAAAAAAGACACGACCTAAAGATCGTGTCTAA
Organism: Enterococcus sp. E4-223; assembly: GCF_035727065.1. Lineage (NCBI taxonomy): Bacteria > Bacillati > Bacillota > Bacilli > Lactobacillales > Enterococcaceae > Enterococcus > Enterococcus sp. E4-223. Next base: position 339,120 of record NZ_JAPMLH010000002.1, on the reverse strand, counting down.
TTATGACTGTATCAGAAAATATGATACCAAACGGATCTATTCATTAATTAATTGACATAGTTTATCTGTTGCTCTTTTATGACTGGATAACTGACCAATTCATGACGATCCAAGTCTTCTTTATTCATATTTACAGCAGTAATCTGACTGTCTTCATACGTACGATAATAATAAATCCCTTTATCAACGTTACAGCAAGAAGAATAAATCGTATATTCGTATTTTCCTTCTCCAGTATCGCATACTCCTTTTTGTTGCTCGACTGAGCCTAGTATATGAAAAAATTGACTGATACTTTCAGATTCTGAATCACCTGATGCAGCATTCATTTTAGTAAATGTGGCTTTTACAAATCGAGAAACAGAAGAGAGATCTCCAGGTAAGCCTAATCCTCCCATCCCACGACTATAAACATTCAAGCTGATCTGGTTTGAAAAATGATTTTCTGGTGTTCCATTTGATAGCGAGCGATAATTGTTCAGATTAAATAATTGATAATCAAATGGCGGATTATTTGTCAACACACCGACAGGATTATCATATAAATGAAGTCCATCTTTCATACTTTCAATTACTATCGATTTTTCTTTATCAGCTAATAACCAGTGTAAAGGTGACAAGGGTAGTTTTTCACTAAAATCGATATTGACTAGATTGATAGTAGCCAATAATTCTTTAGCTTCGTCTATGGTTGAGCATTGCCCTAGTATCCATGGAATAAACTCAAATGGTGCAACGTTATCTTTTCCTTCTTGTAATTCTTTATAATCAGCATTGCCAGGAAAATTCAGTCCTGCCATACTCAACCCTTTTTCATTTGTAGCCTCATAATAGAGTGGATAGTTGGCTACCCCAGCTGCTATCCCAATCATTGCATAATGTTTATCTAAATTTTTTACCTTTCTAAAATCGAAACGATAATTTCTTGGAGTAATAGTGACTACTTCATTATAAGACATCTCATAATCAAAATTCCTTCCAAAATAATGGTCTTTCGTTGCATAAGTGATTGCGGTACACATCGTTTCCCCTCCTAAAACAAATCGTTTTTACACTTTTATCTTACATCTAGTATTTTTTTTTATCAAAAAAAAAGCCAAAGAAGATTGATTTACTAGCATTTATAAAAAATAGTACTCAGGGGGAATCAAAAAATATTGTAGGCTAAAAGTACAACAAAAATAAGGGGCTGTGACAAAAGCATTGTCACAGCCCCTTATTCCGAACAAACGGTGTTCAAAAGCTTGCATCTGCAGTAATAAGCCCAACCAAATGAAAAAATAGGAAGAGCTATTTTTGTTTGGCCGTTCTTATTACTTGATGCAAGACAGCTTCTTCACAACCTCTAATCGTTGATATAAGGAAGGTACAGGATTTGAACCTGCGCGCCGGTATTAGCCGGTTCGCCGGATTTCGAGTCCGGTGCATTACCACTCTGCCAACCTTCCGTAAGTACTATTTTTAAACTTTTTCCACGAAATGTCAAGCCTATTTCTAATAGATAAATAACAGAAATCGCTTTTTTTAGAAAAAAAGTCCATTGACAGTTTGCAGCCAACGGACTTACCGATCAAATTCATACTGATAGAACACTATCTGATTATTTCAGGATTATCTAATGCTAAAATCGAGTCAATTGTCCGTTTGATCAGTGCAATGATTTGTTCTTCTGTTGGATGCATGATATTTGATGACATCAATGACGCTAAGCCAGTCACTGCTACCCACGTACCAGTATGCAGAGCATCGACATATTCATCCGATAATTGATTGTATCTTTCATCTTCTTTAACTATTTCACAGAAATAATTGTATGAAAAATCATGCATTTTCTTTCCGTCCCCATGTTCATCAATGTACAATGCCATGTAAAGACTATGATGCTTTTTTGCAAAGTAGATATAGTTCAAACCGAGATCAATGATTTTATCACCAGTACGTTCAATAGGGAAAACATCTTCTTTTAGTTGTTCAAAGATAGAATCCAGCAACGTATTTTTTAAATCTTCCATGTTTTTGAATTCCAGATAAATCGGCTGTGTCGAAATCCCCATCTTTTTAGCAATATTTCTCGCAGTAAATCCTTTAAACCCTTCCTTTGCAACAACATCATAAGCAGCTTTTAGAATTTGATCCTTGGTATAGACTTTTCTTCTCATTAAAACTCCCCCACTTCTTTACTGCAGTATATGTTGTTTTATTGTACCCTATTTTTAGCATTTTTTGCAAACATTTTACTCAAAACGTTATATTTTAAATTTTTTTCTCAGTCTTCTTTAACTTTTTTTGCAAAATTAAAAAAATTTGGTTAAATTCAATGGGTTCCCTTACATTTTTAGTTTTGACCTAAATGATAGTTGACCAAATCTTTCATTTCAAGTTATAGTTAAAGAAAATGAAAAAGAAGGTGTGTAATGGAAAACGAAACTGACGTTATTTATATTCATCCTCAAAAACGAATCGTTTCACAGAAAAGAAAGTATTTTTATCTTGGTTTTACAGGTGCTTTTTTTCTTTTTATTGGCTTGCTTTCTGGTACTCCTACTGATAATTGGAGTGGATTGCTAACTATTCTTACCTCGCCAAGCAATCTTTTGACAGATTATTTTGCTTTAGGCGGTTTCGGAAGCGCATTCATAAATGTGGGGATTTTGACCTTACTTTCTGTGCTTTTAGCTTATCGGCACAAGGTGTTTTTAAACGGTCCCTTATTTGCTTCGATTCTAACAGTTACCGGTTTCTCTTTTTTTGGCAAAAACCTTTATAATTCTATCTCAATCATTTTAGGTGTGTATCTATACGCTGTATTTGTCAATAAACCTTTTTCTCAGTACATCATGATCGGACTGTTTGGTAGCGCATTATCACCGGTCGTTAGTTATATCACTTTTGGTATGCGTTTTCCTTTACTGATAGGTATTTTATTGGGGAATTTAGCTGGCATAGCAATTGGTCTACTTCTTCCGCCCTTAGCTGCTCAAACTTTAGTTTTCCATCGTGGATTCACACTTTATAATATTGGATTCACCTCTGGGTTGATTGCGATGACTTTTACTGCTGTTTTGAGGTTATTCAGCTATTCAATCGTCGAAAATACATTGGTTTCCAATGAATATCACTTTCCTCTCATTTGGATTATTTTTGGCTTTTTTTCGCTGACAGTCGGAATTGGTTTCTATTATAATTCCTTTCGGCTTTCGGGGATTCGAGAGATTTTCGATTCATCTGGAAAATTGACAACTGATTTCATTGCTAATTCTGGTATTGGTGCTACTTTGATCAACATGGGCTTAGTTGGTCTGATGCTGTCTTCTTATGTTTTACTGGTTGGCGGTCAGTTAAATGGACCTGTCATCGGTGCTATTTTATCTGCGGTTGGTTTCAGTGCTTTTGGTTGTCATTTAAAAAACAGTTTTCCGATACTAGTCGGAATATTTATTGCTTCTTTGTTTGGAACTTTTCATGAGATCACCAGTACTGGCATGCTTGTTGCAGCTGTGTTTGGGACAGGTCTCGCGCCCATAAGCGGTTTTTACGGCAGTTTTTACGGTGTAATAGCTGGTGTGCTACATATTGCTCTTGTCCATAACGTCAGCACTTTACACGGAGGACTAAATCTATATAACAGTGGTTTTTCAACTGGTTTCGTTGCAGGTATCCTTGTACCGATACTAGATAACTTTACCGCTGTCAGAAAGGAAAAAAAGACACTTGGAAAAAGAATTATCAAAAAGAATCATCGATGAGCTTCTTACTTATTTATATTCCCATGAAATAACTGAAATACGTATTGGAGTAGAATTTGCTGAGGAAGGGCTTTTCATAGAGATACAGGGTACGGCAGAAACTCAGCCAGAAGATTTAGATGTACTTGCTGATTTGCTGAACAATCCTCGGGACCCTAGTATGGAAATCTACTATCAGGAACTATTAGGTAATCCCCGACATGATCGGGAAGATTATCATCTGTTAGGTAGTTTGATTGATGACGTGGAAATCATGTACGCCCAGCCGATTATCAATATTAAGATCTTTCGACGTGCTTCTCCTCGTTCCTATTATTAACCCTATTTTCTATTTATAAAAGACTGAATCAAAAAAGCAGCTCCTGAAAGTTCGATTAAAATCTACTTTCAGGAGCTGTTCAAGCTTGACATTATTGATTTTCCAATCCTTCATACACTTCATCTGTTACAGGTTCTAAAAACTCTGAGTTTCCGGAAGTGATCGCTAAATGTTCAAACCAACTGTCTTTTGTAGCACCATGCCAGTGTTTGATTCCTTTGTGCGTCACCACAACGTCTCCAGCTCTTAATCGTCTTGCTGGCTTTCCTTCTTCCTGGTACCATCCTTCTCCGCCAGTCACAAGTAAGATTTGATATCCATCCGTATGGACATGCCAGTGATTACGACAACCTGGTTCAAATGTTACATTCCCTACACCAACAGAAACTTCGGGATCATTCACTAACATATTCAGATAGCTTTGCCCAGTAAATACCTGAGCGTAAGCTTCGTTTTTTTCCCCTGCTGGAAAAATCACGCCATTGTGTATTTCTTCGTATTTTGTCATCATTTACGCCTCTTTCTTGTTTACGCTGTTTCCTTCTAGATAGATTTCTTTTGCTAAGTTAAAAGCTGACCAAGCTTTTGGCCATCCTACATAAAAAGCTAAATGGGTAATGATTTCTGCTATTTCTTCACCAGTAATGCCATTTTGTTTGCCAATCTTCAGATGAGCTGGCAATTGTTCAAAATTTCCTCCTGAAATTAATGAAGATATGGTGATGATACTACGCTGATGAGCAGATAATTCTTCTCTGGACCATACTTGTCCAAATAAAACATCATCATTCAATTCTGCAAATTTTGGTGCAAAATCTCCTAATTGATCTCGTCCTGCGGTTTGTTTTTCTGCCACTTCTCTTATTCTCCCTTCACGACTGTTAGGTGATTCAACTATGGTTCTAAGGCAACTTTATTTTCTATTGTTTCTTCGCATTTCATTTTAAATGTAGTCTTTCAGCCTGTCCAATGCTTAGTTTATTCAGTCGATATGCTTTTTAAGCATAGTTGCTAACGCTTTTTTTATTTAAAAAAAACAAGTTATTAAATAAGTCTTTAGTTGGATGTTTTTTTGAGATCAATCTTTTATACTTATGATGAACTTACAAAATTGTTTGTTTTCTGTCATATCAAAAAATGGCGCAGTTAGTTGCTTTTATAGTAAAGTATAGTTAACAAAGAACCTCTAAGGAGTTGATGAATAATGAATATTGCTGCCTCTCGAAAACTGATAAATTTCATATCCATTATCGGATTAGGCCTATCAATCGCGCTGACGATTTATTTTATTAATTTAGGTGTTTTCAAAGATTTGAATGCGTTAAGAGGATTAGTAGGTGATTCCATCATTTTAGGACCGATTATTTTTGTCTTCATCCAAATCCTGCAAGTAGTTATTCCAATCATTCCTGGAGGGATCAGTACTGCAGCTGGTGTCCTGATATTTGGCCCTTATGCTGGATTTATCTATAACTATATTGGAATCTGCATTGGTTCGATTATCATTTTTCTGCTAGGGCGTCGTTATGGAAAGCCATTCATACTTTCCATGATTAGCGATAAGACATATAACAAATATATTGGCTGGCTGGATAATCAAAACCGCTTTGAGAAGCTGTTTGCTCTAGCTATTTTTCTTCCAGTTGCTCCTGACGATGCGTTATGTTTGATGGCTGGATTGACAAACATGTCAGTGAAACGATATACACTAATCATTTTGATTGCTAAACCACTGTCGATTTTCTTATATAGTATGGCCTTGATTTATGGAGGCCAATATCTAAGTGGTCTTCTTGGATAATATTTATTTTGCAAAATTAGTCATTGATTGACAATGTTAAATCTGGGAAAGGGGCTGCAAAACACACTGCACCCTTTCCTTTTTCATTAGATTTGCGCTACAATGTGAAGAGCAGGTGATAGGATGAATTATTTAAAACGTAGCTTAGGTAATGCTTGGGACTTTTTAAAAGGAACACAAGCTTATTTCCGTGATGTCTTGCTGATGCATGGCTTTATTTTATTTATTTGTTTACCCTTATTGAGCAGTACGACCCGTTTTATTTTACACCGAGGGGCAATTGACTATTTGTCTTATGACAATATTCCTTCAATTTTTTCTCAACATCCTGGAGTTCTACTCTCGTTAATCGTAGTTTTGATGATGATTTTACTGTTAGTTTATTTCGAATTTACTTTTCTTTTGATGAGTGTCTTTTTTATTAAAAAGAAAGAACCAATCTCTTTGAAGCAACTCTTACACTTGACGATACTTCAGCTGAAGAAAGTGAGACCCATTACTTTTTTGTTTTTCCTTGCTTATTTTTTATTGATTCTACCGATCAGCGGATTAAGTTTTAATTCTGATCTACTGTCAAAAATAAAAATCCCCGCTTTCATTATGGATTTTATTTTTGCTAATCGTTGGATCATCGTCAGTTCCTTTTTACTCGTTTATATTTTCCTTGGCTATATTGGGATTCGACTGATTTTTGCTTTACCGGAAATGATTCTACGAGATCGTCCTTTTCGAGCAGCCATTCGGGAAAGCTGGTCATTGACCAAATCGCGTCTTTTGGCCATCACGGGCCAATTTATTGTGATTGGCGGTACGATTTTACTCCTTTCTTCTTTAGGATATATCGTTGTTATTTTGGCACAAAGTATGGTTGAACAATTTTTCCCAGACTATGCATTGATCAGCGCTGTGTTTGCTATGACGCTTTTACAAGGGATTTTATTATTCAACATCGTGATGTCTACCGTAGGGATTTTTTATATCATTGTTGATTTCATGGATGACGAAGGCTTCTTGCCTGAGATCCCTAAGTGGTTTATCCCACAAGCCCCCAACTTGCGTTTCTCTGCGCTGAAAAACACTGGTTTGACTCTTTTTGCAGTTTTTTTCGGTATTGGCGTCTGTCTTTACAATATGGATTATCTGACTTCAGCTGTTCAGACAAAACCAGTGACTGTCTCTCACAGAGGTGTGAGTACCCAAAATGGGGCGCAAAATACTTTAGAAGCACTTGAAAAAACAAGCAGAGACTATCATCCTGATTATGTAGAGATGGATGTTCAGGAAACAAAAGATGGTCATTTCGTAGTGATGCATGATGCAAATCTTCGTCACTTAACAGGGGTAAATGGAACACCACAGGATCTTACATTGAAAGAATTGACAAATCTTACAGTTACTGAAAACGGAGTGCAAGCCCCTGTTTGTTCTTTTGATTCTTATTTGGAAAAAGCACATAAGCTAAACCAAAAATTACTTATTGAGATCAAGACCTCTAAAAAAGATTCGGATGACCTTGTCGAACGATTTGTCCATAAATACCGCAAAGTTATCTTAGAGAACCATCATATTTTGCAAAGTTTGACGTACCAAACCGTTTCAGATTTAAAAGAAGCAGAACCAAACTTTTATGTGGGCTACATCTTACCTTTCAATATTGTTGGGCCCCCTGTGACGCCTGCTGATTTTCTGACAATGGAATATAGTACGATCAACCGTAACTTCATTAATTCTGCCCACCAAGACGGAAAAGAAGTATATGTATGGACAATCAACGATTCAGATGCCATGAGTCGCATGATCTTTTATGGTGTGGATGGTATCATAACCGATGAGATGGGACTACTAAATGAAAGTGTGAAACAAACAGATGAAGAAATCACTTATTCAGATAAACTGCTAAATTTTGTTTTGGGAGTCGGCTGATCAAAAATCGTTAATGAAAAAAGTCTTTATACAACAAAAAACGCATAACCTGCCACCGCAGGTATATGCGTTTTTTGTTTGATGCTCATAATGTGTGCTTAACTTTCTCTTGATTCCTTCATCGCACGAACAATAGCTAAAATAGCAGGAATTGCAGAGATCACTGCAAGAATAATTCCCATTTTCCCTGAACTTTTTCTTTTTGGCATATCTTCTCGCTCCCTTCTGTCTTTATTTACATTATAAGGGAGTTCTTGCGAATTCTCAAAAATACTGTTTAAGAAACCAATTCAGCAGGTGCGCTAATATCACAGAATTTTACGAGCATGCGATACTTGCTTTCATTGATAAGTTGATAGTCTCGTTGGTCATAACTTTCAACATACACGACAGCCGTGTTGATATATGTACGTTCAATACAGCCGATTAGTTCATGAGATACTCCGATCGGTTTGCATATATAAGATCTTCCTACTTCTGCTTTTACCATTTCATTCCCTCTTTTTCTTTATTTTTATTTTGTTTTTTCTTTATTTTATAATAACAAATTACCTTATATTTGAAAACGTTTTTATTCATTTTTTTATTTTTTATTTTGAGTATCTTTCTGCTTTTTAGATAACTATTTTTTAACACGATCTTAGACGTTGTGACAAAAACGTTTGTTTATATTCCTATGTTGTTCGTGCGTTTTTTTCTTTATATTGCTAAGTTATTTATAAAGAGGTGAGCATATGATTTATATTCAAGCAATAGTATTTGTAACCTTGATGATTGGGCTACTTATCGGATTAAAAGAAAATAGCTAAACCATTTAAGAAAAAATAAATAAGGAAAATGATAAATGCTTTTTAATTGCATCAAAAAACGTACGATGCTAAACTTGGTATAAGTTCGAAAGTTTAAAGGAAACTTTCAAGAACTAAATTACATTACAAAGGAGATGGATTTTATGACGTTTACAAAAACAAATATGCAATACCGCGTAGCTTTTGATACAACTTCTAACCGTTTTATGGCGATTGATGCACAAAACGAAAATAACGTTGCGTTTGGTATTACAATCGAACAAGCAGTCCGAGCATTAAACGAATCTAGATAAGGAGTGAACCATTCCAAATGGCGACTGATGAGATCTCGGAAAATCAATAAAAGACGTTTGTAACGGTAATCCGCGACAAACGTCTTTTTGTATTCATTACATATATTTGGAAATTGTCTCTCTTTATCTCTAGATCTAAACAAAAACACAAGTTCTAATATCAACCATCTCGTTTTTTATGACAATTTTGTTAGCTGTTTCGATGATAATATTCCGTTATTATCTGTATAATATTTAATATAATAAAAATAAAAAAGGAGATCTTTCATGAAAAAAATTTTAGGGTTGATCGTTATCATATTGATTGCTTTTATAGGATGGAAAGGTTGGGACTACTATCAGTCTACTTATGTAGGTAAAGATTATTATGCGGTAGTCAAAGCTCCAATGCCTGCAGAAACTGATATCAAAGCAGATAATGGGGAAGTAATTGGAAGAGGTTTTAAATACAACGTAGATGCTTATGCTGAAAACGGTGAAAAAAGACAGTTAGATTTCGATGTCATTACTTCTGGTGACTCTGCCAATGGTTCTGCTTACCCCGAAGGAACGATCTTGCAGTTGAAAGCAAGCGAAAAGCGGATCATAGAGAAAAAAGTAATTACCAGCGATAAGGTACCCTCATCTGTAAAAGAAAAATTAGGCCTATCTTAAGCTAAGAATATATCGTAAAAAAGCACTCGAAGTGAGTGCTTTTTTTGTTGATTTTAGAAAACGAAAAAATAGAATTGGTCTTCGAAGTCAGCCTCACTGTTCTTAAAGTCCTAAATCAAACTAAAGAACAAGGCAATCAATCGATTTCTATACAAACAAGGGACTGTGACAAAAGTCTTGTCACAGCCCCTTATTCTGAATAAACGATGCAGTATGTTTGAGTACCTAAATGGGTACCAGTTTTCATTTTAAAGCGAACATGTTTCTATCACTGATTTTTTAAATTTAGCGAAAAAACCTTATCTTACAGGCGTTCGTTCAATTCTTTCGCAAGATCTTCAAAGCCTGGTTTGCCTAGAAGTGCGAACATGTTTTTCTTGTAAGCTTCTACACCTGGTTGGTCGAATGGGTTGATTCCATTCAAGTAACCTGAAATACCTACAGCAATTTCAAAGAAGTACATTGTATAACCCAATGTATAAGCATCCATTTCTGGAATTTTGACTAGCAAGTTAGGCACGTCACCGTCTGTATGAGCAAGCAATGTTCCTTCAAATGCTTTTGTATTTACGAAGTCCACTTCTTTTCCTTGCAAGTAGCCTAGACCGTCTAAATCTTCTGCTTGTTCAGGAATTGTGATTGATTTACGAGGTTTTTCAACCTTCACAACTGTTTCAAAAATATTGCGACGTCCTTCTTGGATGAATTGTCCTAAAGAGTGCAAATCAGTTGAGAAGTTTGCGCTTGAAGGATAGATGCCTTTTTGGTCTTTTCCTTCAGATTCACCATACAATTGTTTCCACCATTCTGAGAAGTATTGCATTCCTGGTTCATAGTTGATCAACAACTCAGTTACTTTGCCTTTACGGTAAAGAATGTTGCGCATTGCTGCGTATTGGTAAGCTTCGTTTTCTTCTAGTTTGTCGCTTGAGTATGCTTTGCTTGCATCAGCGGCACCTTGCATCAATGCATCGATATCTGCACCACTAACAGCGATTGGTAACAAACCAACAGCAGTTAATACAGAGAAACGTCCGCCGATGTCATCAGGAATCACGAAAGTTTCCCAACCTTCTGCATCTGCTTCTACTTTAACTGCACCTTTTGCTTTATCTGTTGTAGCGTAGATACGTTTGTTTGCTTCTTCTTGTCCATATTTCTTAACAAGAAGCTCTTTGAATACACGGAACGCAATCGCTGGTTCAGTAGTTGTTCCAGATTTTGAAATAACGTTTACTGAAAAGTCGCGATCACCGATTACTTCGATCAAGTCAGCAATATATGTTGAGCTGATTGAATTTCCGGCAAAGAAGATTTGTGGTGCTTTTCTTGTGTTGCTATCTAATAAATTGAAGAATGTGTGATTCAAGAAGTCGATCGCTGCACGAGCGCCTAAATAAGAACCACCGATACCGATAACAACTAATACTTCAGAATCAGATTGGATTTTTTTAGCTGCTTCTTTGATACGTGCAAATTCTTCTTTGTCATAGTTCGTTGGTAAATCGATCCAGCCGCGGAAGTCGCTTCCTGCGCCAGTACCTTCCCGTAATTCGTTGTGGGCTGCTGTTACTTGGCTTTGCATGTACCCTAACTCTTGTTCGTTGACAAACGGTGCTACTTTTGAATAGTCAAAATGAATGTGTGCCATTTGTTCTCCTCCTTATAGGTTTACTCTACAGGTAATACTTTACGTTTTTTTTTATTATTTTTCAAGCAAATAAACAAAATGCTGACAATATTTCCAAGAAAGTTTCACTTTTCAAACTAAACCTTCTGCTGCCATTGCTTTGGCAACTTTTTCAAATCCAGCAACATTTGCTCCAAGAAGCAGATTTTTTTCGTCGCCGTACTCGGCTGCTGTTTGGCGACACGTATGGTAAATCGTTTCCATGATTTGATCCAGCTGCTCATCCACTTGCTCTCTTTCCCAAGTCAATCGCTGGGCGTTCTGACTCATTTCTAAAGCAGATACTGCCACTCCTCCAGCATTAGCAGCTTTTCCTGGACAATACCACACGCCTGCTTCATGAAGAACAGAAACAGCTTTTACTGTACATGGCATATTAGCGCCTTCTGCTACGATTTTGATCCCATTTTCTACTAAGATTTCGGCCAAGCTTTCGTCTATTTCATTTTGAGTAGCACATGGCAAAGCGATATCCGCTTTTTCTTTCAATGTCCAAACAGATTCTCCAGCATGATAAATAGCAGAAGGACGTTGGTTTGCGTATTCCGTCAAACGTTGTCTATTGATTTCTTTGACTTCTTTCAATAGTTTCACATCTATTCCTTCTGGATCATAGATATACCCGCTAGAATCTGAACATGTAACAACTTTCCCGCCTAGCTCTTGCACTTTTTCGATTGCATAAATGGCTACATTCCCGCTTCCGGAAACAAAAACTGTTTTTTGATTAAATGAATCTTTTTCTTCGTTCAATAGATGTTTGACATAATACACTAATCCATAACCAGTAGCTTCCGTACGTATCTTACTTCCCCAAAAATCCAAAGGTTTACCTGTCAACACACCAGTATCATATTTTTTCAATCGTTTATATTCGCCGAACAAATAGCCGATTTCTCTAGCTCCTACACCGATATCTCCCGCAGGAACATCAATCGATGGGCCGATATGTTTTGACAATTCCAGCATGAAACTTTGACAAAAACGCATGATCTCATTATCAGATTTTCCTTTAGGATCGAAGTCACTTCCGCCTTTTCCTCCACCGATTGGCAGACCGGTTAAACTATTCTTGAAAATCTGTTCGAAAGCCAAAAATTTCAAGATACTTAGATTGACACTAGGATGGAAGCGCAATCCACCTTTATAAGGGCCGATAGCTGAGTTGTATTGGATACGGTACCCTCTATTTACTCGCCAGTTTCCTTCATCATCTTGCCAAGGCACTCGAAATTGAATAATTCTTTCTGGTTCCGTTAAAAGTTCTAAGATATTCTTTTCGATATATTCGGGATGAGTGTCCAAAAAAGACATAACCGTGGGCATGAATTCATCGATTGCTTGTAAAAATTCTTCTTGCCCTTGATCCTTTTGATGTAGCTTTTCTTGAATTGCTTGAACATATTCTGTTGCGTTTGTCATCGTTCCACGCTCCTTTGCTTATCTTCCCTCATTTTAGCTCATTTTCTCTTTTGGCTCAAAACATTTTTTTCTGTTTTCTTTCTTCAGATATGCTACACTTTCCTTGAGGTGAGGGAATGGAAAAACTGTATGATGTGATCGTAGTCGGCGCTGGAACAAGCGGGATGATGGCAGCGATCAGTGCAGCTGAACAAGGCGCACGCGTACTCTTGATCGAAAAAAACAAAAAAGCAGGAAAAAAACTACTGATGACAGGTGGTGGTCGGTGCAATGTTACGAACAATCGTCCTGTTGATGATTTGATTGCACATATTCCTGGAAATGGAAAGTTTTTATATAGTACGTTTGCGCAATGGAATAATTTCGATATCATGAACTTCTTTGAATCACAAGGCGTACATTTAAAAGAAGAGGATCATGGACGGATGTTTCCTGTAACAAATAAATCAAAAACGATTATCGAAGCATTGCTCAATCGTCTGAAAGAACTAGATGTGACGCTTCTATTCTCTACTCGAGTAGAGAAATTGATCCACAAAGAACATAAAATTTACGGTATACGCACGGAATTCGAAGAGTTCCATGCTCCTGCCGTTATCTTAACAACTGGTGGACGGACTTATCCATCTACTGGTTCTACTGGAGATGGGTACAAGATCGTGAAGCGAGTGGGTCACACGGTGACGCCTCTTTATGCGACAGAGTCCCCCTTGATATCGGATGAACCGTATATTCAGGAGAAAACACTTCAAGGGCTTTCTTTACAAGACATCACTTTACGCGTTTTAAATAAAAAAGGTCGTGTATTGACTGAACATACGATGGATTTACTTTTCACCCATTTCGGTATTTCTGGTCCGGCTGCACTGCGTTGTTCAAGTTTTGTCAATAAAGAATTAGAGAAAACGGGAGAACCAGTGACACTTTCTCTGGATTGTTTCCCTACACAAACCAAACAAGAGCTTATTCATTTATTGACAGAAAAAAGTAAAACCACCAAAAAGAACTTGGTAAATGCCTGGCACGGTCTATTACCTGAGCGATTGTTGGTTTTCTTTCTTGAGCGGCTTGAAATGGATCATCTGACAGGACAACAAGCCTCTCAAAAACAAATTCAAGATTTCGTTCAATTATGCAAAGAGTTTAAGCTATCAATCAACAAGACTTTTCCTATTGAGAAATCATTTGTAACTGGCGGAGGGGTTTCTCTAAAGGAAATTCATCCTAAAACGTTGGAGAGTAAAATCATTGATGGTCTGTATTTTGCGGGAGAATTACTGGATGTCAATGGTTATACTGGCGGCTTTAATATCACAGCGGCTTTCGCTACAGGGCATGTAGCAGGAATGAATGCTGGGCAAAGAGCATAATGTATAAAAAAGAAAGAAGAAGACTGGGCAAACAACATCCCGGCCTCCTTCTTTCTTTTATACGTATGATTTATTGTTTTATATCTGCAAATTGTCCGCTCGTTAATGCACAGATATCTTGAGGTGCTAACTCCATCTGTAGCCCTCTTCTGCCAGCCGAGACAATGATTTGTTCATAGCTTTCTGCAATTTGATCTAAATAAGTAGGAAATAGTTTTTTCATACCTATAGGCGAGCAGCCACCACGTATGTATCCGGTCGTTGCTTCCAAATCTTTTAAATGGAGCATTTCTACTTTTTTATTCCCTGAAACTTTTGCTAATTTTTTTAGATTCAATTCGGCTTCTCCCGGTATCACAGCAACAAGAGGCCCCGTCACATTGCCCACAGCAACCAGTGTTTTAAATATACGAGATTGGCTTTCTGGAAGCTGTTCAGCGACCGATGACGCACTTAGGTGGCTTTCGTCCCACTCATATTCGTGCTCTGTATAGGGAATCTTTTTTTGTTCGACCATACGGATTGCATTCGTTTTTACTATTTTTTTCTTTGCCAAAAAATATCACCTCAAACTTGTTCTACAACGGTTCATTTAATAATTGAATAATTTGCTTCAATGCTTTGACCGGTAATTGTCCTGGAGCAGAAGTAGAATCGCTGCTTAAGGAACCAAATGTCATAACGGAACCCGTCGTTCCGCCAGCCAGACGAGAAATTTTACCAAGATTTCCCATGGACATCGTAATAATAGGCATGGAGACAAAAGCATTTGCCCGTCTAGTCAACTCCATCAACCGCAAAACATCTCGTTCATTATTGGGAGTTACTGCCAGTTTTCCGATATCGGCTCCAAAATGTTCCATAACATTCAATCGGTAAAGCAAGACAGGGTCTGCTGGTGTTTCTTTAAAATCATGACTACTAATAATTAAAGGAATGTTTAAAGACTTGATTTCCTCTATCAGTCTTTTTCCTAGACTTTCTACTTTGAACAACTCGATATCGACCATATCTACTAATCCTGTGTGTATCACATGTTCATAAAGGTCGCGATACTGACGGATCGATATGTCTTGTTCTCCGCCTTCAGCTAAGGTACGAAACGTAAATAATAACGGCAGTCCATCAAGCATCTCATGGATAAGAACCAATGTTTCTGCTACTTCATCAAAAGAAAAAACTTCACGATAATGATCGACTCGCCATTCGACTAAATCGGCCCCTGCTTCACGTGCAAGAACTGCTTCACGTAATACTTCCTCTCGGACGGCCCCGATAAGAGGCGCACAAATCTTTGGTCTACCGCTTCCTATATTCAATCCCTTTACCCGAACCATTCTGCATCGCTCCTTCTAATGGTTATTTTTAATTTGATAAACAAACACTTTCAGATAATTGCCTTCTAAAAAGGTATCCGTCGTCTGGAAATCTTTTGGCAGACGATATAAAGCAAGTTGTTCAAAAGAAACATTTTTGGCATGGAATTCCTCTTCAATCATTGTTTGGAATTGTTCTATCGAGACATTCGCAGCATTTGTAGACGCAATAAGTATCCCGTCTTCTGCTAAAATATCCAGACTATCCTTGACCAGTTCCCCGTAATCTTTTGCTACGCGAAAGACTTTTTTCTTATTTCTGGCAAAACTTGGTGGATCCAATACAATCATGTCATATAAAAATTGTTTTCTTTTGGCGTATTTGAAATACTCGAATACGTCCATAACAATGATTTTTTGCTGATCGACATCCAAACCATTCACTTCAAACTGTTCCTGTGTTTTTTTTAAACTGCGTTTTGCTAGATCGACACTTGTTGTTTCGATTGCCCCTCCCATTGCGGCA
The DNA here is from genome assembly GCF_035727065.1 of Enterococcus sp. E4-223. Taxonomy (NCBI): domain Bacteria; kingdom Bacillati; phylum Bacillota; class Bacilli; order Lactobacillales; family Enterococcaceae; genus Enterococcus; species Enterococcus sp. E4-223. The sequence continues at coordinate 323,251 of NZ_JAPMLH010000002.1, read as the reverse complement.
GCAACAGAAAAGGCGCCGGTATAACTAAACATGTTCAAAACTGTTTTCCCAGAAGCGAAACCTTCTGCTAATGATCCCCGTACTTCTTTTTGGTCTAAAAAGATCCCAGTCATTAATCCTTCATTTAAATAAACGGCAAATTTGACTCCGTTTTCTTTTACGATCAAGGGTTCCGGTGCCTCTTTTCCGTAAATGAACTGGCTCTCAGGCAGATTTACTGATTCAAACCGAATTTTCTCATAGCCTCCTATGATTTCCGGGTAGATTTCACGAAAAGCTTGAATCAATAATTCACGATGTGCATATAACGTTTCGTTATACCAAGAAAAAACAGCATAGCCTGCATAATAATCAATAATCAGACCGCCGATCCCGTCTCCTTCTCCATTGAATATACGAAAAGCGGTAGTAGAATCATCTGAAAAAAAGAAAGTTCTTTTTTCTTTTGACTTCACAAAAAGTTCTTCAAAAAAAGATTGATCAAATGAAATGTTCTGCTGGCTCAATACCCAACCGATTCCCTTATTCTGCTTTCCTAGATATCCTTTTGCGATAAATTGGTTTTGCGAATCAACTAATTCCACCCATTGCGTGGTTTCTTTTTGGGGATGAGCAAGGTCTTCTTTTTGGATCAGTGGATATCCTTTTTTCAATCGATTGCTTGCTCTTTTTTTTACTTGTACTTTCATTCCTTCACCTGCTTTAGCTTTCTCTTCCCAAGTATAACAAAAAACATAGGACTTGTCTTACTGCTCATTTTTTCATGAAGCTTAAAGAAAACCTTAATGAAACAGCATAAACTTCTGGTTTCAATTGACACTATATTGTCATACTAGTAAAATAAATGAGAATAAGTGAGCTGTGTAACATGGTTTCATGACACTTCTGTGATTAAGAAGTGCAGAAAGGAAGATTATCTTGAAATATATAAAAACACCTGCCTTTTTGAATAAGAGGCTCGGATTTTTTTCTTTACTAGTCGTTTTACTTTGGTTGAAAACGATTTTTGCCTATTTAGTTGATTTCCATCTCGGAATCGAAAGTGGCATTCAATACTTTATCTTGTTTATCAACCCTATTGCAACTACATTGTTATTACTTGGAATTGCTCTTTATATCAGACGCCCTAGAGTTGCTTATATCACGATGATGGTCATTTATTTTCTTTTGACATTGCTTGTTTTTTCGAATGTCACTTATTATCGAGAATTCACGGACTTCATTACGATCAACACGATTTTAGGTGCTGGGAAAGTAGCGAGTGGTCTGGGAGAAAGTGCCATTCGACTGTTTCGCCCATATGATGTGATCTATTGGATCGATTTTATTATCTTGGCTGTTCTGCTGATTGCAAAAAAAATCAAGTTGGACCCTCGCCCGATCCGAGCAAGAATGGCTTTTGCGATCTCTACATTAGCAGTTATGATTTTCTCAGGAAATCTTTTTATGGCGGAAGCTGATCGTCCAGAATTGCTGACTCGAACATTCTCTCGTGATTATTTGGTCAAATATCTTGGCTTGAATGCTTTCATGGTTTATGACGGTGTTCAAACTTACCAGACAAACCAAGTGCGGGCAGAAGCAAGTCCCAATGATATGAAAGAAGTAGAAAATTATGTAAAAGAACATTATGCAGCACCAAATGACGATTTGTTCGGGCTCGCTAAAGGAAAAAATGTGATTTATATCCATTTAGAAAGCTTCCAGCAATTCCTGATCGATTATAAATTGACAGATGAGAATGGTGTCCAGCATGAAGTTACACCTTTCATCAATAGTCTTTACCACAGCAACAGCACGTTCAGTTTTGACAACTTTTTCCATCAAGTAAAAGCAGGAAAAACAAGCGATGCGGAAACGCTGATGGAAAATTCATTGTTTGGCTTGAATCAAGGCTCCTTGTTCACACAATTAGGCGGAAAAAATACTTTCCAAGCTGCACCTGATATTTTAAGTCAAACACAAGGTTACACTAGTGCGGTATTCCATGGGAACGCTGGTACATTCTGGAATCGAAACGAGACCTATAAGAATTTAGGATATGATTATTTCTTTGATTCTTCTTATTATGATGTTAATGATGACAATTCGTTCCAATACGGGTTGCATGATAAACCATTTTTCCAACAATCCGTACAATACTTGGAACGTCTGCAACAACCATTTTATTCAAAATTCATTGCTGTATCTAACCATTATCCTTATTCAAAATTCACCAATGACGAAGCAGGATTCCCGTTAGCCAATACAAATGATGAAACGATCAACGGTTACTTTGCGACAGCCAATTATTTAGATACCGCCGTACAAGAATTCTTCAATTATTTGAAAGAAAGCGGCTTGTATGATAATTCAGTCATCGTCCTTTACGGTGACCATTACGGTGTCTCGAATTCAAGAAATAAAAATCTAGCTGAATTAGTTGGAAAAACAAGTTCTACTTGGACAAACTACGACAATGCACAAATGCAGCGTGTCCCTTATATGATCCATATCCCTGGACAAACACAGGGCGGAATCAATCACACTTACGGCGGACAAGTTGATGCCTTGCCTACATTACTTCACTTACTAGGTGTAGATACAAAAAATTATATTCAGTTAGGACAAGATCTATTCTCGAAAGATCATGAACAGCTTGTTTCTTTCCGTGATGGTGATTTTGTTACACCAAAATATACTTACTACGGTGGTACGATCTATAGTAACGAAACTGGTGAAGCTATTACTGAACCTACTGAGGAAGTACAAAATGAAATTGATTCACTGAAAGAAAAAGTTGATAAACAGTTAGCTGTTTCTGACCAAATCAATAACGGTGATCTTCTTCGTTTCTATACGAATAGTGGATTAGATCCAATCGACACCAGCGACTATGACTATAAGAATGGCTTAGAGAAATTAAAAGAAGCTGAAAAATCTCTTGGTGACAAGTCAACTAGTGTCTTTAGTGAACACAACGGACAATCAACTGTTGATCTTTATAAAACGCAAACGTACCAAGAACTTCACGGAACGACCACAAGTTCTTCCGAATGATAAAATAAATTTAAAAGGAGCAGCGACAAAATTATTGTCGCTGCTCCTTTTTTCGAATAAACAGTGTTCAAAAGCTTGCATCTACGGTAATAGAATAGGGCAGCTTCTTCACAACCTCTTGCTTTTTACAAAATATTTTCTGGTTTTAATTCGTGATTTCACTAAAGGAATTTCATACTTTATTCATATTCATTTTCTATACTTTTTATAGAGGTGAAAAGTATGAAAATAATCCGCTATGCTACTGCTCGATTAATTTATTACAAAAAGCAGACAATACTCTATTGTTTATTTTCAAGCTTTTCTGCTTTTTTATTGATAGCATGCCTGACTCTTTACCATTTGCAATCGGCTTTAGCCAATCAAGTCCAAGATCGGCTTTCATTTATTGGCGCTTCTGCATCTACAGAGCTTCTTCCGGCTTTAGAATTAGCTAGCCGATTTTATATAAAAGGCATATTCAGTTTATTTTTTCTATTTGCCTTCCTTTTTATCTTTTTCTTTTACTATTCAGTCAGGCAAAACAAGCAGGAATTGATCAATTGGCGCCTGACTGGTCTTTCTAAAACCAAATTATTCCTTTTTATTTTCTGGCAGCTGTTCTTTCCTCTCTTTCTTTGTTGTATCTTGGTTTTATTGTGGATCGTCAGCTTCCAGTCAGTTTATGAAGCGCTTCTTCAAAGGATCAATTTTCTTGTCTTAAAGACTACTGAACTGACAGATATTCGTGATATCTTGACTTCGGTAAGCGGACTGACAATTCCGATGGATCAACAGACTTTTTTTACCATCGATTTCCAAAATGATCTTTTTTTCACAGATATACTTAAGGGATTTGCCCAAACTCTTATTGGACTCAGTGGATGCTGTCTCATTCTTAGTCTATTCCCTTTCACTTTTTTTATCCATCATTTGCAAAGTAGGAGGCCTGGACGTAATGAAACCTGAATATTTGATTCATGCTGAACACTTGACCGTTATTTTGTGTCCTCTCGAAAAACAGCATAAAATATTGGAGCACTTGAAAAAAGAGGTTCTTGTTGCAAAACTGGATAATTTTGCGATCATCCAAAAAAATTGGCCGATGTTTCCTTATCTGAATCTTAAAGACCATGTCCTGTTAGATGTACCGGAAAAAGAAATCAAACAAGATCGTTTGGCCTATCAAGAAAAACTTGATATCTCTTCTTCCTTGCTTAATTGTGCGGCAGCTGAGTTGACGTCTTTTGAAAAAGTAAAGCTGCAATTACTTCATGCCTTGCTTTCCAAGCGAAACAATATTGTTATTGAAGATACATTTGATGAACTTAGTGTATTGGAGATCCAAGAGCTACTCCACTTGCTTTCTTATTTAGCTCATGAAGAAAATCAAGGTATCTTACTCTTTACTCATGATGCTACTATTGCCCAAAGTCCTTATATTGATCGTTTAGAGCCCGCGGGCTAAATCAATCATTTTATAGTAAAAACAAAGCGGTATAGAAGATCGATTCATGATCTTTTATACCGCTTGTTTTTTACTCTTCTTTGATTTCTACGTCAGGCAAACGAACAGTGAATTTTGTTCCTTTTCCTAGTTCGCTTTCTACTTCTAATTTTCCTTTATGCAAGCGTACAAGTTGCTGCACGATTGGTAAACCTAATCCTGATTCACCATATTTTGTATTTTTTCTTGAAGGATCTACTTTATAATAACGATCCCAGATACTTTTCATTTGTTGTTCAGACATTCCAATTCCCGTATCTTCAATCGTGATGATCGTTTCAAGATAGCCTTTTTCTAGAGTAATCGTGATTTGGCCGTTTTCAGTAAACTGTATCGCGTTTTGAATAATATTGACCATGATTTGGACAAATCGGTCATAATCAGCGTAAACATCAATATCATCAACGGCTTTCAATGTCAATGTATCTCCTGCTGCTTCTGCTTTAGCTTCTAACTGTGCAACAATATTTTTCAATGTTTCTGTTCCATTGAATTTTTTAATGACCATACTGATTTGATTCGTACGGATTTTTTCATAATCCAAGTTTTCATTCACCAAACGGATCAGACGCTCTGTTTCATTTTTCATCAATTTAATCGCGTTTTCTCGCTGATTTTCAGGGATTGCATTGTATTCTAACCCTTCCAGAAGTCCGTTGATTGTCGTAAGAGGTGTTCTCATCTCGTGAGAAGCATCTGCCATAAATTGTCTTCGACGATTTTCTTGTTCTTCAATTTCTGCTTGAGATTCTTTCAATGAATTCGTCATTTTATTGAAATCATCTGCTAACTCATCAAATTCATCTTTGTCATGTACGGGGAGCTGTACATCAAAATTACCATTCGTCACTTCTTTCGTCGCATTCCTTAACCGATTGATACGCTTAACTTGGAATGCTGCAAAAGCATAGCTGGCAATGACTGCAACGATACTGGAAAAAATAAATCCTTTGAACAGGTTCAGTGTAATTGGACGAACGCTGTTATCGATATTTCGCGCAGGTTGACTAACTACAAGTGCTCCATAGAATTCATGATTCAAATTAAATGGCACAAGTGCGTAAGAGGTCGCCTGTGCTTGTCCTAAAATATTTTTATTCGATGTGAATTTTTCTTGACGTCCATTCCTCAGATTTTTCCATTGATCAGCTGTTAAGGTAAAATTCAGTAAAGCTGTATTAGTCGGATAAATGACACGTTCGTTTTTATCGATAAATATAAAGTTCACATTTTGTTCTGTCAGTACTTGCTCTGTCAGCAGCAGTGCATTTTGAAACGCCTGATCTTGACTAAACTGCGGGAGCGTATCGGCATAGGTTTGCGTTGTCTTTTCAACTGATTCAGCATATCCAAACAGTTGCTGGTAATTGTTTTCTTCAATCGTTTGTTTTGTCAGTTGTGTAAAAGAAACTCCAACGATCAATAAGATCAACGCGACCATTCCGCAAAAAGCTAAGAGTTGCTGATACAAATAACGCATTAGGCAACACCAGAATCATCGAATTTGTAGCCGACTCCCCAAACAGTTTGGATGACTTGTGGTCCGACCTTTTCGATTTTTTGTCGTAATTTCTTGATATGAGCGTCCACTGTCCGTTCATCACCAAAGTACTGATAATCCCAGACTAATTCAAGCAGCTGCTCCCGAGAGAATACTTGACGTGGTTTTTTTGCTAAAGTAAACAATAGATCGAACTCTTTAGGCGTTAGTCCTTCAATTGGCCGGTTGTCCAGATACGCTTCTCGTGTTTTCGTATTCATCTTGAAATGACTAGTCTCGATATCAAAATGATCATCTGAAACTGCTGCTTCTTCTCTTGCTTCTGCCAACTCACTACGACGATGCAAAGCTTTCATTCGAGCAATAAGCGTCAGAGGACTGAAAGGTTTTGTGACATAATCATCTGCCCCCATCTCTAAGCCGATCACCTGATCGCTTTCAGAATCTCTAGCTGTCAGCATGATAATCGGCACAGTACTTGAAACTTTGCGGATCTCTCTTCCTACTAGCATACCGTCCAGCGTGGGCAAATTCAGGTCTAGTGTAATCATATCCCAATGTTGTGGGTTTTCTAAAAAGGCATCGAGCCCTTCTTTTCCATCATACTTGAAAGTTGCTTCCCAACCTTCATTTAAGAAAAACATCTGCATCATTTCAGAAACAGATTGATTATCTTCAATCATTAAAATATTCATTATCGTTCCCTCCAGTTTCCAGGTCATATTTCTGTAATTTCTTTTCTGTCATAATAAAAATAGGCATAATTGGAAATACTAGCAAAAGCATTTCAATCAGAAAATAATTCGTATGCCCAGATGTCTTTAAATAATAGCCGATCAATGCCATCAGTAAGCCCATAAGAAAAAACCAGTTTCCGCTTGTCTTTTGAGCCAGCCGCCAATGAGCGTCTGTTTTTGCGGCAAGAGGCGAATGGTACCCATAAAAAGGCAGATTTCCTTTTGAGGGCAGAATCCGAAAAAGACTGCCAATTATTAAGAATAAGATACCAATACTGAAAAAAATCATTCTTTCCCTCCTAAATTCTCTTCTTATAGTATACTCTAAATTGTTGACTGAACCAATATGTTCAGGAATTCTTCACGAAAGGTTTGTCTTTTGTTCATTCTTTGTTAAGATAAACTTATTCCAATAAAAAAGGAGTTTTATTTGTGTCAAATTATCGTGCAATCACTTTCTTTGATCTTGATGGAACATTACTAGATGCGAAATCAAAAATCACACCCGAAGTGGCAAAAGCTATGAACGCATTAAAAGAAAACAATGTTCTCCCCGTCATCGCTACAGGACGTACAGAAGCAGAAATCCACTCTATCATGGAAGATGCGGGCATTACTTCTGCGGTCACCATGAATGGTTCTTTCATTCGAGTAGACGGCGAAGAAATCTATTCTCAAACATTTTCTTCAGAAGAATGTCAAAAAATGTATGATCATGTACAGTTGAACGGTCATGAACTTTCTTACTATAACGATCAGAAAATCTGGTGTACCGGTCATAGCCAAACAATGATCAATGCTTACGACTTCATTCATTCAGATGTTCCGGAAATTGATCCTTTAGGCTTTAAAGAAAACACAGTAAATATGTTGCTGATCTTATCTCAATCAGGTGACGAATACTATCACGAACATTTTCCTGAGCTAACTTTTTATCGGAATGGTCCTTACTCGATCGATACAGTGAAGAAAGGAATCTCAAAAGGGGCAGGTGTCAAACGTCTGCAAAAAGAACTTCAGCTGGAAAAAGTTCCTACTTTTGGATTTGGCGATGGTCCGAATGATTTTGCCTTGTTGGAAGCTTGCGACAACAAAATCGCTATGGGCAACGCCTATGACGGATTAAAAGAACTTTCTACCTTTATCACAAAGAAAAATACAGAAGGCGGAATTGTCCACGCATTGAAGTATTTTGATCTGATTTAAGATCTTTTTTTTGAAGCTACCTCTTTTCTTAGGAAAATCGCTTATTTTTTCTTAAGAAAAGGGCAGTTATTATATAAATAATGGGATATGATCCGCTTTTTTATTGAATTTATCCCAATATATGCTATACTAATTTTGTATGAAAAATACACGTAACCCTTGTTAGCTAACGGGGACGTTACGGATTCGACAGGCACAGTCGAGCTTGAATTGCGTTTCGTAGGTTACGTCTACGTAAAAACGTTACAGTTAAATATAACTGCTAAAAACGAAAACAACTCTTACGCTTTAGCTGCCTAAAAACAGTTAGCGTAGATCCTCTCGGCATCGCCCATGTGCTCGAGTAAGGGTCCTAACTTTAGTGGGATACGTTTCAACTTTCCGTCTGTAAGTTGAAAAAGAGAACATCAGACTAGCGATACAGAATGCCTGTCACTCGGCAAGCTGTAAAGCGAATCCTTAAATGAGTTGACTATGAACGTAGATTTTTAAGTGGCGATGTGTTTGGACGCGGGTTCGACTCCCGCCGTCTCCATATATGTATGGTTGAGACAGATAAACATGTATGAAAAACGTTGTTAAATCAACGTTTTTTTATTTTGGTCAAGGAGAGAAAAGTAGAGAAATGCAAAATTTTTTGCATTGATTTTGCATTCAAAAAAGCATTCAAACATTTAGAAATCCCCAATACGTATTCAGGAAAATCTATTTTAAGGTTTACAAAAAGAACTTTTGTTCGTACACTCTTTTTGAGGTAAACGTTAAGTTAATGAAAGGTAAAACATAGTTATGGTTTAAGTATGTTCCTTCAAATAAGTTTTTTAATTATAAACTCTAGAGAAATTAATTCATCCTAACATAAAATAATTGTTCACTCAAAAGTTTTTCTAGAACAATTAAAACAGCAGGCTTCTCATTCGCTATACATTTGTAAGAAGTAATAATTCTTGTACTAAAAGGCGTAATTGCTTTAATTATTTTTTGACTTCTCTTCAAACACAAGAAGTAGTTGTGTAATAATTGCAGAAATAAGGATTCCAATAATAGATATAAAATTTGACATGGAAACGTCTATAACATTTAAAGAATAAAGTGTTGAAGAAAGTAAACTGATTGAAATAATCCCTCCGTAAAAAATAGTCTGTGAAAATACCCACTTTTTTTCAGAAGACGTACTTCGTTTGGTTCTAAAACCTATCCCTGCATTTCTACTCTTATCAAAAAACCAAATATTTAGAAGTAATAATATTGCTATTATTAAGATAAAATTACTGTAAAAATCCAAAAGCTATCCTCCTAGCAACTATTTAAATGCCCAAAAAAATTACGTCTAGATAATATCATACCTACGTTTTCACTTATAAATTTTTTCATAAAAAAAGCGTTTAGAAGCATAATCGTTAATACAGATGGTAACCAATGTAACTGGTTTGAACTGGGATATCACCCTCTCCATGTATTGCTAAGACTAATAGATACTATAAAAGACTTGATAGTTTTGCATTGATTTTGCCTAATACTGAGCATAGGTGTATGCTAAACGATACTATAAGGAGTGTGTACATAATGAAAAGAATTCTGTTTATCAGTTTATCAAATTTATTGTTACTTACTGCTTGTGGGACTTCTGCATCAAAGAACATACCTTCAGATACGCAAATTTCGAATAGTATCGATTCAACAATTTCTACAAATGAGAAAAATTCTCCGGTAGAAACTTCCGATATAAAAGTTTCTACCTCTGCAAAAAACAGGGTAAAGAAACTGTCAGCACGTCTCCTTTATTTCAAACAAACTCTGAATTAGCTTCTTCATCTTTTTCAGCAAATAATGATGATAGTTTCGCGTTTACTCCTAACTAAATGCAACCTTTACAAATGCTTTACGATAACAAGCCTGAGCTAAATGATCCTGATATCAGTTTTGCATTTTTTGAAATGATTGGATCGGATGATCTTTTTAAAACTACTAGTTTGTCTATCCGAAAATAGGACAGTTCTGGCGGTATAGGTTTTTATCGAGTTTCTCCACCAGGCCTCGTTACAGAAACAGATTTTCTAGGCGAACCTTTTGAATAAATCAAAAATCATGAACAATCACTGCCAACTAAATAAAGTGTCTTCAAAAGCTTGGTCTTCTCGCTTTTGAAGGTACTTTATTTAAATCTTTATGAAACTAAAGTATGTTCATATTTATTGCTGTAGTTATATAGATATTCTGTTGTTTCCAACTCATAAATGTGAGTATATTTTGCCACTACTTTTCCGCATTTTTCTAATATTTCATTGCGATCGACGTCATGATATTCGTCTACGCAGATCACAACACAATTTTCTAATTTACTGATTACTTCTCCAACCACTTTTTGTTTCAAGCCAATAGGTTGGCAAATATATTTTCTTCCTAAAATGATAGTTTCGTTATTCATATTTCATCCATCCTTAATGTGTTTTTCATTATTCAAAATGATAATACCATTAAAATATGATTATGAAAAACAATAACACTTGTGATTTTATAAAAAAATAAAAAAACCGAAAAACAGAAATGCCCACTGTCTTTCCGGCTCTTTTTATTCTTGATTTCTCTTCTTTTTTGTTTCAATAGACGATTTTAGTTATTAATAAATGAAAAAGCATTTATATTAAAATTTGCTAATAAAAGATCTACATATTTTTCTAGAAATGCTTGATCGATTTCATCATACCCTTTCGTTACTCCGCAATCGATATCTAAAACACCGATTAAATTACCTTCTTTTACCATTGGCACTACGATTTCTGATTGTGCGGCTGAATCGCAGGAAATGTAATTTGCATGGGTTTTGACATCATCAACGATCAATGTTTCTTGTTTTTTAGCTGATTCTCCACAAACTCCTTTTCCCATCTTGATACGTGTGCAAGAAACTCGCCCTTGGAACGGTCCTAAAATCAATTCATTACCATCGAATAAATAATATCCTGCAAAGACAGTCTCAGGCAAAGTCTCATTCAACAATGCAGATGAATTTGCTAAATTTGCTAACCAGTTATCTTCTGCTTCTAATAATCCTTGTTGCTGTAATAATAAAATTTCGTATGCATCTTTTTTCTGTTTTTCTGTCCACATGATAAAAACCGCTCCTTTTTGATCTATGGAGAAGATTATAGCTCAGTTTTTTTGTAAACGCTAGGTTTCCTCCTCAAAAAAACGAGATACGTCAGGTTGATCACCTTGAACGCATCTCGCTGTCTTTTTCTATTCTGCTTGTTGGATTTCTGCTGCTAAATCAGCATAATCAATCGTTTCGTGAACAAAAGTCGGATCATCAACTGGAAAATGCTGTACAAGGGACGTGATGCGGCTAATCTCAACTTTTCCTTCAGCCACTTCAAAATCCATTACATGTCCGCCAAATGTATGTGTATCATCGATAAAATGCAGGTGAAATCCCGCTGCAGCAACTCCTTGGAATAATTCAGGCGTAAAGAACCCGACTAATGTTCCTTGGACATTGCTTTGTTGGAATTCTGGTTGAGACTCTGAAATTTTTGCTAGTCTTCTGTAAGGTTTTTCTTGCTTCGGCATGATACGGATGTGCATATTTTTGAATAATCCAGTTATCTTCACTGCCAAAAATAGGTTTTCCCCGGCTTCTCTTACTAATATGTCTTTTTTCAATTGTTCTCCATCTGCAGTTTTTGAGACAGAAAAACTAGTATCTGGCGTAAAATCTGTAATTGCTGCATAGGGGGTAAGTTCACTTCCATCTAATTGGGCAACTGAGCCATCTGATCTTCCTTGATAAGCTACGCCATCTAAAAAGATGACTTCACCATCAAGTCCATGCAATGTTCCCAATCCCAGAGTTCCTTTTTCTAATATATGAGCAATCGTTTCTGTTCCATCCATCAAGCCGGCCATCAAAGCTCCTAATGTCCCGTGCTGGTATAAGATTTTTTCAGTCATGTCGACACTTCCTTAATAGAATTGATCTGGTAAGATTGTTTCTCCCAATTTCTCATTATCACGGTAATCAATCGGAATATCAATAATTACGGGTCCTTCTGTCGCAAATCCTTCTTCTAAAGCTTTTTCTAATTCCTCTACACTTGTAGCTCGGATTCCTTTAGCGCCAAAAGCTTCTGCATATTTCACAAAATCAACTGGACCAAAGTCTACACCTGACGCCCGTTGATATTTCATTTTTTCTTGGAACTCTACCATATTGTAGTGTCCATCATTCCAAATCAAATGAACGATATTCAATTTTTTACGTACAGCCGTTTCTAAATCCTGGGCAGAGAATAAAAATCCCCCATCGCCGGAAACTGATACGATTTGTGTATTTGGACGCACCAATGCAGCAGAAATCGCCCATGGCAATGCAACACCAAGCGTTTGCATACCATTACTGAATAACAAATGACGAGGTTCATAACTTCTAAAGTGGCGTGCCATCCAAATATAATGACTACCTACATCTACGGTAACAGTCATATCATCTGTTACTTTTGACTGAAGCGTATTAATGACTTCTAAAGGATGCAAGATACCTGCTTCTCCTTTTGATTGAACAATGTCCCGCTCCGTTAATTTTGCTTGAAGAGATGCTAAATATTCTTTTGCATCTTCTGACACTTGTTGAGGCTCTAATGAACCTGTCAATAAATCAAGAGTGGCTGAGATATCACCGATCAATTCTCTTTCAGGCTGCATAAAAGGATCGATTTCAGCTGGCGCTTCATCGATCACAATGATCCGCGCATCTTTTTCCGCATTCCAGTTTCTTGCTTCATATTCGATTGGATCATAGCCAATTGCAATAACTAGATCACTTCGTTTCAAAAGCATATCTCCAGGTTGGTTTCTAAATAAACCCACACGACCAAAGAAATGCGCTTCTAATTCACGTGAGATCACTCCAGCTGCTTGGAATGTCTCTACAACAGGCAATGCTGTCTTTTCAACTAATTGCCTGATGGCTAACGTTTCTTTTTCACTTGATCCTCGCATACCTACTAATAGTACCGGTAGTTTTGCTTCTCTAATGCGTTCAGCTAGGTAACGGATATCATCTGCAGAAGCAGAACCTAATTTAGGATCGCTCAATGGCTTGATGACATTACCTTGGACAGGTGCATCCACTACATCTTGCGGGATACTGATAAAGCTCGCGCCTTTTTTTGAACTCTTAGCCATACGATAAGCATTGGCAATCACTTCTGAAATTGTTTCTGGATCTTGAATTTCTGCACTGTATTTTGTGATTGGCTGGAACAGTGCTGCATTATCCATGCTTTGATGGGTCAACTTCAATAGATCGCTTCGTTTTACTTGTCCGGCAATTGCTAAAACTGGGTCACCTTCTGCTGTCGCTGTTACCAAACCTGTAGCTAAGTTACTAGCACCAGGACCACTTGTTGCGATAACTACTCCTGGCTCTCCTGTAATACGTCCGATTGCTTGTGCCATAAATGCAGCATTTTGTTCGTGACGAGTCACGATTAATTCAGGACCTTGATCCTCTAATTCATTAAATACACCATCGATTTTTGCACCTGGTATACCGAATACATAATCAACGTGATGATTAATCAAACTTTCTACTACAGATTTCGAACCTTGTTTCATTTTTTCAGCCATTGAACATCGTCCTTTTTATGGTTTATTTTTAATTATTAGTTAGAAATAATCACAAATAAGTGATACAGTTTCTAAACCTGTTTCATTCAGAAGTATAGCACGTTTTATTTCATTTGTTTAGCCATATGTTTCAAAAAATGAAAAAGAATGACAGTTTTTACATAAAAAACTGTCATTCTTAATTGAAAGTTTCAATTTATAAATTCTACAGATCCATAGTTCTCATCAATTTACGATTGTTGAAGTAAATCAAACCAAATACGATAGAAGGACCTAGTAGAATACACCATTGGGGCTTTACGAAAAAGAAGAGAAACAAACTTGTCAATAGTAAAAAATCTAGTAAACTCACATACCATTTTTTCAACGTATAGTAGAACGCTATCCGTAGAACTTGATTTGGTTTCGACGCTGGATTTCTCACCTGAAAATACCAGCAGTTGATGCTAAAGGAAACTGATAAACAAGCAAGTAAAACAAACAACGGAATCAACCATTTTCCATAAGAAAAACGTATAAAAAAGAAACAATCAAAAATCATTATCACACTAACTATCCAAGCAAATAGCCAATAAAAAAATCCCTTTAGCCAAAATTGGCGAAACGTCTTTATGAACAAACGTACTGGTGAAAAACTTTTTTCTTTTGCTAATTCTTCTGTCATACCTATCATCACGATGCAACCTGGACCAATAAAAAGTAAAGAAAAAATAAAGGAAAAGACATTCCTTCCATCTATCGACAAAAGGAACGCAGCTGCTATATACAAGATATTGACACACCAAAAACAAAGGCTACTTGCCAATGATTGATACAACAAATAAAAGAATTCCATATAAACATTTTTGTCAAAACGCTGCTCTTTCATAATCGCCTCCTATTCCTTCATTCCTGATGAAGCGATCCCTTCTACAAAATATTTTTGCATCGCTAAAAATATAAAAGCAACAGGAAGAACAGAAACAACTGAGGCAGCCATGATTAATGCGTACTCTGCATCAAATAGCCCAATAAACATTTTCAACCCTAACTGGATTGTTTTATTTTCCGTAGAAGACAAATAAATGAATGGCCCCATATAATCGTTCCATGTATTAACGGATGTGATGATCGTCAAACTGGCAATCGCCGGTTTTGTAAGAGGCAAAATGATCTTGCGATAGATTCCCCACTCTGATAAGCCATCGATCCGCGCACTCTCACATAAAGAATCTGGGATACTACTGTAATATTGCTTCAACAAGAACACACCAAAAGCATTGAACGCTTGTAATAGCACCAACGACCACAACGTATCTGTTAAACCCACTTTTCTCATCATAATGAACTGCGGGATCATATAAGACTGCCAAGGGACAGCAATCGTGCCGATATATGCTAAAAATAAAATATCGCGCCCTTTAAAATTTAGTTTAGAAAACCCGTAAGCAGCAAAACTAGAAGTAAACAACTGAATCAACGTGATCACAACGCTTAAAAAAGCTGTATTCTTAAAAAATGTCACTAAAGGAATACGAGACCAAATAACCAGATAATTCTCTAAATGCCAAGTTTGAGGGATCCATTGAATCGGAATCGTGAACACTTCATTATTTGCTTTGAATGAAGCAGAAACCATCCATAAAAAAGGAATGATCGTCAATAAAGCTAATACAATCAGCAGAATCATACCCAACCATTGAATAAAGGGCATGTTTTTTGAACGAATTTTTGCTTTTTTTCTTTCATTTCGAACACTCTCTTCCATATCACACCTCCTAAGTACGACGCTTATTCCAAGAAAATTGAACAACCGTAACGCCCAAAACAATTACGAACAAAACAAGTGAAATAGCTGAAGCATAACCAAAATCAAATTTTTTGAATGCTTCATTGTAGATTTGGTAAACCAGCACATTTGTCGCTCGACCAGGGCCGCCATCCGTCATCACTTGCACAAGGTCAAACACCTTGAAACAATTGATGACAAGCATGATCGTTACAAAGAAGGTTGTTGGTCTCAACGAAGGTAATGTCACATTCAAAAATTGTTTCCAACGGTTTGCTCCATCTAGTGAAGACGCTTCATACAATTCTTTTTGGATACTTTGTAGTCCTGCAAGGTACAGAATCATGTAATAACCCATCCCGCGCCAAATACTGACAATTACAATTGCCCAAAGCGCCCAATTTGAACTTGAAGTCCAACCTGGAGGATGTTCAATAAATCGCCTTAAAAAGATATTAATTGGTCCCATCGTTGGATGAAACAACATATTCCAAACAACAGCAATTGCTACTAAAGAAGTAACATACGGAAAGAAAAATATCGTACGAAAAAGCTTCATCCCTCTAATTTTTTGATTTAGTAGTAAAGCTAGCCCTAACGAACAAACAAGTGTGCCGGGCACTACAGCAGCGGTATATAAAAAAGTATTTTTCAAAGAAATCCAAAAGGTCTCATCGTTGGCCATTTTACGAAAGTTATCTAGTCCAGCAAATTCTGGCGTTGAAAAAGAATCCCATTTCATAAATGCTAGTACAAGCGAAAACAGGATCGGTATTAATGTAAAAACGAAAAAACCAATGAAATTCGGGGCGATAAACGAATAAGCGATCCACGTTCGTTTTCTACGCAAATGATTTGTAGCTTTCTTATTTATACTATTTTCCATTTCGATGACGAAACAAAGAGCGTTTGATCTCTTGGCTTCTCTCCTTTCATGATTATTCTTTTTCAGCAGCTACACGTTTCTCCATATTTGCCGTTCCTTTTTCCGGCGTTTCATCTCCAACCAAAATCAAGTCATGTTCTTCTTGTAAAATCTTATCGATGGCAGGCCCATGCGTATCAATCGGAAATTCAAGTTTGATTTCATCAGGAGAAAAAGCTTTTTTAGAAATCTCATCCGTTGGCATTCCAGCGAGGTTAAAAT
This sequence comes from Enterococcus sp. E4-223, assembly GCF_035727065.1. Lineage (NCBI taxonomy): Bacteria > Bacillati > Bacillota > Bacilli > Lactobacillales > Enterococcaceae > Enterococcus > Enterococcus sp. E4-223. The sequence goes on along the minus strand of NZ_JAPMLH010000002.1, from coordinate 306,739 downwards.
AAAGCTGATCAATCTCATCTGTACGATATGAAGGAACTACTCCTACTCCTGCCAATACTTTTGCTCCTTCTTCACTAGCTGCAAATTCAATAAATTCTTGCGCTGCTTTTTGTTTCTTTGAGTTTTTATTGACAGCAAATGCTGTTGGCGATCCAAACGTCGTGACCGATTCTCCTTTTTTCTTCTGAGGAATAGCTGTAATTCCCCATTCTACTTCTGTCTTATTTGCTTCTTTGTTCGCAAGTATGCCAGCCATATACCAAGTTCCCATGTACATCATTGCTGCTTTTTGTTCTTCAAATTGAGATTGATAGGTTACTTTCGTTGACTTAGCCGTGCCAAAATCCATTTGCGCGCCTTCTTTTTGCATCCTCAATGCTCGATCATAATAATCAGCCATAAATCGATAATCTGGTTCCACAAGATTCGCTTCGTTTTGAGCAGCTGCAATAGCTTGGATCGTTGAACGCCAGATATGTTGATATGCTCCATAAACTTGTCCGTCATTTTTACTAAGCTTTTTTGCTAAATCTTCGTATTCGTCCCAAGTTAGATTTTCTGGGTATTCGATTCCTGCATCATCAAACATTTTCTTATTGTAATACAGTACCCAAAAGTCCGTTCGATAGGGCAATGCGTATGTTTTTCCATCGATATCATACATTTCATATGTTCCTTCAGCAGCAGTATCTAATTCTCTAATTCGTTCTGTTTGATCGACTAACTGATCTCGTAAAGCATAATTTGAATACGACAAAAGATTTTTCATCGTCAATACATCTGTCGTGTCTCCAGAAGAAAGCATCGTAGTAAGTTTCGTGTCATAATCATCTGAAGCAATATCCACTGCTTTCACTTTGATTCCCGTTTTCTTTTCGAATGCTTCAAAGAGCGCTTTGAATTCAGGTGTTGTTTCATAATTCCATGTCGAAACGGTAATTTCATTTGCTGATTCTCCACTACTGCCTTCTTGATTACCACAAGCACCAAATACAAGTGACATTCCCAAAACTATTGATCCAATCATCATTTTTTTCCATCGCTTCATTATATATGAATCCTCCTCTTCTCTTATACATTACCAGTAACAGTACCATGTTTTAGCTAGACGAGTGATCCCTTCTACATAAAAGTAATCACCCCAGATCACACATTCATCTACACCTTTTAAGCTGTTTTTATCATAAACGGCATGGAGAAGCAGCCCGTTTGATCCATCTACTTGTTTCGTTGTATAGTTTTTTTGTAATTCTCCCAAGATTTTGACTGCCATCTCTTCGTAATCGAAATGACGATGATCTGAAACAGGCAGTTGTTTGGAAAGTTCTAACAATCCGCATGCAGCTATTGCTGCCGCAGAGCTATCTTTTTCCTCTTGACTACCTTCTTTGAATATTAAATCCCAATAACAAATCAAATCTTCAGGAAGCTCTTGTAGAAAATAATCAGCAAGTTGCGTGGCGGTCTCTAAAAAAGAACCGTCTCCCGTATACAAGTAACTTAATGTGAATCCATAGATTCCCCACGCTTGCCCGCGTGCCCAACAGGATTCATCTGAATAACCTTGTTGCGTACGACCATATTTAGGCACTCCAGTAACATCATCAAAGTAATACGTATGGTAAGTAGTAGCATTGTCTCTCACAATATACTTTTGAGTTTGTTTCGCATGGCTGTAGGCAGCTGTTTTATAATCCTCATCTCCGGTAGCCTCAGTAGCAAAGTAAAGTAATGGTAGATTCATCAAACAATCAATGATCATACGTCCACGCTGCTTTGGATCATCTAAGTCTCCCCAAGCTTGGATAATTTGAGATTTGGGAGAATAACGCTCCATCAATCGATCAGCTGCTTGTATCGCTATTTGCTTTGATGACTCGTTTTTATTCAATCGATAATCAGCAACAGCTGATAATTGATATAAAAATCCGATATCATGCGTATCCAAGGCTATATCTTTTTCTAAACGTTCTTTGAATGAAGCTAATTGACTTTCTATCGTTCGATCAAAATCTTTTGAGTTAGAAAGTTCTTTTGTTAAAAATAATATCCCCAACCAGAAACTAGCCGTCCAATCAGTGTTTTCTTCCGCTTCATATACATGATTGTTACTAGCTGCAGCAGGTACGAGAAATTTAAATTTTTCTTGATTTTCACGCATCTGTTTTTCAATAAAATCAATTTCTGAAACTAGCCAATCTAACTCAACTATATTTGTTCTATTGTCCATCGTTGTATTTTTCCTCCAACTTTACATTAATCCTTTGCCCTAGTTGCCCGATTTCTATATTTCTCCCAATAATTTCTACAGCAGGCTCTTCAAAAACCTGTTCTGGTAAAACACCGCTGATCACAGATATAAATACTTGTTTTCCGCTTTCAGCCACGCCTGTCAAATATGGTAATAGTGTTACTGGAAAATAAAGACTTGTATTAGGTTCAGGTCGAATAATCCCAGCTTTCTTGTATCCAATGATGTTCTTAATCCTCGAAGTACCAATGATCGATCGTGCTGTGGCACATTGTCCCGCTATACATCTATTTGTATTTTCCATTGGTACACTAAACCCGCCTTCATACACATACAGCAACCGTTCACTCCATATTTCGTGGATACGCAAATGCCCGTTTTCAAGCGGAACGATTGTACTTTTTATTGTCACATCTGACCAAGGACGCCATAAATGGACAACTCGGTCTAACTCGATTGAAAACATTTCATCTAATTCTTTTGTCCGAAAGTGACGGCCATCTTCAGACAACGCCAAACAACTATCATAAGCTCCTTCACCATATGATCCGTTGCTTTTTGGCACACTGAAACCAAAAAGAGTTGAATAGACAAATTTACTGTATTTCGCACTCCCATGATTTTGATTTTGAATGAACTGTCCCGCCGGAAAAGCTTGCACATGCTTTAATGTCTGATCATATTGATACATATTTTTACTAGAAGGCACTGCTTTTTTACGTACTTCTATCTTTAATCCGAGTGCTTCTGCTTGCCAATAAGGATGATCATCAGGGACTGCTAATAACAAAAACGTTTTGAATGCCCAATAAGGGGATCCTGGGCCATTGTATCCTTCCGCAAAAACCATATTTTGATAATGATAACCAACTGACAGCAACCCATCAGTTGTCAGCATCTCTTGATGATTCCAATATTTCAAATGTCGACTGATCAATCCTTTGATCTCGCCCCACGGCAATGCTTCGACATTAGCAAAAACTAGCGCACTAAAAAATGACACTTGCGCAAAGCGATAAGTCAAACTACGCCCAAATGGAAGCCCTCTTCCTTCTTCATCAAACCAATATTTAAATGTCTGAGCAAACAAGCATGCCCTTTTCTTCATTCTTTTGGCACGAACCGGATCTTCTTTTTCCATGAAGCGGCAATAGATCAAACTATAGTAGTGGATAGCAAAGGAAACATAATAATCTACTTGTGTCTCAACTCCGTCACAATACCACCCCTCGCCTTGATAAAAGCTTTCAATAGTTTCAAGATCTTTCTCCAACAAACTCTTTGAATAACTTCTTCCACAATTTTTCATCGCTAAATTGATCAGTACACGGAAGAAATGCCAATTATTTCTCGGTAAAGAAGATTCATTAACCTGCATTAGCCAATGATGAAGATTTTTTTGTGCCTGCGGTTCTAATCGATCCCAAATATTTTCTTTATTCAGCAACAAGGACGTACTAAGAGAAGCCATCTCTACGATCAATTGATCAGAAGAATCGATTTCTCCCCAATAATCTGGACTTCTTGGGTCTACGCCTTTCGTTATCCCTTCAAGATAAACTTCTGTAAGAGGATGCGGCTTGTTTGTGATAAAAGGTCCTAATCCCCATAACGGTCTTAAGTATGCTTCGATTTGTCTACGATCTTCTGTATATACCGTTCCATGCGTCCCTAACTTCAAGCGCCCGGGTCGTTTCTCATAAAAGACGCTTAATGGCTCTAGCAAACCCAAAAACATTTCTTCAATATCTTCTTTTGATAAACAATCATTGAACCTTAAACTATTTTGTCTTCCCCTCTTTCTTTCATTCACTCTCGTTCCTCCTTTCAATCAGCAGCCCCTTTATAAAACCATAATATTCTCCATATACTTTAATCCGCTCTCCTACACGAAAGCATTGATTTTGATCGTTGAATATCATAAAAACGTTTCCTTGAGTTTGCAATAAGAAACGATCGCCATTTTCCACTTTGCCGCTTTTTCGATCTGATTTGATGATAGTCTCCTCTAAAGAAACCATTTCACGTAAAGGTACTTCATCGTTTTGCCATTCTTGTTCAGAAACGCTTCGAGCATTTTCTTTTAACTTTTCTTCTTGTTTTTTACTAAAATTATTTATTTGCTTACGATTGTCGTTCATGTACCCTGTTGCTAAAAACAGACTACAAATAACGATAACCATAGCTACTAACCCTTTCAATTTTCTCCCGCCCCTCCTTTTTTTGATAGCGCTTCCTTAAGAAGATAGTACTTTTTTACTCAGGAAAAATCAATAGTTTTTAGTAAAATATTTTTTTTTGTAATTTTTTTACTTTGCTTTTTTACTTGAAAGAAATATACTGTATATAAGAAATTGAATGAATGAGGGGTACAAAATGGCCACTATTACTGATATCGCAAAAGCTGCAGCAGTATCGATCTCTACTGTTTCTAGAGTATTAAATTATGACTCTACCTTGTCTGTTACTGAAGAAACGAAGCGGAAGATTTTTGAAATTGCTGAAGAACTGAATTACACAAAATATAAGCAAAAAAAGAAACAGAAAAGAAACATAAAAAAAGTAGGAGAAAAAAAAGAACGATCGCTTGGTATTATCCAATGGCGCTTAGATGAGGAAGAATTAGATGATATATATTACATGTCCATTCGCTTAGGAGTAGAAAAACGTGCTGCCGAGCTAGGATATAACGTATTGAAGATTTCTCACTTAGATGATCAATCAATAGAATCAGTGGATGGTCTCTTAGCTATTGGTAAATTTACCCAGGAAAGAATCGATGAATTCGCAGCACTTCATGAACATTTCTGTGTAATAGGAAGTAATTTTCCTTTGAACAACTATGATTCCGTAAACACCGATTTTGCCCAAGCAACTGAACTAGCCTTAGGACATTTATTTTCTCTTGGCCATAAAGAGATTGCTTTTATTGGGGCTGAAGAAACAGATAATCTTCATAGTTATCGTCAATATAAGACACCAACTACTAACACTTTCATTGATGTTATGCAATTTCATGGCTTATATAAAGAAGAGTATTTTATCTTGAAGGAAAATAGTCACTTGGATGTCCCTACAGGAGAAGAACTGACCTTGCAAGCATTGAAAAGCTGGAATGAAAAGTTGCCCACTGCTATTTTAGCAGCAAATGATTCATTTGCGATCGGTATTATCCATAAATTGACAGAAGCTGGGATTCGTGTGCCGGAAGAAATCAGTGTGATGGGAATAAACGATCTTTCGATTTCTCGTTATGTCTCACCTTCTTTATCAACTGTCCATGCATTTACAGAAGAAATGGGCGAAATGGGCGTGAACGTTTTAGATGAACGAATTAAAAATCCCGGAATCGCTAAACGGATTCTACTTAGTACAGAATTAGTTATCCGACAATCGACAGCTTCTCCACGTCAAACGTAGAGAAATAAGAGGTTGTGAAAAAATTGTCCTACATCAAGCAATAAGAACAGCTAAGCAAAAACAGCTCTTCCTGTTTTATGAATAGTGATTTATAAAAGTGGAGTTGGCAGGAAAACATGGTTTACTCCGAAAAAGGGCTGTGACGCGTTTATTGTCACAGCCCTTTTTAAGTTGAAGTGTTCAAGTTTATCACATAAGTAAAAAGGAAGTAATAATCTCAGTTTCTTTGGCAACACGATACATCGCTTGTATTTGATGCGCTTCGTAAAGACCACCATCATGCCGGTGATATTGTTTTTTTATCACATTGAGGCTAATCAAAAAACGCGTATCGAATTTGATTTCAACTACTTCGTTGCTTGTACTTAGAATAACTTTTTTCTCCTCTATTACTGGTTCAATATGAGACACGAAATTCTCTATGATCTCATTTTTTGCTTTACTGAAACAAAACCGATCATGGAGCACTAAGATTTTTTTCTGTTCATGAACAGAAAAATGACGGGTAAATTTTTCTATATAAGATTCAGTACTATATGTTTCGGCCAAGTTGTAAGTGATTTCCCCGTTAGCGCAATCCGTTCTTACCACTTCTGCTTTTCCGTCGTTAACGACTTGTGAACAACCATTTAAGATAGGCAGATGATGGCTCTTAGCTGAAGTAACGAAATACTGATACCGTTTTGCTTCATCAAAGTATTCTTTAGTATATTCCCCTGCCCCTAGGTCTGTTAGGAACAATACTTCGTGATTGCCAAATACAAAATGACCAACATCCAAATGATTATGGCTTTCTCGATTGTCACCACCTTTTGCTGCGAAAAATAGATCTTGTTTTACTGAATTTAGGATAAACCATTGAGCATCTGGAAAATAGTTACACTGTCTGTTAATAACACTCGACTCCTTCTTTTTTGTCCATCGAAGATTATGATAGAGATGAGCAAAACGGTAACACTTGTCAAAATCCAAAGAACTGACTGTCTCTATAGGAATATCTGCACCGAATCTCGATACGCAAAAGCTTAAGAGTCCACTTGGCAAGTTTGGTTGAGAAAAATCTGAAAAAGGAAGATAAGTATTATTTATTCTTACTTTCCCAGGAAATTCCGCTATTTTCTTGACCTTATTTATCTCTAAATAATAATGATTTCCTGTCGATTCGGCTAATTTTTCAGCATAATAAATATAATAACCAAATCCATAACCCCAGTATCCCACACCTTCTGTGCAGATACCGTCTTCTCCAAAGCTACGAAGATAGTTCTTAAGCGAAATATCGATTTTTGTCAGGAGTCGTTCTAAACGATCGCTTTTTTTAGGAAGCAAGGACAAACAAGCCATCCCGATGCATCCGCCGATTACAGCACTCCAGTTGTTTTTCTTTTGTTCCCATTCCCATGACTGTTTTTCAAAAGGCAGGATCAAACGTTTCTCTACTTCCTTTCTTATACGATTCGCAACGATAGGCGATAGCTCTTCTCCGACTTGTTCATAGATCTCAGCTAATGCCTGTCCCGTTTCGGCAGAAAATAAGTCGATATAAACCCTTGCTTGATCATTGGATAAAACTTGCTTTGACAAGTGAGCAGGCAGTGCCCATGTCCACTCATTACAAACTTCCCAAATTAATTGTTCCAACCACTCTTTGTTCTCACTGTTCTTTTCATAGAAATAAGCTAAAGCAGCCACAAACAATTGTCTTCTTCTAGCAAAATAACTAGATTCGTATCTCAATCGTTTACCCGTTTCAAAAAATTCCATAAATTCTTTTAATACAAAAGGCTCAATCTTGTTCTGCTGAATATACTCTTTATTGGCTTTAAAAATCTCCGTTTTTAAAGGATCAGCTATTGTTTTCATCATATCCTCCTTGAATGAAACCTTTTTATCTCATTTTACCAGAATTCAGTAAAAAAATATATTTTTAGTAAAAAATTGATCCTGTTTTTTTGGTTCGATTTTCATCTTTCCTTTGCTGTTAAGGATATAAGCAAACTCTATCTGATTTATCTCTGGATACCATGTCTTAGTAATATAAAAAAAGGTTGTGACAAAATTCTGATCACAACCTTTTGGCAAACGGTAGATTCACCCCTTCTTTCTAAATAATTCTTCATGCATAATTCAGCAACAATCGTGTCTCATCAATCAGAAAGTTTAATTTCTGTCCATTTTTCAAAGTGACAGTAATCATCTCACCATCTTCTTCGATTTTATCTGCTTTTAGAGGAAGATAGTTCAAGTAATCATCTATAATTTGTTTTTTCCCCCGGTTATTTTGATCTTCATCAAAATAAGATAACCGCACAACTTTTTTGTTCGTTTCATCAATGATTGCCGTTCCGTAGCCTGTTTGCGTGAGGAATTCCATTTGCCAAAATACGCTGTCCTCTGAGATCAAAACTTCATAGTCTTGAACAATCACTGGCTCTTTTGGCATGGATAGCTTTTGAAATAGCTGATTTAATTCCTCTCGCAGCCGATTGACCATATCTAATTGGCTCTGATCTGATTCTTCCATAATAGAAAAAGATTGGGCTTGGCTCATTGCTGTTTCGATAGAGGGAGAAGAAGCTGAACTTAAAGAAGAGATATCTACTGTTCTTTGTTCTTTTGCAGTAATACTACTCGCTAAAATATCTGGTAAAAAAAACAATCCTGCACTGAATACCAGAAAGAAAGCAGAAAGAAGATATAATTTAATTTTCATCTGTTTCCCCTCCTAAAGCAAAATCGATCGTGATCATTGTCCCTGAGTCTAGCGTACTTTCTATGTCAAAAGAACTATTATGCAATTCGGTTATTTTCTTTACCAAAGCTAATCCAAGTCCTAAATGTTTCGTTGTCCTTGAAGGATTTCCTGTAAAAAATTCATCTGTTACTTTAGACAAATTTTCTGCTGGTATCCCTCTCCCATTATCGGAAAACTGCAGAATATAACGCTTTTCTTTCTTTATTCCTTTGACCACTAATTTTCCATCTTCTGCTATAGCTTCTAATGAATTCGCCAGAATATTCATTGCTAGTAACTTGAAAAGATTGATGTCTAGCAAAATATTGGCAGGTTCTAGTTCGATGGTATAAGTAAATCCTTGTTTCATTCCTTTAAGAAACTTGTTTAGATCATTGCTGATCATGCTGGTCGATATTTCTTCAAGAGAGACATTTGTTCTTTCTAGTTCTATCAATTTCAAAATATCATTGGACAAATGTTTTAGCCGGTTGCTTTCTTCAAGGATATAATCGACAGATTCTTTGGCTGATTGGTCCAATTTTTCCCATTTCAGCATTTGCGCATAGCCGATAATGGAAGTCAGCGGCGTTCGAATCTCGTGAGAAAAGCTAGAAACAAATAAATCTTGCTTTTCCTTTGCCTGACGGAGAGTTTCTAAATCGTAGTTCAATTTATCAGCCATATTGTTCAAACTGTTCCCTAATTTCCCAATTTCGTCTTGAGTATTGACTATTGCCCGTTCTTTCGTCTTACCTTCTGTGATATGCTGGGCTACAGAAATCAGCTGATTGATGGGCTTCAAGATCATGCTTGTTAGAAAATAAGTGACGGGAATGATAGCCAAAAGCAAAAAGAGTAAAATCAGCCGAAAATAGACAAGGGAATCTTTCGCGATTTCTTCATAGTTCTTTGCTTGATGGTAAGTAGCTAAACGATAGGTAGTGTCGGGTATCTTTGAAGTCGAATAAAGTATCTTTTTGTTTTTAACAGTAACCATATCACTGATTTCTACAATACGATTAGACAACTCTTTTGGAGAATCGTATTTTTCAAACAAAGTAGGCTTTGTACTAAAAACCGTTTTACCTTTTTTGTCTAGAATCTCAAATTCTCCGATTTTGGCTGCAGCTACGAATTCACCATTTTTTCTCATTTCATCTGTTGTTTCATCTCCGTCTGTTTTCGTCGACAAAAGCAGTAAGAGATTTTTCTGCTGGTTGACTAGCACTTCTTTTTCTTGAGAAACTGTGCGCTGGTAAATCGCATGCAGTGTAAAACCACTGACCACCAAATAAATGAGTAAAAAGAAGAATAATAATGAAAAGAAAACTTTGCTCGTATATTTCAAGTTCACCCCTCCAATAGGTAACCTACACCATAAATCGTACGCAAGTCCTGTCCTAATTGCAATTTATTTCTGATTCGTTGGATGTGTAAATCAAGCGTTCTGGAGTTGGGTTCTTCTTCCCTTCCCCAGATTTTTTGATAGATTTTTTCTCTTGGCAAAATAATTGCTTTATTTCTAATTAAGTAAAGAAGTAATTCATATTCTTTAGGAGTCAAAGAAACAGCTTGATTTCTTGCAGTGACGGCCCTTGTTTTTTCATTGATTTCGATATACTTCCATTTCAATAATTTATTTGAGCTAGATTTTCCGTTTCTTCGAAGAACAACTTCCACCCGTGCCAGCAATTCTTCTAGATCAAATGGCTTTGTTATATAATCTTCAGCTCCTGACCTTAATCCGCTCACTCGGTCGGAAATCTGGTCTTTGGCTGTCAAGAAAATAACGGGGAGATCATACTCACGCATATACGCAAATACTTCATAACCATCGATTTCAGGAAGCATGATATCCAACAACGCCAAATCAAATTCCTGCTGCTCGATGATATCTGCCACTTCCTTTCCTGTGAATACTGAATAGACCGTATAGCCATTTTTTTCTAATGTACGAACTAAAAGTTTATTGATTGCAAGATTATCTTCTACTACTAGTATCTTCATACAGATCCTCACCTTCTGCCAATAGAGCAAATTTTATCCCTAACTTATAAATATACACGAATATCAGTGAAAATAAAAAGATGAGTACGATCAATAAAAAAGATGGACTGTCTATCCTGGTAAATGCTTCGATCAATCTCATGAGCGTTTCTTTGCTGTCGGTGAAGACGTCTGTACTGTTCAATCTTAAAAAGCGACCGAAGTAAATCCCTATGGCGTTGATAAACAAGATGATGCTGACAACTAACCATTGATAGACGCCTATTCCGATTTTTTTGACGATTATATCGGTAACTATCCATAAGCTTTCACAACCCAAAAATGTGGTTGGAAAGACAGAAAGAACGACTAGCAACAATTTATACCAGATTTCTATCTCCATACTTATCATCATAGTTGATGGATCATAAGGTGAAAGCAAAGACAGATGGAATAAATCGGTGAACAAATAAAAGTTATTGGGAAAAAACAGTAACCAGAATAAGATCAGCACGAGAGAGACTAATTTGGATCTGCTGGATTTTATCCACATCGCTAATTCAATCGGGATATATGCCAGAATCGTATTAGTAAAAAATAAATAAAAAACACTTTTTTCATAAAAAGAAAGATAAAGAACGAGCAGCAACAAAATGTAATATCCTCTAATAAAATACATCTGCTTTTGAATCATTGGACATCTCTCCTTTTTTAAACTAAACGGGTCGGTGATCATTGCGCCCATAATAATTTTCTGCTTTTGATGGATTATCTAATAAATCGCTGATGGTCGTAAAAGTATATCCTTCTCTTTTTAATTCATCAATCAGCACAGGAACAGCATCTACGGTCTCAGGATAGATATCATGTAGTAAGATAATTGCACCGTCATATACTGTGCTTTTTACTTGCTGCAGAATTTTTTCCTTTTGTCTAGATTGCCAATCTTTCGAGTCAACAGACCATTCGATCATTGGGCGATTAATGATTCCTGCTCCTTTTTTTGTGATAGAGCCATACGGAGGTCGGACATATGCTGGCTTTTTACCGATTGCTTTCAAAATAGCGTTATCTGTTTGAGTAATTTCAGCACTGATTTCCTGGTCAGATAGACCTGCTAAATCTTTATGTGAAAATGTATGGCTGCCGATTTGATGACCATCTTGTACCTCTTTTTTCAAAAGTTGTTCGTTCTGGGAAACATTTTCTCCTAGAACAAAAAAAGTGGCATGTATATCTTTTTGTTTTAAAACTTCTAAAAGTTTCGGCGTTGTGGACGGATTAGGCCCGTCATCAAAGGTAAGAGCAATGGTCTTTGATGATTTCATTGTATCTTCCGTTTCTTTATTTTTTTCATTTTTTGTTTGCTGTTCCTTTGTGGTGATCGTTGGACTGGTAGAATTTTGTATTTCTGTTTGCTCTTGTTTCCTGGAGCTTTCAGTATTTTCTATTGTTTTGTCTTCGTTCGTTGAGGGCGTGAAGACTCTGTCTGCCATATAGACGCTTCCCCCTGTGATCCCTATTAGAAGGATGATTATTCCAAAGGCTATCAAACTTTTTTTAATCATATTCCTCTCTCCTGCTTTACTGTAATTGCTGACTGATTCGTTTGATTTCTGCATCAGTCATTTTTTGGTAAGATATGCCGTCAATTATTTCTTCTTTCCCTTTTAATTGATCCGTACTCATTTTAAATTTGTTGTTCTTCGTTATATATAATTTCAGCAATTCTCTCAAAGGTAAATTGGTTTTCATATTGTTGCCTAAAACATTGATGATTTTGTCTACTTTAGGTATGGATTCCAGAGTCAATAGCTTCTGCATAATCGCTTTGATCACTTTTTGCTGTCGAATTTGTCTCCCATAGTCACCATTAGGATCGTCATATCTCATTCTTGACCAGGCAAGTGCTTCTTCTGGAGATAACGTAAGGGAGCCTTTTGGGAAATCATAGTGATCAAAGCTGAAAGCAAAATCATTGACCACTTCAATATCGCCAACGATACTTAGAATACTCTCCAGCCCTTTCATATTCATTGCCATGTAGTAGGGAATAGTAGTATCAAGCATACTCTCTGTCGTTTGAATAGCAGTTTGTTCTCCTCCGTAAGCATAAGCGGCATTCAATTTGTCAAATCTGTTTTGTCCTGCGATTTGAACATAGGTATCTCGCTCTAGACTAATCAATTTTATTGCTTCATTTTTCAGATCAACATGAGCAGCAATCATTGAATCCGATCTTCCTCGTTCCGTCCTTCCAAATTCTCCAGTATCTACACCTAATAGCAGTACATTGAACCGATCGGGTAATTGTGTGTCTGTATCGGCTGAATATTTCACATTCATGTTGGCGGCTGTTTTTTTTGAAACCTCAGACAGGTTTTGCAATTTCATATATTCGCTTACACCATAAGCACCTGCTGCTATAATAAACATCAATAGAAAAATAGATATGATTTTTAACGTTTTATACATTTATCTTCTCCTCCTTTGCTGTTAAGGATAGAAGCAAAATCTATCTGATTTGTATCTAAATACCATACTTTAGAGAAATTAAAAAAAGGTTGTGCCAAAATTTTTGTCACAACCTCTTGATAAACGGTATTCTAAAAGTAGCTTTTTCGAAAAATAATTTATTTACTGAACTGGCCGATGATCGTTTCTACCATAGTAGTTCTCGACAGCCGTTGGATGCCCTAATAAATCCCCAACTGTCGTGATGCGACAGCCTTGCTCTTTCAGATAATCGATCACTTGAGGAACGGCACGAATCGTTTCAGGATAGATATCATGGAATAAAATAATTGCCCCATCGTATACTGTTGCTTGGATCTTCTGCAAAATCAAGTCAGGATTTCTTGTCTTCCAATCTTCTGAATCAACAGACCATTCGATGATCGGTCGCTGGATGATCGTTGCCCCTACATTCGTGACAGAACCATAGGGCGGACGAACAAAAGCGGGGGTTTTGCCAGTGACTTTTTTGATCTCAGTGTCTGCTTTCGTCACTTCCTCCGTCATCGACTGGGCAGAAAGAGTGGCCAGATTCTGATGATCGTATGTGTGATTGCCAATCTCGTGCCCTGCTTCAGCTGTCTGCTTCACGATTTCAGGATGCTGCGCCGTATTTTCTCCTAAGACGAAAAAAGTGACATGCACGTTTTTTTCTTTTAAGATTCGCAGAAGCTGCGGCGTTGTGGTCGCTCCTGGTCCATCATCAAAGCTGATTGCGACGCTTTTGACAGCCGTATCTCGGCTCGTTTTTGTACTGTCTTGTGTTGATGGTGATGACTGACTTTGTACCTTTTCCGCTGATTCTTGAATGGCTTCTTTGACGTTAGCTGTTTCAGTTGATTGGCTTTTAAAGGTTGATTGTTCTGATTGTTTGAAAGATTGTGACGAATGATCCGAAGAATGTGCTTGTCCTTTCACTTCGGTGATCAAGGAGGCCACCGAAGTAACTTCGAAAAATAAAATACCTAGCAAAGCAATAATCCCAATAACTAAAAAAGACTGTTTTGACATACACATTCTTCCTTTAATCCTTATTTTTTGCAGAATTCTCAAGAAACAAATTTTTTGCTACTTTATAATTACTTTATTATCACTTTATTGTTATATTATCGTCAGTTAGTTCAAAATCAGCGTTCGATAATACTCAGCCTAAAATAAAGGGCTAACATTTCTTTAGAAATTTCTGCTATTTCTCATTGATACTAGGATAAATGATAAATGAATGGCATATGAGATAAAAATGATTTTTTTTTACTGTTATTTGATTAATTAATATGATAATTAAAAAAATTCATCCTCACTTTACTCTTTTCAATTGAAACATTCTATGATAATGACCGCTTCCAAGTGTAAAAAACACTTGAAAGCGGTCATTATTATTATTCGTAAGATTTTCCTAAAATAGTTAAATCAGTCAACTGATCATCCATGTTTGCAACTTTAGGTAAATGCCCCCACTGCTCATATCCGTTTTTTCGGAATAGGTTGATGCTCGCTTGATTGGTAGCAAACACAAAAGCTAAAAGTGTATCGATCTTACAATCTAAAAGTTGAGATTCAGCAAATGATAATGCTTTTTGTCCTAATCCATGTTTTCGGTAATTTGAATCAATATAAATACTTATCTCTGCAGTTTTTGCATAAGCTGGTCTCCCGTAAAAATCGCTAAGACTCACCCATCCTGCGATATTTTGATCGATCTTCAAAACCCACATCGGGCGTTCTTTTGATTGATGGGCATCAAACCATGCCTTTTTCGATTCTATTGTAACTGGTTCTAAATCAGCTGTAGATAAGCGAGTTGGAATCGCTTGATTGTAAATTTCCACGATTCTAGGCAAATCCTGGATCTGTGATAAAGAAAAGTTGATCATCGTTCACAATCCCCTCATACGTAATTGAGGTTATTATATCATTATCTATAGTTGCTGCAATCATTTTTTCATTTTTCTGAAACAGGTAGTTTATTCAATTATAGAGTAGTTGATCGGGAAATTCTCGCGCATCTGTGATCAATGTCCTGCCAAATCCTGTAGTACCTCTTATTCCATGAAAATCAGAACCGCCAAAACAAGAAAAATGATATGTTTTGATGAGATCTGAAAGGATTTTAAGGTCTCTTATACGATGAGCTGGATGATACTTCTCCAAACCATCAATCCCGAATGAAGCGAGTTCTGGGATTAAATCATAGTTATCAAATTTTCCTGGACAGGCTAGAACAGTCAATCCACCACCGTATTTGATTGCCTCTATGGCATCATATACATTTATTTTTTTTCGATTATCAGAAACTTCTTCTGCTGTCATAAGTTTTTGATAAAACGTATGGTCCATCTGTGTACCATAGCCTCTTTTTTTCAATAAACGATATAAATGACAGGGATAAAGTGCAGTTGCCTTCTCTGCTTCCTTCCAAAGTTCCTCTTCCTTCAGATGATAACCTTCTGCCTGCAGTTTTTTTAACTTAAATAAAGTTTGATTGGTTTGAAAATGAAGTAACGGTCTGCACAACTGCTTGATATAGCTCCGATTTGAAAGATTATATCCCAATATGCGGACATGTTTTTGTCTTTTCAAGTCAAAAGCACTAATTTCGATTCCTTCGATCAAATTAACAGGCGACTCAAAGAATACTTCTTTTACTGCTTCTATCCCTGCGAATGTATGATGATCCACGATTGCTAAATGGTTTATTTCTTGAGCTGTCGCTAAAGACAAAAGTTCTTTTGGATGAAAAAAACCATTCGAATAGCAGCTATGCACATGTAAGTCTGCCTTCATTCCCGTTCTCCTCTTTCTATAAAATTTTATGTTTTGACAATATATTTTTCTTTTAATTTCAAAGAAATAAATTCTAACAGTACAGCAATCGTCAAGATCATATAGACCATCACGCCGATTTCTCGAAAATCAAAATAAAAGTTACTAGCCATCGTCAACTGAAAGCCTAATCCTCCTGCACCAGCTGCAGCTCCTACCGCAATCGCATTTGTAAAATTGATTTCAAACCGAATGAATGTCCAAGAAAGCAATGTCGTGAAACAATGAGGGAGAACACTTTGAAAAACAATCTGCCACCAGCTCGCTCCACACGCTTTCAAACTTTCGATCATGCCAGACTCCATTTCTTCAATACTTTCAGAATAAACTTTTGTCAAATAAGCAATGCTGTGAAAAGACATCCCGATAATTGCAGCATTCGCTCCTAATCCGATCAAAATAGAAAAAATCATGACCCATAAAATCGTGGGAACTGCTCGAATAAAAGACATCAGCCCTCTTATCGTATTGGAAAGAAAGCCACTGCTTAAGTTTCGGGAAGCTAACAGGCTAAGAAAGAAAGCAAGAAAAGCACCAATCACAGTTGTTAAAACAGAGAGACCAATCGTTATACCAAGACTTTCTACTAAAGAAAACGTCGTAAATCTTCCAGATAACTGCGGACGCAAGAAAATATTGAACATATTGGAAAAAAAAGCAGAAACTGCTTCTGTTAACTTGACATTCCCGTAATCCATTGTGATCACAGTGTATGCAGAAACCAAACATAAAAGTAGCAGCATGAGCCTTACAATGATCCGTTCTTGACGCCATAGTTTAACTTTTATCCTCTGATTTCTTTTCCTGAATGCCACCTTTGAATAAGAGGTTGGATTAAATATGGCATTCGTTTCATTTGTCTGATAATCCATCATCAGCGGATCATCCTCCTTACTGTATTCGAAATTGCCTCCAGTGAGATAACTGCAATAATGACAGTCAGCGTAATCATCCCGACCACATCGTATTGGAATTTTTTGTAATAAAAGTCAAATAAAAAACCAATACTAGTCCCTGTCAGTATCCCGACTAGCGTAGCATCACGAATATTATTTTCTATTAGAAAAAGAAGCCAGCTAAGGAGCTGATTCAAACACATCGGCAAAACACCTTGCCAAATGATTTGCAAATAGGAAGCTCCAGATGCCATCATCGCTTCAATGACGCTGCCAGATACTTCATCGATTGTTTCCATGAATGAACGGGTCAAATAACCAAATGTCGTAAAAGTAATCGCCAAATATCCGGTAAACTCGTTTTGTTTGAAACTTAACAACAGGATTATTGCCCATACAACAATAGGGACATTTCTGAAAAAACTCGCCATGCCTCTAGCGATCACTTTTGTGAAACGATTCAAACTGATTTCTCTTGATCCAATCACAGCTGCTATCAAGGCAAAAATAGCACCTGATGTCGTAGCAGTCACTGCCATCAGTATCGTCTGGACGAGTCTAGATATGATGATCGATAAATAGGCTAGGGAATCACTTGTCGGAATAAAGTTGGAGAATAGCCAGAAAAAACTTTTTGGCACAGCAGAAAAAGCTGCTCCTGCCCGAAATCCAACGCCATGTGCTGAAATAAAATAAAGAAAAGCAATCATCAAAATATAAAACAAGCGATATCTTTTTTGTTGTCTGAAAAATTTTTCTGCCTCTATTTTTTCCATTCTCTCATCCTTTACACTAATAATTTTTTAAATTGATAGATCGTTTCTATTTTTTCTTTTGTCAACTCGTATGGCCTTCCCTCAAATACGATCTTTCCGCTATTCACTCCAATGATCCTATCGGAATAATCGATGGCTGTTTCCACTTGATGCAAGTTGACAAGGCAAGTAATCGCCAATTCATTGGTTATTCTTTTTAAGTAATCCATGATCGTTTTAGCAGATTTTGGATCAAGAGAAGCTATTGGTTCATCACATAAGATGAGTGCCGGATTTTGCATGAGTGCTCTGGCGATTCCGACCCGCTGCTTTTGTCCACCACTTAATTCGTCACATCGAGTGTACGCAAATGCCGAAAGATCCACCTTTTCTATAAGATCAAAAGCCTGTTCTTTTTCTTCTTCTCGATAAAGACCAGCAGCTCCACTGAGTGTTGTTTTATAACCCAAACAGCCATGCAATACATTTTCGATCACAGTAAGGCGACTGACAAGATTATAATGCTGAAAAATCATACCAATACGTCTTCTTTTCTTTCGCAGTTCTTTTCTTTTCAGTTCATTCATTTCTCTATCCTCAAATCGAATCGTACCACTATCTGCTTCGATTAATCGGTTGATCGTACGCAAGATGGTTGATTTTCCCGCCCCAGACGGCCCGATGATCGAAACAAATTCTCCTTTTTCAAGTGAAAATGAAATATCCTGCAATGCTTGATTTCCGTTTGGATAGGTTTTCGTGATGTTTTTTACTTCTAATAGCATTTGGCTTTCCTTTCCAGTCTTTTCTTATTTGTTCATTTCTTTGATCTCATCATAAAAGTCATCTGAGACTTCCACATACCGCTCATTTCCTTCTTTTGTGAACATACCTGGGACATCAGCATCTTTTGGTGCAAAAATAGCTTTATTTTCAGCTGTACTATCAGCAGTCATTCCTTTGATGATCTTATCAATATCTGCTTCAGACAACGTCTGTTTGTTTGCTGCAATTGGTCCATTCAAGACCGGTATGGAAAGAATAACTTGTGCTTGTTCCCCTCGTACCGTGTCAAAAGGAGCTTGAGTATCTTTTTTTACTTCGTAAATGACTCCTGCCTTGTTTTCTTCTCCTTTGATCACATCAAAATATTGCGGCATATTCATAAAAGCAGCTACATCCGCGTCGCCTTTTAATAAATTGATCATGGATCCTTGAGGAGACCCGCCAAACAACACTTTTTCAAAGAATAGACCATCCATGATAAGATCATCTGTATTCTTTAAATCAAAATGTTCAGCGATTTTGTTGCTCGGTACAGTAAAACCAGAAGTTGAGGTATTCGTGACGAAAGAAATCGTTTTGCCTTTGATTGGATCAATCGTATAGCCGCCTGTTTCTTCGTACTCTTTGCTTTTTTCTGGTTTCACCGCTAAAAAGCTGTAATATAACGCATCTTCCAGCGTTCCGCTTGGCCCAGAATTGGTCAATATGGCTTCTACTTGCTCATTTTTCTTGTTTGCTTCGATATAGCCTTCTGCACCCATATAAGCTAAGTCTACTTGTCCATTTGCAATAGATTCCACGACCACGTTGTAATCTGTACTTGTCACTAATTCAACTTTCTTATCTGTAGCTTTTTCAACCACCGCTTTTACCGCTTCTCTTGCCGGTTCAAACTCTGCAGCAGATTCATTAGGGTAAAAAGCAATATTGATCGTATCAGAGGATTGGTTTTGATTACCACTTACTGTCTGATTGGACGAACGACAACCTGCTAATACCATTAGAGTTGCTATTAATACTATACTCACCATCGTTTTTTCTATTTTTTTCAACTCAAACATATCTTAGCTCCTTTTATTTATTTGCTACATCTTTAGTGTACCCTCTATTTGTAAAGTTCTAATTTGTATCTTTCTTAATTCAAATAAAGATTGTAAAAACTATGTAAATTCGTGATTTCTCTATCCCAAAAGTTTATCTAAGCAGGAACAAGGTTCTTTGTCTCTTTTCAGCTAGCTAGATCTAAACTGGTTTAAACAAAGATTTACAAAACACGCTGTGCTGGAAATATTTTTACGGTGGATTCTTTCCTATCTCGGTTAAAAATAAAAAGCATGCCCTGCAATATGCAGGTCATGCTTTTTATTCACTATTATTTAATTAAATAGAAGTTTCTGTGATGATCGCAATCAATTTCTTTCTTAACTGATCGAATTGACTGTAAGACTGATTGAATAATCTCTGCACAGACTGATGGCTGTTTTCCATCCAGTTTTCTGGCTTTTTCTCTCCAAGAAAATCAGCTAGGAGCTGGTCTGTTTTTGTTTTGTTTATTTTCTCCGCTTCTTTTAGCAGATAAAAGTCTTCTACACCACGATACAGTTCTTTATAGCGAAGAGACAAGAGCAAGCTGCCGGAGACAGATGGATAAACCAAGCACAAATCACCAATTGGAAGTGAACTGGTATTGTAACGAATATCTTCTCTTGCATGTTCCGGCCAGCAGTTATATGCCCATCTCAGCAGACCATCTGTTCCAAAATAATAAGCTAATGCTCCTTGTAAGCGGCTTTCTGTCAAGGGACTGTGCAAGAATGTGTTTGGTTTATCTGGATAATTGCAGATGTAGTATTGTGTTTTTCCAGGAAACTGTTCCTTCAGCCATTCATAATTTTGACAAGTACAATAAAAAGATGTGACTGGATAGTCGATCTCTGAAATCAAGGCTTGTAAGACTGGTTCCTTGTCAAATGCCACTTTCAGCTGTAATGTTGGTTCAATTTCTTTTAGACACTTGACAGCTTCTTTAAACGTAGCGATTTCATGTGCTTTTGGCTCATCTGCCATGAGACGAACTTTGTCCCAAATGTTCTTTTTCTTAAAATAGGTAAACAATTGCTGGAAATATTGTCTGAGCTCTTCTTGTTTTTCGATGAATGCCATTTGCTCTATTTCCTCATCATAATAACGGATCACAAGTTTTTCTGGATGTTCTACTGCTTTATTCAAAGGGAAGAAGGGTGGCTGCCAGACGCCTAAAAGGCCGAACACATCGATTTCTTTATCGATCCCTGCTTCAAAAAAACAAGCTAAATACTTATCCAAAATTGAAAAATCACACTGGATATTTCCTTCTTTTGTTTTGAGGACTTTGACCATTGAGTATTCATACAAGTTAGCTGGGAAATCTTTGACAATATAATTGAACCATCCTTTCCAAGGGATTTCTCCTGCAATGACTGTAATGGTTTTTTGGCCTAATTCAGCTAAAGTTGAAGCCATTGTCTGAATCAGTTCAAAATGTTGATTACTCCAAAGAGGCACTTGGAATGTACGAGAAAGATTAGAAGGTTGCTGCCAAATGTCTAAATGGAAGGAGTCAGTTACTTTATCACTGAAAGTAAATGCTTCTACAGTTACTTCTAATCGTTTCTGTCCGATGACTGTTTCTTTTGTTGTTATTCCTGCTTGATAAATCGTGATATCTATTGGATAGGTGCCGGTTTTTTGTTGACCATCAACCGGGATTTCTACGTAAATAGGAGTAAAGCGATCACCAGAATAAGTATGTGCTTTTTCTTCTAACAGTTTATCTCCGTAGAAAATGTCGTCTTTTCCGCAATAATATTCAATAAAATTCGACTTGATGGGCAGTTCTGAGTTGATTTCTATTCGGTATATAGGTATTTCAATCGCATCTGGGATCGTAAATTGATCGTCTAAGCTGTAATGGTTTTTCTTCCCATCATGCAGCAATAACTGAAATGCGGCTGTACTATTTCGATAAACAGATATATTTTCGAGTGGCTCCGGTTCTTGGGCAAACATACTAGTAGATGGTTTAAAGGTTTCGTTCGTCAGCAAGATATTCATGGACAACCTCCTGTTCTTTTTTCGGATAGGTATATAAAGAGAATTTGATGATTTTAGGCATATTACCGATATATGGCGTATAGCGCTCATCCCCATTTAAAACACGCTCTGTGATCCATTTTTTTCCTTCAAAATATCCTTCTTCAAAATTCAAAATTTCTGAACACAGCTCTTCATCTACTGCATCGTGGAATAGCGCAAAGTTACATCCAGCAAAAAAATATTCATTTTCTAATTGAAAAAAGAGGCCAGCAGTGTTCAGCTGCTCTTTCTTGTCTTTGCTTAAATATTTGATCAAAAATCGGTAATTTTCATCTTGATACTGATACGTCATGTCCTTTTCCTTTTTAAAAGAATGGATCTTGATTGTTTCATCCGTTAAAAACGGGGTTAGTTCTTTAATTATTTGATAACACTTAGTAAAATAAGGCAAACTTCCTGTCGGATCAAAAGCCGCTTGGTCTAATCCTAACTCTTTCAAAAAAGCCTGATCCTCATCTATTATAGCTTCCGTACTTTTTCTAAGATCTTCGATTCCAAATGGAGAATACAAAAGTGCGCCTTTCCCAAATGCATAGAAACAATTAGATAGATATCTTAGATCTTTTCTTGTTTCTGGTATGAAAAGGGGTTGATCAATCATTTGATAATCTTGAATGATTTCCCGAAAATTTTCTTCATAGATATCTGGAGCAAAAGCCGTTAAGCTAGGTGCATTTTTTTCCCATACGTTTAATACATTTTTTGTAGGACCACCGCTAGGATAGTCGCCCGCGCTTTTTCCTTCTTTATGCAGCCAAGCATTGGTGAACAACGGGGTATCTAACCATTTTTTTGCTTCTAATGCCATCTTTTCCAGTGCATGACTAAAGGTATAGGCCATGAATGTCTCGTCTGAAAGTTCCTGCCAGCTGCTTGCTTGAGGATATAATTCTCTGATTCTTTCTGGAAGTGTGGATCCATATATTTGCTGTGCTTTTCTAGAGTAATCCCTTGCCGTTTCAAGACAGCCAACCTCATTTTGGATCTGCATCATGCATACTTGATCTTTCAGCGGATGCTGACTGATAAATTGACATAGGCTAGATAATGCGCGACAATCTGCTTCAATTGCTTTCTCGCAAAACGGTGAGATACAATTTAACTGCTCTTGCTTTTGGTTGACTACTCTAAAATAATTTTCTGTATCTGTCTTGATCCACGGAGGAACATAAGTAGATAAACCGTTTTTCCATAAACCGAACCACAGAAAAACCAGCTTGATCTTATTTTCAGCTGCTTTTTGTAACTGAGCTTCTATCAAATCAAAGTTGAATATTCCCGGAATTGACTCAATGTTTTCCCAATAAACAGGTACAAGCAGGGTGTTCAATCCAATATTGTTCACAAATGGCCAAATATTTTTTTCCATAGAAAGTGTCGTGGAAGCTGCTGAATTATGCACTTCTCCCCCTAAGAGAAGACAGGGTTTTTCATCCATGAGAAAATAGAACCGATTGTTCTTATTGATTATTTCATATTTCATTTATTTCCTCCGATCATCGATTCTTTGATGGAAAAGTTCAAAGATTCCAAGTCAATTCATTTACCCATAGACTGATCTTTGTTTTTGTAAATTTCTCTGGCGAAAATTCACACAGCTGGTTGAGGGACAAACTTCGAATGATTTTGTACCTACTTTTATCGGCTAAAAATGGCAAATGTTCAAGTAAGATCGAACGATTTGCTTCAATGGCGTATAAATTTTTGATCGGTACTTGCCAAACGTCTTCTATTTTTTGTGTAGTTTCTACAGCGGCTTGTGACCAAATGATTTCCAGCCACTCGATACAAAGCTCAAACCACTTGGCAAATCGTGGGTCCACCATCTCTTCACTATTTCCACTCCATTTATTTCCTAATGATAATCCGTGCTTTCCTTTTTGAAAAATATGTGTTTCAAATGGTACATCGTTTTCTTCTAACGCTCTCAAATACAAAATAGAATTCTCGATAGGCACCACATTATCTTCGAATGTAGAAAACAAAAAAGTAGGTGGCGTTTGCGGTGTCACACACATGTCTAAAGAAGGAGCCTTGATCTTCATCGCTTCCGCAAAGGAGCTTAAAATAGCCGGATAGGCAAGGATACAAGCACTTGGTTTTCGATCGGACAAAGTAGACAAAGCGGCTGCTAAATGCCCACCGGCAGAAAAACCGATCACTGCAACTTTGGATTGATCGATTTTTGCTTTTTCAGCTAGTAAGGCAATCAGATCCATGCTTTTTTCTGCATCCGCCAGTGCTTTGTGGAAATCACGGTGTTCTCCAACGTGATAGCGCAGCACACCCGCATGATAACCTTCAGCAGCAAATTTCAATGCAATCGGTTCTGCTTCTCTTTCACTGCAAAATCCATACCCTCCTCCTGGAATCACTAGTATAAACGGACGTTTGTCAATACGGTGAAATTCGGGTTTTTCTTCATGAAGATAAACCGTTAGAGTCGTATTGGCTTCGTTGTCAATAGTCATCGTATTGATCTGCATAGGCTTACTCCTCTTCGTTTAATCCATTTTCAGCAATCAATTTTTGATACCAATAAAAGCTATCCTTTTTGTAACGATCCAAAGTATTCAAAGAATCATCTGTTCGATCAACATAAATAAAACCGTATCTTTTTTCGATTCCTTCATGGGTGCTGATCAAATCGATCGCGCTCCACGGACAATAACCGATCACCTCTACACCATCTTCCATTGCTAGATACATTTGCTGGATATGCTGTTTCAAATAGTCGATGCGATACTTGTCATGGATTTTTCCATCTTCTGTTAATTGGTCTTTTGCTCCTATTCCGTTTTCGGTTATCAATAACGGCAGACGATATCTTGAATAGATCTCATTTAACGTATAACGGAACCCTTCTGGATCGATTGGCCAGCCGAATTCAGTCATTGGCAAATGTGGGTTCGTTGTTGTTTGAAAGAAATCCGGGATACCAAAGCCAGATTGCTGATCGATCTTGTTTTCTTTTTGATAATAGGCTGACACAGTCATGGTATTGTAATAATTAAAAGCGATATAATCGCATGTACCTTCTAGCATGATTTTTTTGTCTTCTTCTGTTACTTCAGGACAGGCATTGATTTTTGACAAAATGTGCCAGGCATTATGGTTATAGACACCATAAACCGCAGCATCTAAAAACAGCCAGTTTCTTAAAGCACTCATATTCATTGCAGCCAACTGGTCTTCTGGTTTATCAGAAGCAGCATATACACTAGCAATGTTCGGTGCGGGTCCGATCTTTCCTGGATAATTCCCATCATGATAATTTTTCGTGACTAGGGCTTGAGCAACGAGCATATGATGGTTTTCTTGAAACTTTTCTTTCATTGATTTATTACTTGTACCAATGATCGAACCAGCTAAAGCCATGACATTTTGTTCATTGATTGTTTGCCAATAGTTTACTTCTTGACCGAATGTGTCAAAAAGCAGCTGGCAGTAATCAGCGAAAGCTTGGATCGTTGCTCTATTTTCCCATCCTCCCTTTTCATGTATCTCATAAGGCAAATCAAAATGGAACACCGTCACGATCGGCTCGATCTCATTTTCCTTCAATAAAGCAATGAGTTTCTTATAAAACTCCAGCCCTTTTGGATTAACTTTTCCATTAGACATGACTCTACTCCAAGAAATCGAGAACCGATAAGCTTTTAATCCTAGCTCTTTAAATAAACGAACATCTTCTTCAAAGCGATGGTAATGATCTACCGCCACTTTGAAATCACTTGTTCCGTCAGGTATTTCTTTCATATCTTGAACAGACGGCGCTTTACCGTCTGCATCCCAAGCTCCCTCTGTCTGATACGCACTAGTGGAAGCTCCCCATAAAAAATCAGTTGGAAATCTCATTCAATCGTACTCCTTTCGCTGCACCGATCAGATTTGCTTCAGACTCAAAGGCGGCAGCTTCTATCGTCATTTTCGTAATCGTTTGTTCGATCATCGGCGACACAGAAAAGATGGCTTCATAGTTTTTCTGGATATCTCTGATCAGCCTTTTTTGTTTACTGATTCCACCGCCAATAATTATTTTGTCCAAATCCAGCAAACACTGGATATTGAAACAAAGAATCGCTACTTGATTGCAGTATGTGCGATATAAAGTTTGTGCTTGTTCATCTTCTTTTTGATATAGATAATCAAATACAAGAGGTCCTTCTGGTTCACACTGAAATAATTTTGCCAGTTCTTTTACTAATCGAACAGCTGACAAATTGATCCCTGCAAATGATTCAGCCCCATTTATCTCACGATCTTGTATCAAGAAACTAACCTCTCCAGCTTGACAATGGGGTCCTTTTCTTACCTGCCCATCTAACAAAAGTCCAACGCCGACGCCTGTTCCTAGAATAATTCCTGCACCATTTTCAATCCCTTTTAAATGACCGAAACTTGCTTCTCCCAATACAGCAGCTTTCGCATCATTTTCTACAAACACACGAACGGGCAAATGTTTTTCTATTTCTTGCTTTAAATTGACTTCATTCAGGCACGCGACTGCTCCACCAAAAAAGACGGTTGACGCTTCTTTCACCGCACCAGGAACAGAAAATCCGACAAATTCAATGGGTTCGATCTGCTGATAAGAACGGATCAATTTGACAAGGGCAAGGATAAAATTGTCCTTATCCGTTTTCGGTGTCTCTATTTGTCTTTTTTCTCTTATTTGCGTATCCATTATTAAAGCTGACTTGATATACGTTCCACCGATATCGATACTTAATGTCCACATGCTTTTCCCCTTCATTATGCTTCGACTTCTGCATTGATGATTTTTTCTGCTTTCGTTTCTGCTTCTTCTTTTTCCAGCGCCGCTTCTAACTCTAGTTCTTTCTTATCTGCGATCTTAATGAATGGGTACCACATCACCACACCGATTGCCATACAAATAACCATTAGGATCGTGTAGTTCAATCCGCCTGATAAAGGCATCTTCACAAATGTAGGAGTTGTCCAAGGTAATAGCGACATAGTCGGATTCAAAGAAATCGGCAATATGGTAGTGGTTAATCCCCACGTAACGAATCCTGCAATCAATTGTGTAAAGATTTGTGGAATAAAGAAAATCGGATTCAAGATGATCGGCATCCCAAACATCAATGGTTCTGTCACATTGAATAAGGATGGAACAAAAGATAATTTACCTAACTGGCGCATTTTGGCTGATTTGCTTTTGATCATGAAAAATGTCACGAATCCCATGAATCCAGCTGCGTACATCCCCATGTAGATAACAGACGGAACTAAATAGGGTAATGCTTTTCCTTCTTGGAAGGCAGCAATGTTCCCAACGACCATCGTCATACTGATTGCGCCTAAAGGTCCTTGCAAAACAGCATTGTGGATACCGAAGAACCATAAAACAGCTAATAATTCCATGATAATGATGATCGATAACGGACTCGCTACTAAAGAGTTCAATGGGGCATTGATTACGTCGATAAAGAATTGGAAAATCGTTCCTGATTGTGTCAAGCCAAACAATACTCGCAAAGCAAATACAACAACAAAAATGATCGTAACGACAAATACTGGTGACAAGGATTGTGTGACCATTGGCGGCACGCTTTCCGGTAATTTGATCATAATATTTTTCTTAGCTAAGAAGGCATAGAAGCGGGTAATGAGCAAAGCGACAAGCATACCGATAAATAATCCTTGTCCGCCCAGATAATCCAATCGTAACGCACCGACAGCTTGTTCTACTGCTTTCCCATCTTGTGTGACAGTTGTCATGACGGATTGCGGCATCAGCATAATGAAACTTGCCAAAGAGATGATCGAGGCATTCCGTTCATTGGTCCCTAATTGTTTTGCATAAGAGAAAGCTAAACTATATACGACATACAACGAGAAAACACCTGTAGCACCATTAGTGATTGCTTCTACATGAGGAAAAATCCCCACATTTTTCAAAAAATCGATCCAGCCAGGAAATGGGAAATTACCAATAATTGTAATGAAGGCAATCCCTAATGTAATTGGACTTGTTCGGATAAATCCTTCCATCAATGCGGCTAACACTTTGTTCTTTTGTAATTTCTCCGACATCGGCAATAGTCTACTACTTAAAAACTGTTCTAATTTTTCCATCTTTCTTCTCCTTTTTTATAATTGAATTGTACGGTCATCTTCTGAATCTACTGTCGAGAGAGAAAAAGTAAATTCGCCAGACTCCCAAATTTTTTCCCCTTGATTGTTATAAAACATAAGTGCTTCTTTTGATAATGTATAGTTAATCGATTTTTTCTCATCTGCATGTATAGAAACGACTTGACTAGCAATCAACCGTCTAACTGGTTGCACAATAGAAGCTGTCTTGTCCTTTACATAAATATGGATAACTGTTTCTATTGGTTTTGCTGAATGATTGATTACTTCATAAACAAGTTGCAACTTATCTTCTTGATCCTGTATCTCCTGCCAGCTTGCTTCGACTTTTCCATACGTTTTACCAGTGCCAAAAGCAAACAGTGGCTCATTGGATTCATCAATATACTTGGACACAAAGCGAGTGGAATGCGTACTTGTTTCTAAAGGTCGGCCAGTTGAAGCATGTGCATAATAGATTGGAATCTGTCCCTCACTCCGTGGGAAAGTCATGCTGAGTCGAGCACTTGGCGCTGCTTTTCCTGCAAGAAGATTGGCAATACCGATGCCTCCCATCGTTCCAGGATACCAAACGAGCAGCAAACTAGAGAAATAAGGTTCGATCTCCGTTAGGACAAGCGGACGTCCGGTATATAAAATCCCCACGATTGGTTTGCCCAATGCTGCTAACGCTTTGATCAACCGTTTTTGCTTTTCAGGCAATCGAAGGTTAGTTTTAGAAGCTCCTTCTCCACTTTCTAAAAATTGTTCTCCGATCGTCAGTAAAATCACGTCAGATTTTTCAGCAGTTTCCAATGCTTCTTGGAATAATGTTTCTTCGTCTTCGATTGTTCCATTCAGTTGTTCAATTCCAGCTTTTAACGGTCCAAATGGTTCATAAGAATCAAACAGGTTGAATCCTTTTGCAAATAATAGCTGTTCTTTTGAAAAATGCTGTTCTAGTCCATCTTTTAGTGGAATACTATCTTGAGGTTTACCACTGACAGAAGCCCAGAATCCAATCGTCAGACGACTTTTGCCGTAAGGACCGATAACTGCGATTTTCTGGTGTTTTTTTAATGGAAGTGTATCCTCATTCTTCAGCAAGACACAACTCTTTTCTACTAACTTGACTGCTATTTCTTTCGATTCTTCCGTCAGGATTTCTCCCGTGTTCTCTTCTTCAAGCCCACGATAAGGATCTTCGAATAGTCCAAGTTTGTTCTTTAAATCTAAGATCCGCCACACAGCTTCATCTAACAATTGCAAGATCTCTTTATTTTCTTCTGCTAATTTTTCTAAAGAATTGGTATAGACAGAAGTCATCATATCGAAGTCCACACCGGCTTCTAATGCTTTTTTAGCTGAATCTGCTTGATCTTTCGCATAGCCATGTACTTGCAACTCTTCAATAGCCGCATAATCAGATACCAGTACGCCGTTAAAGCCGAACCTTTTTCGAAGAATATCCCGATTAAGCCAGCGATTACCAGTAGAAGGCACGCCATTCAAAACGTTGAACGCGGTCATGACTAGCAAACAATTGGCTTCAACTGCCGCTTGATAAGGAGCGAGATATTCATTGAAGAGACGTTGGTTGGACATATCGACCGTATTGTATTCCCTCCCAGCTTCTGGAGCCCCGTATCCTGCAAAATGCTTGATACATGCGCCCACTCGGTATTTGTCAATCAACTGGAGATTGTCTCCTTGATACCCTTGGACAGCGTGTTTAGCAAATTCTTTTGCAGTATACACATCTTCTCCCGGAGACTCCATCACCCGTCCCCAGCGAGGATCTCTTACTAAATCAAGCATAGGTGAAAATAGAACATGCAGTCCGCTTAAATAACTCTCTTTCGCTGTTTCTTGTGCGGCTTTTTGAATCAAGTCAAAATCATACGATCCAGCTTGTGCTAACGGAATAGGAAAAATGGTTCGGAAACCATAAATAACATCTGACATAAAGAGGAGCGGAATTTTTTTATTCCTTTCTTCCATTATTTTTTTTTGGATTTTTTTTAGTTTTTCAGGTTCATTTATATTATAAATGGAACCAATCTGACTTAAATCAAAATCATCAGGAAAGCCTAATTCCTTTGTTGGTCCGGTATTCATCACATTGCTATCAGTAAATAAGTCGCCGTTCAACTGGACAGTTTGTGCGATTTTTTCTTTTATTGTCAAGGAATCGACTAATTGCTTTAATTGTTTTTCATCCATTATTTTCTCCTTTTTTGTAACCGTTTTTACACTTTTAATTATAACGATAAAATTTTCTTTGTTATACAACAAAAGAAGACTTTATATAAAAATAGAAGAGAGATACCTGAAAAAATTAATATTCAACATGTTATTTTTGCGATACAATGGAAGAAAAAGGATAGACAGGAGGAAAATAATTGAAACAGACAGCGATTTCTAAAATAATGGATTTGTTATACAAAAAATATCTGATCCCCATGGTTTTATTCGATTCAAGCGGCGAAGTTTGCCACCCGAAGATTTCATGGGAGATACAGCCTATCATGGAAAAATTCATTTCGCCTAAAGAGAATCAATCCGTATGTTTATTTAATCACTTTCCTTTTATGTTTGCTAAACTGGATTTTATTACAGACAGCAAGCCCTATTCCTTATTAATCGGCCCTTGCGGTATGATCGGAGAATCTCCTGATACTTTCCTTTTCAAAGGACATAGCTATCACTATGGTATTCACTATACGAAAGAAACAACTGCAGCTTTTGAAGAATTCGTGCAGCTTACCTATGCTTTTCTAACACACGAACTCTTGAAAAAAGAGGAATTGCACTGGGTTTACCAAAAAGAAATCAAGCAGCGATCTACCACGGATCAACGGTTAGAGGACAGTTTGTACGACCGCCGGATGCAAGAAGCCACTTTTGATTCTTATCAATTCGAGCTTCGATACACGGAGTATATCAAACGGAATCAGCCAGAAAAGATTGATTGGCTCTTCAAAAAGATGCAAGAAACGTATCATGTCGAATTGTCCGAAAATGAATTAGAAGGTTTGAAGCTGAAGTTCTCTGCTTTCGTTGCCATCCTGACGCGTATTAGTATCGATGAAGGAGTCCCGATCAATCAGGCCTTCAGTTTATCTGATGCTTTAATCCAAGGCTTGTTCCGTATCCATTCTTCTAGTGAATGGCACACATATATGAAAGAAGCGACTTATCGTTTCATGCAACTGATCCATCAGCAGCCTCTAGCCGATAAATCCATGCTAGTCAAGCAACTGATCAATTATATAGACAGTCATATTTACGATCGTGTAACGCTTGACGAGCTAGCTGAGACATTTGATAAGCACAAGACACATCTTTCTGCTTTATTCAAAAAAGAAATGGGACAAACGATCCACTCCTATATCCAAGAACGGAAGATCAATGAAAGTAAACATTTATTGCTTTTTACGGACAAGAGTTATAAAGAAATCAGCGTATTGCTTTCATTTGCGAGTCAAAGCCATTTTATTCAAGTCTTTAAAAAAACAACTTCCCTTACGCCAAG
Source organism: Enterococcus sp. E4-223 (assembly GCF_035727065.1). NCBI lineage: Bacteria > Bacillati > Bacillota > Bacilli > Lactobacillales > Enterococcaceae > Enterococcus > Enterococcus sp. E4-223. Next base: position 275,802 of record NZ_JAPMLH010000002.1, on the reverse strand, counting down.
AGAATATCGCGATCAACATTATGCTTATTCCGTCCATTAAAAAGATAAAATGATATATTCTCTAATTAATAAAAAAAAAAATATCAATTATATGATGAAATTTATAGAAAAAATCTGTTATACTAACCGTAATGAAATCTGTCTTAGGGGAATCGAATCATGAAAATCTACTACATTGAAGATAACTTGTTTCATCAGGAACTATTTAAGAAAGAATTAATGAAACATCAAGAGCTGAGTGTCATCTCTCTTCAAATATTCCCGAACAATGAGTTGGAAACGATTTATAAACGCTTAGATACACTGGTCTTTTCTTCTTCTGATTTGTTTATTATTGACATTGATCTGAAGACATTGCATAGCGGTATTGATTTTGCTAAAAAAATACGGAACAAAAACCCAGAATGTTCCATTATCTTCCTATCAAATGATAATACACGCGGATTAGAAATCATTAATCAGCAGATTCGTCCCGATTGTTACCTTGATAAAACGAACCTAGATGAAGTTGCGCAAACATTGAAACAACTTCTCTTAGAAAAACTGGAAGCTCATAAACAATCGTCCTCTATCATTGAACTGCAAGGTGCCGCAAAAGTCTTTTTGATTGCGCCAGACGAAGTCAATTATATTTCAACGATCAATGGTTCTCGCTCCACATTAGAATTTTATGGAACAAACGAGAACTTCGTTATTCATGATAAAATGAAAAATATCAAACAAAAATTTCAAAATTATCATTTCTTTAATGACCTGAAAAGTTTTTCTATCAACCCGTTCAATATCAAAGAAGTAGATAAACAAATGATGGAAGTCCATTTCAAAAATAAAGATACGCTTTTTTTAAGTTCTTCTAGTGTAAAAAAACTATTGCGCCATATTGACCAGCTGAAACAAACGAACAGCTGACGATTCCTTTTTTCAAACATCAAAACGGGTAGGACATCTCTGTCCTGCCCGTTTTAACTTCAATAGGCTACTTTACTAGCTATTCAAACAATTTTACTGATAGATTTCTCATAGATTGCTAATTCCAAGACAAACATTTTCGTGCGCTTTAAATATTTGATCACGTAATTGGCGTTTAGATATTTATCCGTGATTTTCGAGAAGTTATAAAGACCGAGTCCCCCATTTTTTTTCATTGAGCTTCCTCTTTTCATCAACTTAGATAAACTTGTTGATGACATATCAGCTGGATTCTCGATTTTGAAATAAAACCGTTCGTTTGTTTGATTGATCGTGATACTGACGGGCACTTCTTTTCTTGTTTTATCACAATGTTCAACGGCATTATTCAGTGCGATAGATAAAAGACGAAGAACATCGATATAATCTGCTTTGATATTATTGATGATATTTAGAACTTGGATATCATAAGAAACACCTGATTGATTTGCTTTTTCCATAAAATGATAAAAAAGCCCGCGTACCGCTGGATCGCCGATTCGCTTCAGAGGATTATGCCTGGCATCATCGATCGCTTCTAAAGAATAATCCTTTAAATGTGTCAATAGCTTGATAGAATTCTCCTGACTGTCATTCTTCAAGCTGTATTCCAATGCAGAAATATAATTCAAATAATCATGACGGAAATCATCCAATTTCTCGTAGTAGTCTTTTGTCTCCTGATTGTCTTTCAAATAAAGTTCGATCACTTGGAACTTTTTCTTGTATATAATAAAAACAATAAAAAAAGCCGTATAAAAAATACTATATAAAAGTGTGATGATCGAAGTAAGGATGTAATCCAATGAATAAAAACTAATACCTAAATGAAAGATGTAAATCAGCACATAAATAACAACGGATAAAACTGTCAGTCCTTTCAGTTTTTTCGTGTAACCGCTGAAATAATCGAATATATCATATTTTTGGTCTGCTTTTCTGATGATTGAAAATAAGCAAGCTGCTAAAGCTAGCTCTACTGAAAGGTTCAAATAACTTGTATAAAATCCCAAATATCTTGGAATATCGATTGCTAAGAAAAAGGAAATACCTATCACATTCAATAGAAAATTCTGTAGCAGGACCGATAAAAAAATATTTTCTACCAAAAGATACAAGAACCAGCATGTCACAACATAAGCGATTGCAAAAAAAAATGACGTATATGGAACAAAGAACATATTAGCCATCATCAACCCCAAATAAAATAAGATGAATCGCCATTTTGACGCTCCTTTAAATAACATACTCATCCAAATAAACAAATTTAAATAAGCAACAAGAACAAACATGATTGACTCCATCAACTAACCCCACCCTTTCGTCCTTATCATAACAAAAATAAGAAGGAAAAACAGCCGCGTTTCCCCTTCTTATTATTATGGCGCTGTTTCGATCGTCCATTCCAACTGTGACTGATATTCACCAGCATAAGCACCTGGTAAAACAGCTAACTGGAATTGATGGTTCGCATCTTGATGCAAAGAATAATCTGTCGTATTGTTTTGGACTACTGGTAATTCTATTGCTGAACTATTCGTTATTGGCAATTTTTCTTCGCCATTTAGATAAGTTAATTGCGCAGGCAACTCTCTTGTTCCGTCAGAAAAAGAGGAGGTCTGTTTGACTTTAAGCTGCCAATCTTTCGTAATTCCTGTCGTATCTTCTACAACTACCCCAACAGTTGCTTGTGGTGAAGAATAAACAGTGCTACCGGAAATAACCATATTTTGAAATTGGATCTCCGGATCGATCGATTTAAAGCTTACCTTTCCTTGATTCAATATGATTTTAAAACTTTCGTGATTAGATAGCTGACCTTCTGCATCTTTAGCATAAACTTCTACTTGATTATCGCCAAGTTTCAAATCTGTAAGAGATATATCTTGTGAAAAAGGAAGCCATGAGTCTTTTGCTGTATTGCTAACGTTGTCTTGTAAGACTCTTTCTTGACCATTTAGTTTATAAAACAATGTAACCGTATTACTGTCTTTATCCTTCCATTCCCCATTGATCGTCAATGACTGATCTGTTGGAAAAACATTGACAGTAGCATTTGCCAAAGAATCAGAAAGTTTGATTTGTGGTCTCAAAGCTTCGTTATTTAAAATTTGGTAAGTAGTCTCATACGGTTGGACTGTATAATTATCCCCAATAAATTCTGTATAGTCCTCTGCTTTAATCGTTTTTTGATTAGAATCGATGTTTTTAACTTTTACATCGAATGTTATTTCTACACTTGTCCATTTGTTTTCATGTACGTCTCCTAAATCATTGGACAATGCAGGAACGATTAGCTGATTGTTAGATGTGATCTGTGGTTCTTCCTTCGTTATCGTGCCTGTTTCTGGGTACTTAACTGCTAACGTATGGGGGATATATTCTACATATGGATTAAGAAATTCCTCTCCTACTACATCTGTCCAATTTTGAATACCGCCTAAATAAGTTGCTTTTAAAGAATAGGTCAACGTGTCACCCATATTCACATTTTTGTTAATGACACTTTCGTTATTTTTTAATACATCTGTAGTAGTTTCCACGTCAACAGCTTTTGGCAGTTCTGAAAATACGACAGCGTTGACATTAGAATCATCTCCCGTAGCCCCTGTAAATCCCCAGTAAACATAGTCACTAGAAAACTCAGTTCGCGGAAGATTACAAGTTCTGCTTTGTCCATCAAATGTGTAGGAAATCTGACTTGTAAGATGATCATAATGCACTTCAAAATCATGCCATTGTCCATTGGAGAGAGAACCATTTGGTAAATTGATCGGCTCTGTCAATACATTGTGACGTACTTTTACTTCGTTCGTAAACCATTCTTTAGTTACTTCATAGGTATCAGGATTTCCAGGCATAGTTGCTGCAATATGATTTGGTCCAGGTTCACATTGCTGGGTTTTTTTATCGTATGCATTACCTTTATCTTTATTTGGGTGCGTATCAAATTCGATAGAAAAACTGTTATGGAGTGCTTCTCGCGCTGCTTCAGCGCTATTTCTAGCATTTTGTGAAGAATAAACGCCTAAGGCTCCGCCTTCTGTTGAACTTGAAAAAGCACTATTACCTCTTGGATCATTTTGGAGCGTGAAAGTAATCCCATCTGCAGCTGCTCTTCCTTTATTCCCTAAATACAATTTCATTTTTGTATCAAAGTCTTTATTCAAATCTAATTGATAGTTAGTTGCTGACCACAATGCGGCTCTTTGATTCCTACTATCATCGGTTAGAATACATACGTCATTTCCATTTTTATTTTTAGCGATCGTAGCATGACTGTTAATCCAAACTGGCACTAAATTAAACGCATCTTCTAAACTTGCTCCATCTGGCGCATTAAAGATAACGTCATTTACTGATTCGGCTCTAACCTCTTGTATTTCAAAAAGAAGAAAGAGAGAAACAAGACTAAGAATCGAAAATATTTGTAAAAATAGATGGATATTTTTATTTACCCTTTTTTTCAATATTCTCACCTACTTTTTTTGTTTAAGTAATTTGTAACTTAAAAATGCGATGATCAATAATAACAAAATTCCGACTGTAATGATAGCTGTGAGATACGGGATTCCTTTATCTTCTGTCACTGCTTCTTGATTGATCTTTTTGGCTTTTTCTGACTGGATTGTAAAATCAGTTGTCAAATGCCATGTTTTATCTGTGTTGCCTTCGCTGGCATCGATTGTTACCGTGTAATCTCCAGCTTCGATCTTCTCCTTATTCAAGCTGATCGGAAAGTCGAAGTTCGTATTAGGAGCGATCGACATGTTCTCTTTTTTTGTTTCATAAAGAACATCTTTTGATCCTTTTTTTGTGATCTTTGCATCGAATTTGACTTTGCTGATAATTCCAGGTGTTGGGTTTTGTACATTAGCAAACACAGTCGTATATGAATTTTGTAGACCTGCTTTTGCTGAGTTCAGCTTCAAATCAGGTGTGACAGCATCTGTATCGTTTTGCAATTTTACACCGATCACGTATGCATATTTATTGCGGATAGCTGTCCCGTCTACTTTTTCACTGACATTATCTTTTTTGCTGATGTGTATTCCGCCAAGGATAATTCCTTTGAAACGATTTTTTGGCATGTGAACTTGGAAAGTCACATCTTTGGATTCACCAGCTTGTAATTCGATTTCTTGATTTTTAGGAGTAACGAGCTGATTCAATACATATTTAGCAGAAGAGTCCTTCTTTAGATCTGTTTGTCCGTAATCAATGACCCCATTACTGTTTGTGGCAGCATTATTAACGTCTACGCTAAAAGTTGCTTTTTCTTTTGCTGAATTTGCTAAATGGATCGAAATCTCTTCTTTTTGATCTAGACCTAATTGCAAATCAAAATAAGAAACGTTCTTATTTTTTTGAAAGTCGGGAATATTCGCACTGACGCTGTACGCTGATTCATTCGAATCAGCGTATGTCGTCAGTGGCACGACTACAACACTTAATAAACTAAGAGCAGCAACAAACAATGATTGAAGTTTGTTCATTTTTCTCTCCATCCTAAACAGTTGGCCCTGCTGTTAGTGTCCAAGTGATCGTTGCTGTGTATTCTTTTGCTTGCGCAGATCCTGAAGGGACTGATAATTGAACATTTGTATTGTTTCCTTCTTCTCCTTTAAAGACATCCAGCCATGTCCCTTGACCTTTCAAACTATCAGCTGTCATGACTGTTTTTGCTTCAGTATTGTTAAAAATCAAATCATTTGTTGCGGGTGCTTCACTTGTATTATCCGAAGTTTTTTCTGCTACCCCATTTTTAAATGATAATTCTGCACCTTTTAACTCTGAATGGTCACTAGCAACAAATTTTGTAGCTGCGGCTGTCAATGTCCAACCACCTTCTACTCCACGTTTATCAGTGATCTGAACATGTGGCTCTGCATTTTCAGCGTTGTATACTTGGCTAGTCGTTGAGATATCTTGTGTGCCAAATGTAATATTTGAGACATAGTCAATTGACAAAGGTCCGTTATCTCCAGTCCCGTGGTTATCTGGGTCGTCCGGATCTACTGGGTTCACTGGATTATCAGGATCATCTGGGTTTACTGGATCTACAGGATCAGTGTTATCTCCTGTAAATGTGATCTTTGCTGTCGAAGTGGTAGAATCTTTTGCTGGCTCTGTTTCATCTGCTTGTACGTTCAATGCGCTTAATAATGAGCTTGATAGCAATACTGTCGCTGCTAATGTGTAGAATACTTGTTTTTTCATCGTTGTTCTTCTCTCCTTATTCGTTCATGATAAATGTTTCATTAAGCTGGTGCGTCTGATAAAGTCCAGACAAGCGTAGCTGTGTAATCACCCACTAAGTTACCTGATGGGACTTTAAGCGAAACATTTGCTGTGTCCATTTCATCTGCCCATGTTCCTAATCCTGTATTCGCAGCCGCTGTCATAATGTTTTGTGCGTCATCATTAACTACTACTTCGCTTGTAGCAGGAGGTGTAGCCTTGTTATCTGCAACACTTTTAGCAGTTCCGCTAGGTAATGTTAGTTCTGCACCACTCAATGTTTTATCTTCTGAAGTAAATCCTGGTTTTTCTGTATCGTAATTTACTTGCAAATGCCAGCCAGCACCAGTTCCTCGTAAATCTGATACTTGTGATTCTGTTAGAGATGCAGGTTTTTCGGCAATATATGTTTCTGTTTTCCCAGAAATCGTTTGAGTACCAAAGTCGATGTTTGAGATATAATCGATACGCAAGTCCCCAGTATTTCCAGTTGGATCATTTGAAGGAGGATTATCATCAGGATCGATTGGATCGATCGGGCCTACTGGATTATCTGGATCTTGTTTCGTTAGACCGATTTTTGCTGTACTCTTACCACTTAGGTCATCTGCATGTACGGCCACTGTTCCCGCTAAGATTGTTGTGCTGATTAATAATGTAGCTAAAATTGTTTTTTTCATTCTCTACTCCTCTTTCTATTCCAAAATATAAATAATAAAATAACTACTAAAAGAAATACTCCACTCCATGTAATAAATGATTGCTGTTGCTCATTGGTCTTCGGGTATTTCTCTTGTCTGGATTGATCTGCTGATTTATCAGCATCTTGCGAGGATGGTACGGATGGATCAGTTGAACTTGGCGGAACGCTTCCTTCAAAAGTGATACCTACACTACTTTTTTCACTTGCAGCAAACACCACTTGGTTGAAAGCAGAAAGTTGTATCAAGCAACTCAACGTAAAAACCAATATCAAACTTTTTCTAAATCTTTTCATGAAAGCTCCTCCCATTTTTCTTTTCGAACACCTCCAAAGTTATAACCTTCATTTCTTTATAATGATTACAATCCAGAACAACGCTTATTATAGCCGATTCCGTTCTATCCTTTTTTTATTTGTAAGCGCTTATTTAATAAGTTGTGTAAATTTTTTGATTTTTTGATTCAAAATGAAAAATAAAAAAAGGAGTGTGACAATAGTTATGTCACTCTCCTTTTTTCAAATAAACGATGTTCTAAAGCTTGTATTTGAGGTAATAAGTCGAAATTATATAAAATATTTGAAAAGCTATTTTCGTACATTTCATCTTATTTCCTGAAACTGACCACTTTTGTCACAACCTTTTTATCAATTAATATTATTGAGTTTCCTTGATTAGAAATGGTTATTACTGTTCAAAAGCTTCTTTAAAACGGTGGATCAATTCATTGACTACAGGTGACAAGATCCGATTCTTTTTCCAGACTAGCATACAGTTCGTTTCAATCAGCGGGTCAAGCGGAACAAATCTCACTTCCTTTGAATGATTACTTACAGCCCCTTCTATGACTAAAGCAGCTCCTACCTGATTCTCAATTAGCGAGAACACATTGAAAATCAAATTGTACGTTCCTGTGATCAACAGCTGTTCTTTTTTTATACCTAACCAGTCTGCAAACATTCGTTGTATTTCTGGACGCTTAGAAATCAAAAGAGAAACATTGGAAAAGTCTTCTTTTTTTATTGCATCTTTTTGTGCTAAATCAGAAGCTTTTGAAATGAGTAATCCCCATTTTTCCTTTCTTGGCAGCAAAATCGTTTCATATTTTTCTGTATCTACTGGATCTAGCAAAATCGCTAAATCTAACAGACCTTTTTCTAGCCGCTCCGTGATGTCATCACTTGTTCCGCTATGTATATGAAATTGAACGCTGGGATAATCACGGATCAACTCTTCTAGTAATAATGCCAATGTGTCTGAATTATCAGCTTCCACACATCCGATCGTAAATCGTCCGCTGAATAATTGTTTCTTTCTGTTCTCGAATTCTTGAGTCGTTTGATTCGTCAAATCTAAGATTTCTTCTGCTCGGCTTTTTAGAAAATAACCTGCATCTGTCAAGATCATTTTACGATTTTCACGTACAAACAGTTCTATTCCTAGCTCCTCTTCTAGTTCCTTCAATTGTCGGCTTAAGGTGGGTTGTGTAAGATGCAAAACTTCTGCAGCTTGGGAAATCGTTCCTTCTTCTGCAATTGTCCAAAAATATTTTAGCAAGCGTAATTCCATAACGATGCTCCTTGATTTTTTTACTTGATACATTCCATTTTATTTCTAGATAAAACATGATCATATTTCTTGATTTTACCTTGCAAACGTTCTAAACATTCTTGCATTTCAGCAATTTTTTTCGTCAAAAGTTCACTTTCTTCAATCAAAAGCTTACGTCGTTCAGACACAGTTGCTTCTCCTTCGCTAGATAGACGAATATATTCGATCAAAGACTCAATCGATAATCCAGCGTTTCGCATACAAATCGTAAAATCGACCCATTTCAGGTCTTCTTTTGTATAATCACGAATCCCGCCTTTTGTCCGATTAACTGGCGGAATCAGCCCGATTCGTTCATAATAGCGCAATGTATCGGCCGAAATTCCCTTTTCTTCACTGACTTGTTTGATATTCATTTGATCACTCTTTCTTTTATTATCTTACCACTTCTCTTATGTATCTTATTATTCTATAACTTTAAGTGTACTCTAAGTCAATAACCATTTCTATTAAAACTGAGCTGGATCATCTATATCAGCCGGATCTACTCTATTCGGAATAAAAAAGACTTGTTTTTTTATTCTTTTTTGGATATACTTTTAACAATTTAGGAAAATTTTAGGAAAAGGGGTATAAAAATGACAAAGTATCAGCGAAAGGTATTATTATCGACATCGGCGGGAATTGCATTAGAGAATATGGACATTATGTTTTTAGCTTTTTCATTATCTTCAATGATTGCTTCTTTTCATATTAGTGGTACGCAAGCGGGCTTCATTTCAACGATCACTAATTTGGGGATGCTCATTGGAGGTATTTTTTTTGGCATCATAGCTGACAAATATGGTCGCGTGAAAGTATTTTCTCAAACGGTCCTTCTGTTTTCGATTGCTTCTTTATTGATGTATTTTGCTTCAAACATCTACTTAGTTTATCTCTTTCGCTTTATCGCAGGTGTAGGAGCAGGAGGAGAATATGGTGCATGCATGTCCTTGATTTCCGAAAGTTTTTCCAAAAAACAAATTGGCCGAGCTTCGTCGGTTGCTGGTATTGGTGCGCAGGTTGGTGCGGCTTTGGCTGCGATTTTAGCTGCTTTGATCATTCCAGCGTTTGGTTGGAAGATGCTATATGTCGTAGGCGTACTTCCGGTACTGATGGTATTGTTCATTCGTCGCGGTTTGACTGAACCAAAGGAATTCAAATCTATACAATCCGCCAAAAAGAAAACCAAACTTAGCCGACTATTTGAAACAAAACATCTTGCTTGGCAAACATGTGGCCTTAGTATCATGGTGACTGTCCAAATTGCCGGTTATTTCGGGTTGATGAACTGGCTTCCTTCGATTATGCAAGATCGATTAGGACTTTCAGTTTCTGGTTCTTCATTGTGGATGGTAAGTACTATTTTAGGAATGTCTTTGGGGATGATGACTTTTGGCATGATCATGGATAAGATGGGGCCTAAACTAGCCTTTTCTTTATTTTTGATTTGTTCTTCTTTATCTGTCTATCTACTTGTATTAGCTCATAACCAGTGGAGTTTGGTAGCCGCAGCTGTGATAGTCGGCTACTTTATCAATGGTATGTATGGTGGATATGGCGCAGTAATCAGCAGTTTGTATCCAACGGAAATCCGTGCGACGGCGAATAATTTCATTATGAATCTTGGACGAGCTGTTGGTGGTTTTTCTTCTATCGTCATCGGTTTTTTGATGGATCATTATAGTTTAACTGCCGTAATCTTGTTTTTGAGCGGTATTTACCTAGTCAGTCTGCTGGTCTTGACAACTCTTACTGGTGTTACAGAATTAAGGGAAAGCTTGCAGCATTAAAATTCGATGATATAAAGAACCAAAAGGGAGACTGATTAAAAAGTTATACTATAATAATAAAAATCTTCTGAAGCATAAAAAATAGAAGCTGGCGTTCCAGATAGTAAACCAAAAATAGTAGTTTACACGTCCATTTCGTCAGCTTCTCTTTTTTTATTTAGTCGGTTTCCTCTGCTTTTTTGGACATCTTCATTCATTCTTTCTCAATCAAATAGTACGCCTCTTTTTCTTTTCGCAGTTTGTATCTTCCTTTTTTCAATTTCATTGAAAACTGTTTCGAATGTTTATGTTTTACATGGATTTTAAGTAGGATCTCCTCATGTTGCAAGCGATAGTTCCCGCCCTTCAAATCGGAAAACATGACTAATCCATATTCATCAGAAGCTTTCACGAATGGAACTTTTTCTCTAGTAATATAGTGTTTGCCGTTGAGTGTTTTTACAGAAAAGACCATTCCTTCGATTGGTCGTCCGTTTTTGTTCTTTACATAAAAAGATAAAGGATAGTTTCGCTTAGCAATGGCCAAAAAATCTAAATAAGCTATGATTAACCAAATTAAGCCGATCGATCCAAGTAGTATGCCGATAGTCAATGCAAAAAATTTCCATTTTTTCCATTGATCAATTCCTTGGATTGCTTTTTTTGCCTCTTTTGCATGATAAGGAATACGATGACCAGTCACAAGCAGTCGATGTGTATTGACCATGTAAGGAGTGCAGGTAAGCAAAGTCACGAGATCCCTACCTTTTTGGATACCCAAAGAATCTACTTCATCAGGTAAGACTACTTGGATTTTTTCTACTTGATATGCCAATGTCTTTCCATTGATCTGGATGAAAAATTGGTCTTCTTTCTTCAATTTAGGCAGATCTGTAAATAATTTTGCTTCTGGAAGACCACGATGTCCAGAAAGAACGGCATGGGTGCTTTTCCCGCCAGTCGGGTAAGAGCTTCCTTCCAATAATGACGTTCCTTTTTGCAAAAATATCTCCGTTGTCTGATCAAATATGGGTAAACTGACATTGATTTTTGGGATTTCGATGACTCCAAGCATGTGTGCCATAAAAAAGGCATTACTAGGTAAATCTTTTAATACTTTTGCATCAACTGTCTGGTTGAAACTGGCTATCCCTGGTGATACATTTTTTTCTGCCAGCTGCTGGTTTTTCTTTGTCATTTTTTCTTGCTGTTTTTTTATTTCTGCTGAATTCTTTTTCGATGCTTGCTTTTGATAATGGATGATCATCTGCTGGGCAAGAAAATCATTCAGTGAATCTTCTACAAAAGGATAGGAAAAGATCCCGATCCCAACGACTAAAATGATTGCCATGAAGATGTCCAGTATTCTTATTCTGTTTTTTTTCATCATGTCCACCTGTTTTCTAATATGTATATGAAGAGGTTGTGAAATCAGCGTCTTGACCTGAGTATTAGAGAAGCAAACGGAAAAATAGTTCCTCATATTTTACTGTTTGTTGAGCTAATACCGAGGGTCAGCTGATTGAACACCGTTTAAGAAAGAGGTCGTGAGCCTGCCGTTCAGCTCTGAGTCACAAGGAACAATTTCAAAAAACAGCTTCTCATGTTTGATGAATATTATGACTTGTGACCGAGGAGTTGGTAGGAGAACACCGTTTAAAGAAGAGGTTCTGAAATCAGCGTCTTGACCTGAGTATTAGAGAAACAAACGGAAAAATAGTTCCTCATATTTTGCTATTTTTTAGAAGGAAAAGCTGTGACAAAAGTCTTATCACAGTCCCTTCTTCCGAATAGACGGTGTTCAAGAGACAGCCTATCGGCAATAAGGCACGATTTTGTAAAATATGAGGAGCTATTTTTCAAAATCGCTTCTTATCGGTCAAGGCTGAACATCTCTTTCACAACCTTTCTCCCCATCTGATTCACTGTCGTTTATTTATCGTATGATTTTTGTTTCCAATAGTTTAAGCTTCTGTTTCTTGATGGCGTTTTTTGAAGTAGATCACTGCTCCTCCCGTTAAAGAAATACCTGCTAAGATGAACGCGATGATCCCTGTACCACCAGTTGAAGGCAAGATTCCTTTAGGCTGGTTATCAATCGTTGTTTTATCAGAAGTTGTTGGATCATCATCTACTGTAAATTCAGTGTACGCTGCTTCATTCTTAGGTAACGCATAGCCTTTTGGTGCTTTAATTTCTTGTAGGCAGTACGTTCCTTGTTTCAGTCCTTCGATTGAAAGTTTCCCTTCTGAATCAGAAATCAATTTCACTTCTTCCCAGTCAGAACCTGAGACTTCACTTGACCAAGCATATGGGTATTCTCCTGAGACAAGGTTTGCTATTTTCTTCATCAATTTAACGGTTGGATCTTTTGCTCTTAGAATAGAAAATTCTGCCCCTCCTAATTTTTCTTGTGTGTTCACGTCTTGTTTGATGAAGTGGAAATCACCGTATTTTTGGACGTTTTCTACAGTAATCGTGTTATCTGTAGTTGTATTTTCTCGATTGACTACACCGGTTGGATTCCCAAGATTTGCTTGATCTGCCCCATGGATGATTCCGGTTGTTTGTTGCAATTTTCCGTTTTTTACTATAAAAGTAGTTTCTTTTTGTGGATCGGTTAATTGATAACCATCTGGTGCTTTTGTTTCAACTAAAGTATAATTGCCGTCTATTAATCCATTGACACTGATGGATCCTTCAGTATCAGTTGTGAATGTCAACGCTGACTCAGCAGGATCATAGAGAGCGACACCAGTGTTTTCATCAAAACCGGTCACGAATTGATTCTCTGAATTTTTGATCTGGAATTGCGCCCCTGCTAACTTATCTACCCCTGAAAAGTTCCCAGCTTTCTGGATTTTGATATTGCTTTCTTTGATGACATTTTTAGCATATAGATGAATCGTGTCTAAAGGTTTGTCAGGGTCTGATGAATTCGGGTTATAAAAGGGTAAGCTTAACACGATATTTGGCGACGTTTCGACACCGGGCTTTGGTGTTTCTACAAAGACGTATACAGCATCTTTCCCATCAGATTTACCTGGAAGAGTCAGGTTAGCTAATCCTTCACCAGAAGTCGTTACACTTGCGAAGGGTGTAGCGTCTGCTGGAACTGCTGTATCTTTACTTGGATAGTACGTAGCAGTGATGTCATATACGTTGAATTCAACGCCGTTCAACGGTTTGCTATTCGGAAATGTCAATTCCGTTCCGTTGTTTATTTGATTTTCAGGTGCTGAAGTGAATTTCAATTTATGCAAATTAACCGTAACATTTTCTGGTGTAGGTGATACGGCTGCAGAAACCTCTGCAGTTCCTAGGCTGAGAATGAAAGGAAGCAACATAATAGTAGTTCCTAGAAGTGCCCATATTTTTGTTTTGATGTTTTTCATTTTATTTCCCTCCTATTGTTTCCTTTTTGTTGTTTTTTATAAAACCAAGCTGTCCCTGTTGAAAGGACTAGCAACAACCCTAAGATTGAAAAACTTCCAAGCATCTCTTCGTTTGTTTTTGGAAAGCTTCCTCCACTTTTTTCATGTGATGAGCCATTCGTCTGCATCTGAACTGGCGTTTTTCCATTATTCGTCGGATTTGCTTTTGGTTCGTTGATGATTTCCAATGGTATAGGATGAAGCGGATCATAACTGCCTTTTTCAACTTCAAAGGGAATGGTTGATTGACTCAATATATATCCTTTAGGCGGTTTAATCTCCACTAGTTCGTAACTTCCAAAAGACAATCCATGGACAGAAAATGTTCCATCTTTACTGGAAGTAAAAATCGTTGCTCTTGAATCATCTTTGGCTACCCAATGATTTATCCCGTTTTCTTGCGCTAAGTATTGGTCATTTTTTTTGACTAGAAATTGAGCATCTGCTAGTCTTTGTTTCGTTTGCCGATCCACTTTGACAAATTGTTTGCCTCCTGTTTGGATGGCAAGATGTGTTTCTACTGTTTGATTGTCAGTCGTCAAACGTACATCGTTAACAAATGTCGTTTTTTCACTGTTTTCTTTCAATGTCATTTGGTAACGGATCGTTAATTTTTCCCCAGCAAACGAACTGAGATCTTTTCCAGAATCTGATAAGACAAAACCATGTTTTGTTTTTTGTGTGTGAAATGTATGAATCTTGTCTCCACCAATCAAAAAATCGATCGTTTCTGGTTCTAGCCATAACTGAGGATCAGCTGTATCTTTGATCGTATAGGTTCCTATCTCGTTGATGTTCTCAGGAATTGTTACGGTGATGAGATAAGGGACTTGATCCCCATCTGCAAAATCTGTCTGCTTATTCTCTACTGTTTTTGTTAATGTGAGTGCAGTAGGTATTTTTTGTTCGCTCTTGGGATACAAGTGGATGGTCGTCAATTTATGATTAGATGAATCTGTCACAGGAAGCACAACGACAAATGGTGCTGATTTTTCTTTTACTTGATCTGAAGTCTTTATTTCCGCAAATCGGTAAACAGCGTCACGACCTTGCTCATCTTTGTCCGATGCACTAAAAGAAGCAATGCCCTCTTCCCCGTCTACTGTTTTTGTCACATTTTCTGCCAGTATTTTTTCACTATCACTTTTTTGTGCTAGTTTTCTTTGTGCGTCTTCCACACTACTTCCTTCTGACCGCAGCTTGTAAAATTCATCCGAGACATCATATATAGCGAAAGTAACGCCGTTCAACCCTTTTACTCCTTGAAAGTTATCTGGGATATTTATTCCGTCGTTTTGACTGATACTTGGCATCTTATCGCTTTCGAACATTCGATTATGCAAAGTAAATGTAATAGGTGATTCTCTAGCTGACACAGTCGGAGAACCTATAAAAAAGACCAGTAGGATAAAAAAGAGAACAGCAAATATATCCACACGTACATTTTTTGTTTTTTTCATCGCTGTTCACCTGCTTTTTTCTTACGATGGATAAAATAAAAGAAGCCAGAAAAAATAAAGATCAGTCCTAAAAAGACAAAGGGCAGTAGACCTATCCCGCCTGTCGAAGGAAGCAAGAGAGTCGGATTGATCGTCAACTTAGCGGTATCTGTTGCGATAATCGTATAATTATTGTTTACAGTTCCTTCGCCTAAACTAATCGTTACTATTTGTGATCCAATATCTGTCCGGCTGTTAACTGTTAGGGTATAATCCAATGATTCGCCTAAGACAACACCGGTAACGTGGACATTTCCAACCGGAATCGAGTGACTTTGGGCATCATAATTAAAGGCAGCGTCATCGACAGTAATCACTGCGTTAGCTTTATAGATGGTATAAGTTCCTGATGTGTTGGCTATATCAGTAAATAACAACTTGGGATTTGCTGCTTTGACTTTGTCTATTCCGCTATTCGTTAGTTTAATTGTATAGCTGCCAGCATTAACCATATTTTTTGCTGATTGTGCATCTACTGTGTAATCCATACTGCTAAGTGCCACTTGTACTGGAGTAAGCGAACTAGTGACACCCTCTGCTAGCTTGACATGGATTGACGGGACACCTGCTTTTCCATCATATGTCTTACTGCCACTGAGCTCTACCGCACCGCTGATTTGCTTAATCGTATAGACATCAGATGTCTGCACGATAGTAAATAAATAGTTTGTTCTGACAGCTAGTTTAGCTAGTCCGCTTTTTGTCAATTGCCAAGACGTATAGGTTCCAATTTCAGTAGGCGCAGTTACTTCAACTCCCTTTTCATTCATCGCTTTGAAATCAGTTGGATTCCATGTGATTTGATCAATACTGAGATCATTGTTTAAAAGGGATGTTGATTCTGTTTTATCATTAAAGGTATATTTAACGATCGGTACAACAGAAAGACCATCATAGTACTTACTGCCATTTGCATTGATTGATACTGTTGCATTTGTCTTATAATATAGGATGACTTCAGAAATCTGTTTTCCATTTGCGTCCTTTACGATTACATTTCCATTTGTATCTAAACTAGCTAAAACACTCATTGCTGATTGGTTCTTTGTTTCTGTCGCTGAAACAGCTGTAAAGGTATATCCGCCGATAGTAGGCGCATTAGTCGTCAGGTCTTGTGCAGCACTTCCGTAAGTAAGATTCATTATTTTAGAAGGAGCAATCGTCTGTCCAAAATAGTCTTGATACTTAATAGTGATTGGTGTTTGTTTGCCTGTATAGGTCACCGTATCGACGTTACTTTCTAGGGCTGTGAAAGAACCGTTTGTTTGTGCAAAAGAATAGCCCGTTACTGCTGTTGGAGTGATAACCACTTTGTCACCCACATGGATTCCAGATAATGTAGTCCCGTACGTTCCGATTTTTGCTGCTCCACCATTGACTGTATAAGAAAAAGTTCCTGTCCGATTCGCATTGACCTGAACCGTCGCTGCTTGATAGGTTGGGAAATTTGAAACATTTCCCTTACCATCAACGATCTGCCCATTTTTGATCGAGTACCCTGTGAATGGAATATCATTTGCTAACTGTATACCGATTGAAAAAGTACTCATACCTCCTCCGGCAGGAAGCCCTCCCCATGTTGAGGGTGTAAAAGAATAACTTTTATCCGCATTGGGTGTAACTGAATCGATCGTATTTCCAGCGGTAGCCACCCCCATATAGATACTTTTTGGGAATGTGATAGTAGTACCATTTACTGTGGAGCCAATAAACAGATTATGGATATCTGGACGGTTATCAATAAAAGCGATTGCTTTGGTTACGCCTTGTAACGCAGTTTTATCCGCACTCATCGATCCGTTAACCGCAACAATGACTCCATCTTTGGCATATATCACTGTATATCCATCTGGTATGGTATGTCCGTTGAAATTCGTCGTGGCCGCAACAGTACTAAATGTCTGGCTTCTACCTGTTTCTGAATAAGCTTTCTCCCCTGCTGCTTTTGCTGCTGTGATTTCTTTTTCTGTCGGATCAATCAGTTGAGTCGAGGATGTGGTGGAGGTTGTCTCGTTGGTGCTAGACTGATTGGTGCTTTCTATGGACTGTATTTCAGAATAGGGTGGACTATTTGTCTCCTCTGTCGTTTGGTTAGCAAAATTTGACGTTTCTGTATAAACGTTTACATAAATACTTGATAAGCTCCCTAAGAAAGTAAAAATCAAGATGATCGAAATCATAATGGGATGTAAGTATTTTCTTTTAGATATAGCTTTGAGTCTAGAAACAAAATGTTTTTGACATATACGTTGGATTTTATTTTGAGTTTTCTTAATCATTTTCATCCCTCCTCTCAATAAAAAATCATCAAATAATCCTTTACACGTTATTCTAAATTTAATTTTTATTATTTTATTGATGTATAGAAAGTTTGGGGCTTTTTTTCTCTTTTTATTCTAAGGTTATTTTAGTCTTGTCCTTTAATACAAAGATTTTATTTTTAAATAAAAAATACTCTTTTTTTACGATTATTGAAAAAAAAAGATAAAACTTGATTAATTGAAGTATTGCTTAAATTTGGAAGCTAGGAGGGAAGAATAAAAGAGTTAGGACGGGATTATCTACTATTTTTCTTTGTTTTAAATATTTGTTATCTTTGAACATAAAAGAGAAATGTGTCGACTGCAGTGTTGTGTCCCTCATCACGAATAAACGGTGTTCAATTAGCTGATCTTGTATTCACTTAAAAAATGGTAAAGTACGAGTTGCTATTCCCCATTTTCAATTTTCTAACGCTCAGGACAAAATACTGTTTTCACAACCTCATTGGAATAAAAGCATATATATTGTTTCAAGAACGAAATCTTGTTATCTTTTTAAAGGGCATCTGTCCAAAATCTAATTTTAGGAGGTACGTTTTGGTATTTATTCGTACAAATAAAAGAGAATTATCTTTATTCATTCTTTATTTTCTATTCATAGGATTTCAATTAGGGATCCTTCCATTAGCCTTATTATCTATGGTAACGAACAGTGATTTAATACATTCAGAGTTTGTTGTGTTCGCGGTTAACTTATGTATTCCTTCTATTATTGGTATCATTTTGTTTCGTAAAGAGATCATAGAAAGTTTTTCTTACTTCAAAGAAAAAACTTGGCTGAGGATTGCTAGTATATTTTTTTGGGTAGGCTTGATCTTTTTAGTAGACGTCTTCATGCAATACATTTTAGGTCCTACTAACCAATCAGCCAATCAGGGATATTTATTGCAATTAGGAAAACAAACGCCGCTATTTTTGACTTTGATTGTTTTTGCTTTCTTTGGTCCGATTTTAGAAGAACTTATTTTTCGTCATCTTTTAATTAATTGGCTTTCTCAATCTATTGGTTTAATTTTGTCTTCTTTGATTTCTATTTTTCTATTTACATTTATTCATGTAACGCATCCAATTGATTTTTTCATGTACGCTCCTGGAACGATTTTACTGACGATTGCTTATTTAACTGCGAATCGCTCATTAGCTTTTATCATAGCTATCCATATTTTGAATAACGTTCTTGGCTTTGTATTATAGATACAGATGACAAAAAAAGTTCAAGTATGCGGTGTAGAACCAATATCGCATACTTGAAC
This sequence comes from Enterococcus sp. E4-223, assembly GCF_035727065.1. Lineage (NCBI taxonomy): Bacteria > Bacillati > Bacillota > Bacilli > Lactobacillales > Enterococcaceae > Enterococcus > Enterococcus sp. E4-223. Next base: position 257,043 of record NZ_JAPMLH010000002.1, on the reverse strand, counting down.
TTTTTTCAATGAGTATAAATTAAAACTTCTAATTTTCAATTCCCATCATCTGATATGCCCGACCGTCTGAACTTCTTTTGAAAAAGCCGAATGTGATTAGATAACGTCTTTGTTCGACATAATCGCCACTAGAAAATACATTCAGCAGTATCGAATTAACCTCTGTTTCTGTATAAATCACTCCATGGTCAAAGCGTTTCAAGACTTCTTTCAATAAGATGTATTTCTTTTTTGTTGAACTTGGTACTTGTTTTACTTTTCCATCATTCATGAATGTGTCTAAAACTTTCATTTTTTCTTGCTCCGTATAAGTATAAACCATCTTCTTTCTCCTTTTGATTCTAAGAATATTCCATTCGTGTTAGAATATTCTGGATTTTTTATTAAAGCGGTTACTCTTAAGAAAGATATTATCATAGTGCTCTTTTTTTTACTACTACTTATAGGTAGATTTATTCTAATCCATTATTCTCCTCTACCAATAATTAAAGAAAAAAACTGGATCAGGGTGTTCAAATTACATGCTAAGAAAAAAGAACCCTTGAATACCAAGGGTTCTTTCTCAGTCTGATAACAATGATTAACGACGGATTTCTTTGATACGAGCAGCTTTTCCGTGTAATGCACGTAGGTAGTACAATTTTGCACGACGTACTTTACCGTAGCGAACTACTTCGATTTTTGCAACACGTGGTGTGTGCAATGGGAATGTACGCTCAACGCCCACTCCGTTAGAAACTTTACGTACTGTATAAGTTTCGCTGATTCCAGCACCGCGGCGTTTGATAACAACACCTTCAAATAACTGGATACGTTCACGAGTACCTTCAACAACTTTTGCGTGAACACGCACAGTGTCACCAGGGCGGAACGCTGGGATGTCAGAACGTAATTGTTCTTTTGTTAATTCTTCGATTAATGGATTCATGGTTTTCTTCTCCTTATTCCAAATATTCTTATGAGCTTTTCTCACAGCGGAATATCGTAATAGTTAAGTGCTTTTGCACTCACCATAAAATACTAACATATTATCAACCTACTGTAAAGAAGATTTTAGAAAAAGTCACTTGGCTTCATCTGCTGTTTTTTCTTGTTCTTCTTTCTTGATTTCTTCTAAAAATTTCGTCATTTGAGGTGTCCATTCAAGTGTTTCCAAAAGATCAGGCCGTCGTTGATAGGTCCTTCTTAGTGATTCTTTTAATTGCCATTCTTCAATCAATTTATGATTTCCATTTGTCAATACTTCTGGTACTTTCATCCCTTTATATTCTGCCGGGCGAGTATATTGGGGATGTTCTAATAGACCAGTTGAATAAGAATCGGTTTGGGCAGAAGTATGATTGCCTAACACATCTGGCAAAAGCCGAACTGTTGCATCGATCATGACCATCGCACCTAATTCTCCCCCAGTAAGAACATAATCTCCTAAGGAAACTTCATCTGTCACTAATGTGCGGATACGTTCATCATATCCCTCATAATGACCACAAATGAATACTAAGTGTTCTTCTTGTGAAAATTCTTCTGCCATTTTCTGATCGAATCGTTTACCAGCTGGGTCAAGAAGAATTACTCTTTTTTTGACATCCGGTGCAGCTTTTTCAATGGCTTGGATGTTATCATAGATGGGCTGGACTTTGAGCAGCATGCCTGCTCCACCGCCGTATGGATAATCATCTACTGTCTGATGTTTGTTATCTGAATAATCGCGGAAGTTAGAGATATTGATATCTAATAATCCTTTATCTACAGCCTTACCGATGATGGATTCCCCCATAGGACCTTCAAACATTCTTGGAAATAAAGTCAATACATCAATCTTCATCGTCAATCAGTCCTTCTGGGATTTCTACACGGACCACTCCAGCTTCTAAATCGACTTCTTTGACGACAGAAGCGATATATGGAAGCAATATATCAGCTTTTTTCGGACGTTGAACGACCCAAACATCATTGGCACCTGGTGACAAGATTTCTTTTACTTTACCTAACTCAGTTCCATCTTCTAATACACGCAGACCGATGATCTCATGGTAATAGAATTCATTTTCAGCTAAATCTACAGAGTTGTCTTTCGACACTTTTAATATGCCATCCCGATATTTTTCCACATCATTGATAGAAGGATGTCCTTCAAAACTCAATAAGTCAAAATTTTTATGTTTGCGATGACTTTTGACTGTTAATTCCACAGGTGCTTTTCCGTCTTGGAATAGTGTTAGCACCGTTCCTTTTTTGTAACGTTCTTCTGGGAAATCCGTTGTTGAGATCACACGGACTTCGCCTTTGATACCTTGTGTGTTTACGATTTTTCCTACATTCAAGTATTCAGTCAACTTATATCCCCATTTCTTTTTTGTCTGTTTTATTTTAGCATGTGTGAAGAGGCAATTCTAGTTTTCTTTTAAGGTATTAAGCCAAAATTATGCAAAAATGCGGCGTGCTATTTTTGATTACTTCCTGTGACTTGGAGTTAAATGATGGGCTCAGATCAGCGCGCTGATTTCACAACCTCTTCATAGAAACTGCCATCTTCAACGCAGACATAGGATCTTGATGAGTGATCGTATAGGCATTTTTCGGTTCTTGCCAGCTTACTTCTACGGCTCGATTCGTCGTATCACCCATATCAACAGTAATTTTACCAAATTGTTCAGGTGCTGGTAGACTGTTTTCTTCCAAATAAGCTACGATTTCTTTAGCTAATAGTAAGGGATCTTGGCCTTCTATATTATTCCCACGGATTCGAATACGCCAATTTCCTTCTTGCCATTCAAGGTAGCTTGAACCTGCTGCACCTTGCTGATACCCTGTGATTCGAGAACCTAAGTCCACTTGCTGACCATTTGTGTTGATCTCAAAGGGCTGCAAAACTTGGATTGTTTCTTGACTAGAAGCAAACCCATATTGATATAGATAGGTTGCAATAGGCGTTTCTTGATTCAATTCGTCAGCATTCAACCCGTGGGGACGATCTGTTCTGTAATATAAAATAGAATAACCTTGCTTTGTTTGTGCCGCTGCGATATTGAGATAGCCTGAAGAAACTGGTACATCTAGAGGCATGGGAACATTTGGCTGTTGTTCTTTCAACTGGTCTAAAGCAGTCTTTTTCTCATTATTTGAGGTAGCCATTGTTTGTTCAGTGGTGGAAGCCGTTTTGGTACTACTTTTTTCTGGACTGGTAACAGTTTCAGATATACTGCTTGATAGATGTGTATTGTCTGATTCTTGAGTAACCGAACTACAAGCGCTTAACAATAGAGCAAATGGAATAAATAACATTTTCTTTCTCATTGGCTGTTCACTCCCTCCTCCTATAAGGATACGCTTTCTTGCTTGTTTTGCCAAATAATCATTTCTTCAATTAATAAAAAAAACAAAAAAGCTGCACTCGAAAATTCGAGTACAGCACGTTTATTTACTTTTCCTTATCATCGATGATATTCAAACGCACTTTTTTCGGTGCATTGATCCGAACACCGTAAACGATTGTGCGGATTGCTTTAGCAACACGCCCTTGTTTTCCAATGATACGGCCAATATCTTCAGGAGCCACTGTTAGATTGTACTCGTAAAAGTCTTTCGACTCTACGACGTCTAACTTGACTTGATCAGGATAAGTGACTAGCGGACGAACGATTGTTAAGACTAAGTCGCTTAAATCTTTCATATCCGGTCACCTTATTTCTTTGAGAATTTAGCTTCGTGGTGTTTTTGCATAACGCCTTCTTTTGAAAGGATGTTACGTACAGTGTCAGAAGGTTGTGCACCTTTTGATAACCAGTCAAGAACTAAGTCTTCTTTTAAAACTACTTCTGCAGGGTCTTTCAAAGGATTGTAAGTACCTACAGTTTCGATGAAACGTCCATCACGAGGAGAACGTGAATCAGCTACGACGATACGGTAAAACGGACTCTTTTTAGAACCCATACGTTTTAAACGGATTTTAACTGCCATTATTTATTTCCACCTCCATTGTTTTATTCACAAGATGTAGTGTAACAGTTTTTTTTTACCCTGTAAAGCTTTTTTTCTTTACAGCTTGATTAAATTCGATTTTTTTTAGGAAATAGAAGATTTTAGACTTCTTTTTTGTTAAAAATAAGCCACCCAGCTACGATGGATATGACGATAGAACAACACGTCACTGCTAATGACTGAGTATAATCTGTAAGGTGGATTTCTTTCGCAAGAAAATTTGAGGAAGAAATCAAATAAGTCGGTACATATTCTGCTACTTTAGAGAACAACCCAGCACCATAACTCAGAATGACCGTTCCCCCACTAGCCAACAGAACCGCATAATTGGAAGAAAGAAAAGCTGAATAAAATAAAATCAATGAATAAAGCCAACAGCCAAAAAAATAATAAGTAAAACTGATAAATAAAGGATGGGAGATAATCGACTGGTCCCAATAATAAATCGTGTATGCTAGCGTAATACTATAACAGCACCAATAGCAGACACTCCAAAACAGTATACCCATGATCCATTTCGACAGAAATATCTTCCAGCGCTTCATTCCTTTTGTTAGCAAGTTGATGATTGTTCCGTTTTGGTATTCGCTTGTCAATATCCCGCTGAATAAAAGAAGGAAGAAAATCAACAGCATCGGAATATTTTTATAAAATTGTGTCCATGAAGTCGTTGCATCAACTGTGATTTTCTGAACAGAAATCCCTGATTCTGTCAGAGTTGTTGACATAGCTTGCACTAAATAAGGAGTCAATTTAGCTAGCAATGGATTCATTATACCGAAAATCACTGTGAGCGCACTTAGCGTGATGATTTTTCCAGTACGCCAGTTTTCTTTTAGCTCCTTTTTGGCGAAGGCAATGAGTTGTCTCATGATTGAACGACCTCCAAAAAGAGTTTTTCTAGCGTAGGTTCTTCCATCTGGACTGATTGGACTGGCAATTGATATTTGCCTAGCAAATCCATAGCAAAAAGCATTTCTTCTTTACTTTTTTGTGGGTAAGCTATACGCAGTTCACTTCGGATCATCCCTCCAGGTAAAAGCTCTTCAAATTGTTCGCGCTCTTTTTTGGAAAAAAATACGATCTCAAACCCACTAGCATTTGTTTGCTTTTTCAATTCGTCCACTGATCCAGACAACACGATTTTTCCATTATCCAAAAAAGCAACTTTGTCACAAATACGCACCACATCAGACAAAATATGAGTTGAAAATAAAATCGTCGTTTGCTCTTTCACAGAGGATAAGATATCTAAGATTTCTTTTCGACCAACAGGATCAAGAGCAGAAGTTGGTTCATCGCAAATGAGTAATTTGGGCTCGTTCAACAAGGCTTGAGCAATCCCTAAACGTTGTCGCATCCCTCTGGAAAATTTTTTGATCCGCTTCTTTTCATTTGACAGACCGACCAGTGACAACAGTTCATTGGTTTTTTCCTTTATCCGCTGTTTAGGCATTCCTGTGAGTTCGCCGCAAAAGATTAAATACTCAGAAGCGGTCATATAATCATAAAAAACCGGTACATCAGCTAGATAGCCGATTTCTTGATTGGTCGTTGTTTGTCCGTACTCTACTTCTTTTCCGTTCACTCGGATCATTCCGCTGTCTTTTTTGATAAGACCTAAGATCAGTTTCATAGTTGTCGTTTTTCCAGAACCGTTTTTACCGATGAAACCAAAAATCGTCTGTTCTTCTACAGAAAAAGATAAATCATCCAGCAATTTGTTTGTACCAAAGGACTTTGAGACTTTTTCAAGTGTCAAGATAGCCACTACGCATCCTCCTTGCCAAAAATCAAATAAAGGACAGGACCGATAAACTGCATACCAACAATAACAATAATCACCCATATCATTCGATTTCCATGTTTATATGCAGAATGTGTAAAGATATGATGAAGTACATAAATAAGTAATCCAAACTGTACAATGATTAAAGGAATTAAAAACGGAAGAAATTCTTTGATGCCCATATTACTCGCCTGCCAATCGTTTTTTTAGTTTTTCAATTTTTGATCTTTCAATTTGTTGAAAAATCGGATTTTCTAATGCACTCAATGCCCCTTCCCTGATGATTTTCGTGTCTCTTATTTGCTGTACCCCAAGATCTGCTCCTTCAAATATCTCAGTTATCTCATCAAAATACCTATCACCATGAAGGATCCTGCCTTCCTCGCTTAAAAGTATAAGTGTCAAATCCACAAACTGTTTTAAGCACTTTATTACTTGTTCTTCTTTTTCATGTTTCGCATAAGCACAGGCTACAGCATAAGAAAATTGAGCACAGCTGTTGGGATGGACCGCAGTCAGGTTGAATGCTTGGATCACAGCATCCATTCTATTGACAGTTTCTTCTATAACCGGTAATTGAATGATTTGGATCAATAGATAATGAGTGGCTGAAGATACGATATTGATTAAATGAGAAAACATGCTGTATTGAGTGTAGCTTACCGCTTTTTTTGTTTGACCAGCGGCTCGGTACGCTTGGATAAGCAAGGTGTCGCTTTGCTGGGCAAAACGATAAGGATCCGCTTTTTCTTCGATTTCAGATAAAGCTTCTTCTGGTTTGCCTAACTGGAGCATGACCGCTACTTTTAACAAAGAAGCATTATTGCATAGAGATAATTCTGCTGATTCTTCTACGATTTTCGTACATAATGCTTCTGCTTCAGACAGAATTGCTTGTTGTTCCTCCAGATCCTTTGTTAGCATAAAATGATTCAACCACAAAACGACTACTTGTAAAAGAAAAGGATAACATGAGTAATATTGTTTGACCGCTTTTCTACAGTCCTCCATCACATATTCAAAGGGCTCTTCAGAAAAAGCGGTGGTCCACTGCTGATAAAAGTGTCTGATTTGCTCTTTCGTCAATTGAGGACGATAGCCAAGCAGTTCATCAACAGACACATCAAAAAAACTGGCTAATTTAGGCAATATGAGTACATCAGGCATACTTTGGCCTGTCTCCCATTTGGAAACAGAAGCTTTTGTCACACCTATGAATTCAGCTAGAGTTTCTTGAGTCACGCCTTTTTCCTTTCGTAAATTTGCTACATTTTTGGATAATGATAATTCTTCCATCTTATCCCTCCTTTTTCTTCATTATATAGACTTTCTAAGAGGGTTGGCAATGGAGACTAACGATACTTCGCGATCATTTGTCAACTAAAACGAAACTTTTATCAGTAAGTGTTTTTATTTGCTCCAGTTACTTATTTTTTGTAAGATTATTATAGATAGTTTGAAGGAGGAAAAATCGTATGACAAAAAAAATTGGATTTTTTATTGGTAGTTTAAGAAAAGATTCTTACAACAAAAAAGTAGCAGAAGCTTTTGCGAAATTGCTTCCTGAAGGGTACGAAAGTGTATTTGTAAAAATCGATGATCTGCCATTTTACAATGAGGATCTCGAAACTCCAGAACAGGCTCCTGCTGAATGGACTCGTTTTCGTGAGGAAGTGAGGGGATTAGACGGTGTCGTTTTCGTTACTCCTGAATACAACCGTTCTGTGCCAGCAGTATTGAAAAATGCTTTAGATGTAGGCTCAAGACCTTATGGACACAGTGTTTGGGATCATAAACCAGGTTTAGTCGTTACTGCATCACCAGGTGGGATCGGCGGCTTTGGCGCAAACCACCATCTACGCCAATCGCTTGTCTTTTTGAATGTGCCAACCTTGCAGCAACCGGAAGCATATATCGGAAACGTTGCGAATCTAATTGATGAAAACGGTAATATCGTTGAAGGAACATTAAGTTTCTTCCAAACGATTTTAGATGCGTATCTAGATTTTTCTAACAAATTAGCAGAGTAAAAAGCATAACGGTAATAAAAAAGGCAACTATATGCAGATTACTTCTGCTTATAGTTGCCTTTTGTTTTATTTACTTCTACTTTCGTACGTAATGCAATTCAATAAATTCACCGAATCGTGTCGTGTCTAGCAATTCAAAACGCGCTTCATATGTTCCTTTTTGGAATAAAGGGATCCCGTCCCCTAATAATACAGGGGCAATCTGGATATACCATTCATCAATCATTTGATGTTCTACTAACGGTTTGATTAATCGACCGCCTCCCACAACCCAGATATCCTTTCCTTCTGTCATTTGTAGATTTTTTAGAAAAGCAACAGGCTCTTCGTGTACAACCTCAGCATCTGGCAATTGTAATTGTGCGTGGGTGGAAAAAACGAAATTCTTTTTCTCTGGATAAATTGCTTCGGTCTCCAAATATTTTTTTGCTTCCTGATAAGTTTTTCTGCCCATGATGGTCGTATCGATTGTTTCATAAAAAGCTTCATAAGTGGTTTGCTTACCTGTTGGAGTGTCAAAAAGCCATTGAAGATCATCCGTTTTCGTTGCCAAATAGCCATCTAAACTTATAGCACCATAAAATATGATTTTTCGCATGCTTTATTCGCCCTTTCTGCCGATACGTACGACCTCTTCTTTGCGGAAACAACTGTCAAGGTGATCATTGATGATCCCGACAGCTTCTAAAAAAGCATAGATTGTTGTGCTTCCGATAAATTTAAATCCTCTTTTCTTTAGATCTTTTGCTAATTCATCTGAAAGAGGACTTGTTGTTGGGACTTCTTCTTGTGAATGATAAGAAGAATCAACGATTTTTCCATTAGAAAACGACCAAAGATACTCTGAAAAACTGCCGATTTCTTCTTGAATTTTCAAGACTGCTTTGGCGTTTTGGACGGCTGCTTCGATTTTTCTGCGGTTACGAATAATTCCTTTGTTTTCCATTAGTTCACTGATTTTTGTTTCTCCATAATTTGCGACTTTTTTGATATCGAATCGATCATATGCTTCATCGAATGCTTCACTTTTATTTAAAATCGTCTGCCAGCTCAATCCGGCTTGATTAATATCAAGCATCAATTTTCGGAACAGCTTTTGGTCATCATATTCAGGAACACCCCAGACAGTATCATGATATTGCCGCATATTTTCTGTTTGTTCACTCCACGGACATCTCATCTGTGCCACCTCTTTATTTAGAGTAATTGTACCAATAAGTAATAAAAATTGCTGATAGAAAAGCTTCGGCAGTAGACATTCTTCTGTCTATACCGAAGCTGTTTTTCATATTTTATTTTCGTTTTTTCTTTTTCTTCTTGTTTTTCTTGATCATTCGATTCATCGCCATTTTGCCTAGTTTTCCTTTGACGCCTGAACCAAACATTTGGTCCATACCTGGGATGTTCATATCCCCTTTGGACATTTGTTGCATCATTTTTCTTGATTCCTTGAATTGTTTGATCATTCGGTTTACTTCAACCACACTGTTTCCAGAACCGGCAGCAATTCGACGACGACGGCTTGGGTTCAACAGATCAGGATTTGCTCTTTCTGCTGGTGTCATAGAATAAACCATCGCTTTTTTACGTTCTACGTCTTTTGGATCTACCTTGACGTTTTCGATTCCGGGTACTTGATTCATTCCTGGAATCATCTTGATTAGATCTTCCAGTGGACCCATCCCCATCACTTGATCGAGCTGTTCAATAAAGTCATTGAAATCAAATGAGTTTTCCCGCATCTTCTGTGCAAGTTCTTCCGCTTTTTTCTCATCATAGTCTTGCTGCGCTTTTTCAATCAGTGTCAGCATATCCCCCATACCAAGGATACGGCTAGCCATACGATCTGGGTGGAATACTTCTAAGTCAGTCAATTTTTCACCAGAACCGATGAATTTGATTGGTGCGCCTGTCACTGAGCGGATCGATAGTGCTGCCCCGCCTCGAGTATCTCCATCAAGTTTAGTGATGACGACCCCTGTAATACCTAATTGCTGGTTGAAGCTATCAGCTACGTTGACGGCATCTTGACCAGTCATGGCATCGACAACAAGCAAAATCTCATTTGGTTGCGTCAATTCTTTGATTTGTTTCAACTCATCCATCAATGTTTCATCGATATGCAGACGTCCTGCCGTATCGATCAATACATAGTCGTTTTTCTTTTCTCTTGCTAACTCCATCCCTTGACGGACGATCTCTACCGGGCTGACTTCAGTTCCCATATCAAATACAGGAACGTCTAGCTGTTGACCTAATACTTTCAATTGGTCGATCGCAGCTGGTCGATATACGTCCCCTGCGATTAGGAGCGGACGAGCATTTTCATTTTTCTTTAAATAATTGGCTAATTTACCAGTAAAGGTCGTTTTACCTGCCCCTTGAAGACCAGCCATCATGATAACAGTTGGTATTTTTGGTGATTTATTTAACTCTGCTGTTTCAGAACCAAGTGTGATCGTCAATTCTTCATCAACGATTTTTACGATTTGTTGTGCAGGTGATAAACTTTCCAGCACTTCTGCCCCTACCGCACGTTCGCGTACGCGCTTAGTAAAATCTTTGACTACTTGCAAGTTAACATCGGCTTCTAGTAAGGCAAGGCGGATTTCCCGCATCATTTCTTTTACGTCAGCTTCTGATACTTTTCCTTTTTTTCTTAGTTTTCCCATCGCCTGCTGGAGACGTTCAGTTAAGCTTTCAAATGCCATATTTTCTTCATTCCTTTTATTTATTCTTCGATTGCTTGAATTTGCTGTACATATTCAAGTAGTTTTTTATCTTCCGGGTACTTATCTGTAATATATGCAGTCATATTTTCCAATACCTGTTCTCGAACAATATAATTAGAGAAAAGATGGAGTTTTTTTTCATAATCCTCCAAGATCTTGCTTGTCCGCTTGATATTGTCATATACTGCTTGTCGGCTTACTTCGTATTCTTCCGCGATCTCACCTAATGAAAAATCATCTGCATAATATAATTCCATGTAGTTCATTTGTTTTTCTGTCAATAAGGTCGAATAAAATTCAAAGAGCGCGTTCATTCGATTGGTCTTTTCGATTTCCATTCTGCTCACCTCTAGTTTTCAGCCATTCTTCATCAGAGAGCACAGTCATTTTTTGCTGAATAAAATAAGCAGTAGCCACTCCGGCACCATTTTTTTTTATTCCGGAAAAACTCCCGTCATAAATCGAATGGGTTCCGCATGAAGGGCTTTTTTCCTTCATGATGACTAGATCAATGTGTTTTTCCTGCAATTTTTGATAGGCTTTGATCGCGCCATTTTTGTACGCTTCCGTTACATCTTCGCCGCTTGTCGTCCATACTTTTGCTTGATCTTTCCACACATCGAATCCATTTCCACCAATGATTTCAGCGGGATCTCTAGGAATTGGTAATCCGCCGATCACTTCTGGACAGACCATGACAGCTTCTCCAGTTTCAACTAGTTCCATCAATTCTGGCACTTCTTTTTTCTGTCCATCATAGCGACATGCCAGACCGCCTAAACATGCACTGATTCCAATCATTGACTGCTCTTCCTTTCTATTCAGCAAAGTGCCTTCCTATTATACCATTTATTTCTTTTGTAAAATAGCCCTTTGTACTGATTCTATGCTAAAATATAAACAGAATGAAACCTATTTAAAGGAGATTTGAATGAAAAAAATACTAGTTGTTGATGATGAACCTTCTATTGTAACGCTCTTGACGTTCAATTTGGAAAAAGAAGGCTACAAGGTAACCAGTGCCACAGATGGAGGCGAAGGATTAGAATTAGCATTAGAACAATCATTTGATTTCATCATTTTAGATGTGATGCTTCCAACGATGGATGGCATGGAGATCACTCAGCGGCTGCGTCAAGAAAAAAATGAAACACCGATTTTGATGCTGACGGCTAAAGATGACCAAGTGGATCGGATCATTGGTCTAGAGATAGGTGCTGACGACTATTTGACCAAACCATTTAGTCCACGTGAAGTATTAGCCCGTATGAAAGCAATATTCAGACGGATTGAACCTCGTAAGCAATCAAAAGATGAAGCTGAGCCTGAATATCTATCGATTGGACAAATCACTGCTGATTTGACCAATTATCAAGTGACCGTAGACGACCATCTGATTGAACTAACACCGAAAGAATTTGAATTACTGGTTTATTTCATGAAACGAAAAGACCGTGTGATCGACCGAGACACACTGCTAGACCGCATTTGGAATTTTGACTTCGCAGGACAAAGCCGAATCGTAGATGTACACGTTAGTCATTTGCGAGAAAAAATCGAGCGAGATCCAAAACATCCAAAGTACTTGGTGACTGTTAGAGGATTTGGCTATAAGTTTCAGGAACCAAAACGATGAAATGGAAAAAAATTTATGAACGTCTCTTCTTTCTTATTCTTTTAGTTAGTTTGTTTTTTGGTGGCTGGCAATTGATTTCCCATTATTTTCAACAGCAGATCGTAGAACAGCAAGAAAGCTACCTGACAAAAAAAGCACAACTGCTGATCCGGCAATTAGATGTCGAAAACCTCCAAGCAACGCAAAACAAAACTGCTTTGGAAGAATTCGTCCATCAGTCGAACGAACGGATTACTTTAATGGATGCTACTGGAAAGATCTTATTTGACACAAACAATGAAACATTGAATGAACAGCGAAACTCCCGTCCCGAAATCAAAGCCGTATTGAATGGCGGAAACCTAGGTAGCGCTTTGCGTAAAAGTACCACTTTGGATGAGGATCTTTTATATGTCGCATTACCAGTCAAAAAAAGTGGCCAGTTAGAAGCCATTTTACGTATCGCAGAACCGACAAGCGGTTTTTTACCGAGAACTGAGAGTTTTCGCCGTTGGGTCTTTTTCTTCTTTCTGTCTTTCTTCCTTGTTCTTGCAGGAATGATCTATTATCTGATCTATCAAAAAAACCAGCCATTGAAAACCGTGCTGCCCGTACTAAAAAAAATGGTGCAAAATCCTAATCAGGCGGAAGTAATCATGCAAACACCCGATCAATGGGAAGAATTGTATCAGACGATCAATGCGTTGAGCGAACAAATGAGTAAGATGTATCGGGCGTATACTACCACAGAAGAGCAATTATATACGTTACTGAACGAACTGATGATTGGCGTATTCCTGATTGATGATGCTGATTCTCGTTTACTACTGCTTAATCCAAAGATGCAGCTACATTTAAACGTGGTAAGCTATCAACCTGAACAGCGGTACACAGAAGTCATTCAAGAGCCAAAACTCATTCAGCTGATTCATCAAGTGACTCCTGAGCATCCGCTGATCCATCAGGAGATCACCCTTACAGAAGGTCGGCAGACATTAGACTTGAGTTTGCGCTACTTTACTAATTCAGAAGGTACCGGACAGATTCTAGGGGTGGCGTATGACTTAACGAAAGTGCGACGTTTAGAAAAGCTACAAAAGGATTTCGTTGGCAACGTCTCTCACGAATTAAAAACTCCTGTGACTTCACTGATTGGTTTTACCGAGACTTTACTGGATGGTGCAAAAGATGACCCGCAAACTCTGACTTCTTTTCTTGAGATCATGCAAAAAGATGCGATCCGGTTAGATAAACTGATTCGGGAAATCATCCAGCTGTCAAAAGATGGCGAGAATTCTTACGAGATCCAGACAATTTATACAGAACCTTATTTCCAGCAAATCGTTCAAAATTATCAGCCAATCATCGAAAAGAAACGGTTGACGATTCGATTGATTGGAAAGAACGAACCATTTACTACTAAAACAGATATCCTTTATCCAATTATCAAAAATCTGATTGAAAATGCTATCCAATATTCAAAAAGCGACAGCGAGATTATTATCCGCTATCAGGCAACAGATGATCTATCGTTTTCTGTCCAAGATTTTGGTATAGGTATCGACATTGAGGATCAGGAACGTATCTTTGAGCGTTTTTACCGCGTAGACAAGGCGCGAAGCCGACATTCAGGCGGGACCGGATTAGGGTTAGCGATTGTAAAAGACTACGTGCAACTCCTTCATGGTACGATTACTGTAGACAGTCATCTTGGAACAGGTTCGACTTTCACCGTTACCATTCCGAAAATGTAAAAAAGAGCAACTGCTCGTGCGTTTTAAAGTTGGATGACTCATCCTGCTTCGAAAGATACACGAGTGGTTGTTCTTTTTTACTTTTTTTGAGATACTTTTCGTCAATTTTCTCGTTTAAATATCGATAGAAATTTTTTAACTACGCGACTAAACGGCTTTGGCTCTTTTTCATTTTTACGTTCAAACAAATATTCTACCAATGTGGTCAAATGCCTAAAAATCGAATCTGCCGAGAAAAATAGAATGCTCAACAGCAAAAGCGATACAGCTGAGATACCGGTGATTGAAAACAGCTTATGCAAAAAGACGACCGAAAAAAAGATACCGCTAGCACAGAAAAGAATGATCTGACTTCTGAATTTATTCAGCGGTGAACAGATTTTATAGAGAACGAGGAACCCTACTGCAATCAAAAGCATGGTAGATGCTGTAGAAACATCTGTTTTATTTAGATTCAAAGTCACCCCGCAGATCACCAACGCACCGACTACGATCATATCTGTTAGTCCACCTGGCACAGCTTTTTCCATCACATTCATGATGAATTCCCCTCTGATTCGCTTTTTGTTTTCTTCTAGAGCAAGCAAGAAAGATGGAAGTCCGATAGTAAACAAACTAATCAATGTGATTTGTGATGGTTCTAAAGGATAGGTCAGAGCAAAGATCACTGAAAACAGTGAGAGCAAAAAGGAGAAAATATTCTTCACTAAAAACAAGCTGGCTGATCGCTCAATATTATTCACAACGCGCCGTCCTTCTGCAACAACTTCTGGCATGCGTGAAAAGTCAGAATCAAGTAAGACCACTTGTGAGGCCTGCATGGCGGCTTCATTTCCGGAAGCCATCGCTATACTGCAGTCTGCTTCTTTCATGGCTAGAATATCATTCACGCCATCACCTGTCATAGCTACTGTATTGTTACGCTTTAGCAATTGAACGAAGATTTTCTTTTGTTCTGGCTTGACGCGTCCAAAAACTGTATATTTTTCGACAGCTGCTTCATATTCTTCTTCTGATAATTTAGATGCATCAACGTACTGATCAGCATGTGAAATCCCTGCTTGGACAGCTACATTGGATACGGTGAGCGGATTATCTCCAGAAATCACTTTGATGGCTACTTGCTGTTTTTTGAAGTAATCAAATGTGGATCTTGCTTCTTTTCTGATAGGATTAGCAATCAGAATATAGCCTAATGGTGTGACTGCTTCTGTCAATACTGGTTCTTCAAGAATCCCATCGTACACACCAAAGACCAACACGCGATAGCCTTTTTCAGCGAAAGAAACAAACTCTTCCGCATATTCCGGCAATTGATCGCGCAAAACCATTTCGGGCGCTCCTAAAACATACACCTTGTCTGCCAACGCTACACTGCTGAATTTTTGGACAGAAGAAAAAGGAATAACATGGTGATAGGATTGATCAGTGGTTTTTGTAAAATATGCTTTAACAGCTTCCATTGTTGCATTGTCTCCTGCCATCGCTTTTGCATAGTCAGCAATGCATGCTTCCAATTGATCTGACTGACTGATTATTTCTTGTTTTTTAGAGACGATCACTTTTTGAACAGACATTTTATTTTCTGTGATCGTTCCTGTTTTATCTACACAAAGGACATTTACCCTTGCCAATGTCTCAATGCTTTTCATATTGTGTAAAAGAACTCTTTGATTTGCTAGTTTAGTCGCACTTAATGCTAATGCAATCGTCGTCAGCAAGTACAGTCCTTCAGGTATCATACCGATCAATGCTGCTTCCATTGCAACGACACTTTCTTTGATCGTGTTTCCATTAAAAAAGTAACTTTGAGAAAAAAGCAGGATACCGATAGGAATAATGATGATCCCAATCCATTTGATCAATTGATTAAGAGAAGCAATCATCTCCGACTGTTCTCCTTCTCCCATTGTCTTGGCTTTGACTGTCAGCTGGGAAATATACGAATCTGCTCCAACTTTGTCTAATCGGGCGTAAGCTTTTCCGGAAACAATGAAACTGCCGGACATTAATGGATCGCCTATTTCTTTGGTTATTTCATCTGCTTCGCCTGTCAATAAAGCCTCATTAACTTGCAGTTTCCCTTCCACGACCTCTGCATCTGCTGGAATTTGATGTCCAGTCTCTAAAATAACAATGTCATCTATTACAAGGTCTTCTATATCTATTGTTTGTTCTATCCCGTCTCGTATGACATTGACTTTTGCTGTATTTAAAACATTTAGTTCGTCCAAGATCTTTTTGGATCGAATTTCCTGAAAAATGGCGATTCCTGTATTGGCTATGATAACTGGTAAAAAAGTCAAGTTCTTATAGGATTCTACTAAACAAAGCAAAATGGCTAAGATAAGAAAGATCAAATTGAAATACGTAAATATGTTTTCCAATACGATTTGCTGATTTGTTTTGAATGTGGGATCGACTGAATCATTTGCTGCACCTTTTTCTATTCGTTCCTTGACTTGATCTGCCGTTAATCCTTCTTTATACGATGGAAAAAGACGGATGACTTTATCTGATGATCTTTGTGTTACTTTCTTTTTTTTACTTCGATTTGTCCATTTATTCTTCATGTGGCTACCTCGATTGATTTCGTTTTCTGGATATTTCCAAACTTCTCCTATCCAGTATAGAACAGATATGGAAAGTGTTCCTCACATTAAGCTTGCAAACACCTTTCATTCCTGTCATATAGCAAAAAAAAGCTACGACAGTTCTATGTCGTAGCTCTTTTTTCGAATAAACGGTGTTCAATCAGCTGACCCTCGGTATTAGCTCAAAAAACGGCAAAATATGAGGAACTATTTTTCACAATTAAAGGAAAAATGTATATGTGGGGAAACATAGTTGATTTTTCCTTAATAGTAACGACTACCGTAGTATGTTTATCTGCTAGTTATTTGATATTTCCTTCGTGATCACGTTCTACTTCCATCATTGTGATTGGTAAATAGCCCAATTCTTTGACAGGTCCTTCTTGTATTTCTTCTGTCATCATGTAGTCTAAGAATTTTTGAACTTCAGGGGAAGGTTTTCCGTTCGTGTACATATGTTCATATGACCAGATTCCCCAGCTGTTATCTGCTACATTCTCTTCTTTTGGTTCTACACCGTCGATACTTAGTGCTTGTGTGGAATCATCGAGATATGAGAAAGCTAAATAGCTGATTGCTCCTGGTGTTTGACTTACAAGCTGCCGAACAGTTCCTGATGAGTCTTGTTCTTGGGACTGTATAGGTGTGGCACCATCTAATCCCCATTTTTCAAATGTCGCGCGGGTACCGCTGCCGTTTGCACGGTTAACGACGTTGATTTTTTGATCTTTCCCGCCAACTTCCTTCCAGTTAGTGATTTTTCCTGTAAAGATATCAATCAATTCCTGTTTTGTGATATCTTTGACACCTGTATCTTTGTTGACGATTGGTGCCATCCCAACCACTGCTACTTTATGATCCACTAATTTTGAAGCATCAACTCCGTCTCTTTCTTCTGCAAATACATCAGAGTTTCCGATAGTAACTGCTCCAGCTTCGACTTGGCTCAAACCAGTTCCGCTTCCTCCTCCTTGTACAGAGATTTGATAATTTGGATTTTCTTGTACAAAGCTTTCTTGTGCTGCATCGACTAACGGCTGTAATGCTGTCGAACCTACCGCAACGATTTTTACTTGTTCATTTGAGTCACTTGAATTATTTTGTGTGGCAGAGCCATCTGTATTTCCTGATCCTGAGCCGCATCCGGCTAAAAGAATTCCCATCATACCTAGAGTAAACAATACTTTTTTCATTTTATTGCTCCTTTCTTATTTACAACTAAAGTTTATCAGTCGACTGTAAATCCCTCGTATGGTTGCTGTAAAAATATAGTTAAGTTATGTAAAAATCATGTAAACGTTTTTCGCATTCTTTACATAATAATAAAAAAAGCATATGAGAAACATGCGTTTTCCGCCGCTCATATGCTTTTTACTGATGATCCACCATCAATAGTTATTTTTTATAGATACAGATCGTTCACTTTTTATCCTGATTTCTGTCCAGAAGTAAAAAAATGTTGCAAGAATAAATGAGGCAATTACTAAATAGAACCATGGTTTGATCGTCAAGAAATACATGGAGGAATAAGCTGAATCCTTCAATCCACTCTCGCTCAAACCATTAGGGCCGATAATCAAGCGAGGCAGCAAAGAAAACATAGATGTAAATACTAATAAGCAAGAAAAGTAAAGCAGCTGCCAATTGTAGTGATTGATCAGAGATTTTGGTAATAAGAGACCTACACTTATCACTAAATAGAAAACAGTCAAAGCTGGAAAATTCCTAGAAACCACAAATCCGCTTCCTTGGATCAGGCCTAATATCTCCGCACCTTGTACAACAGCATTTACCCATGTAAAAGGTAGCAAAACGATAGGAAAAAACCAAAAAAATAAATAAAGCCGATCGATTACTGCTTTTCTTCTCATTAACGTTCCCCCAAACTACTTTTTCTCTCATCATACTATACAATTTTCTATCTAAAAAAATTAGGGGGAAAAACTTTTTTTTTAGAGATAATGGCATGAGAGTTTATTCATTTAATCTAGAAATAATGAAAAAGTAATTGATTATTGCAGGATTCAATTTACAATAAAACTAACAAAATAATAACACTTGTTAGGTGGTGATGAAAGATGATAAAAACTTGCTGGAAAAACCTTCCATTGCTTTTATCTTTTGTTCCTTATGTGCATTTCGCCTTACTGCTTGATTTTCGTTACCATTCCGTAAGCGGGTTCATCACATTGATATTTTTATCTCTTTTTGCTGGATATTATTTTCAAAGGAACAGGCGTATTATATCTTTATTCATTGCCAATATTATATCTACTGTCACTTCCTATTTATTTTGCGCCAATTTTACTGAATGGCGTTACTTCTATCATCCTTTAAAACCGACCCAGCTGATCTTGCTTCTTGCAGGTATTTACTTAGTTCCACAAATCCTTGGGTCGTTATGGGCGGTAGCCTTATCTTATAAAAAAGCTCGGCATCCATAAAAACAAACCATATATGTACAAAGAGAAGCTACTTTCTTCTTTTTATACACATATGGTTTTCTTATAGCTCATGTAGAAAAATTTTCTTGATGATGATTTTATCCATCAACTGAGATTGACTGTTTTGCTCTCCTATGATTTCAGCTATGATTGTCCGATTTTGCGGTTTTCTTCTTAACTGGTAGTTGATTTTCCCAGTTTCCATCAACTCGCTAAGCATATCCACGACTCCGCCAAATCCGGTCTTTTTCGTAATAAAACCTAGTGCTACCATTCGTTCATCTAGATTTTTTGCTGTAATCGTCACACCAGTAATGAGCGAGTGCTGTAATGTTTGGGCCAGCTCTTCCATCCCTTCAGCATTGGATACGACGGAAGCTGTTTTGTTAATAGGTTCTTCGTTTATTTCTTTTGGTTCTTTCCTCTCCACTTTCACTGTTTGACGAAGGACATCTAGTTCTTGCAAGAGCGTTTCGTATTGTTCTTGGGTCAGCATCACGCCAGCTACTTTTTCACGATTAAATATATATACGCCAGTTCCCGCGTCTCGCGCTTGAGCAAATACATCCATCGGCGATCGTTTCACTTCTGTGATCGAAGATGTGGGAACTTCTAATTTCTTTAATTCCAATGGATTTCCTCCTTTACTAATCGCTTTTTATTATAGCACAGACTGACTTGTTTTGATCTTTTTTCCAAAGGTTTTATCGGTTTTTGCCTAACCAGTAATTGATATCGGTAAGAAGTCTTTCGATACCAAATGAAGGATGGTACAGATACGTTTTTTGATCTTCGTTATGGTCTAGTGGAAAAAAATGATCGGTGATCACTAGATCTGCATACCGAGGCGGCTTATTTCGAGTACATACATGTATAGAGATCCGTTTTCGATGTCTTAGCGTTTTGTTCAGTACCCCGGCAAGTCTTCTTGCTTCTTGGTGTTCATAGCGAAAAAAAAAGACGATTTTCACTTCAGGAGGGTGGACATCTAAATACCCTCGTTCCTGGAGTGTTTTCAGTAAAAGCATCCCCCACTCTACTGCGGGGTGTGCAAGAGCTTGTTGGATCGCTAGCCGAAATTGATATAGTTTATCTTTGGAATTGGGAAATTTTTCTAATGTTTCCTGATAATAACGAACTTCTTCTTCTACCAGCCGGTCATGGATACCAATTACGTAACGAAGCCATTCTTGGTAAAGTACTTTTGTCAGCTTTGATTTGTTTTCGCTCTCAAATTCGCTATTCAGCCAAAACAGCGAATCAAGCTTTTCAGTCACAATCGTCAATTTCCGATAGTCTTGTGTCTCTTCTATCCGTTTCCACCGCTTTTCAGTAATCTGGTTACAGCTCAAGCGCAAAATTGCTAGATAATTTTTTTCTTTTATTGGCAAAATCTGCTCCTCTCTAAATAGCAATTCAGGAAACAATTCAAAGAATAGTGTTCGACTGTCTCCTAAAATCTCGATTTCTGCCGGATCCTTTCTTTGCTTCAATAATTGGATGAACATCTCAGAAAAGGACTGCTCTCCATCATCTGCAAAAAAATGCGGAAAATCTTTCAAAAAGCAAAACAGCAGATATCTTACTTTTCTTTCTGAACCAAAGATCTGTGCTTTTTTATAAGAAAAAGAAAGGTGGTACTCGCCAAACCACTTTCTCAATCGCTCTTGCGTAGAACGATCGTACTTCTGCTCGTAAGGTTCATTCAATAGCAGATTTTTCAGTAAACAAAACGGGGGTGATTGGATCAGAAAAACAAATAGGAGGTAAGGTTCGCTATATCCTTGATCATAAACTAACTGAACGGTTTTCTTATGAAGAATCAGCTGGATGGGACAGTCGCTTTCCGCCAAACGTTTCAGATGCCGATCCACTGTTTTAACATCGATTTTCAGTTCTTCAGCTAAATCAGCTTTTCGCCAGATCAAATCTTTCATTAGATTGATTAGTGAAAATAAATTCTGTGCATTTTTTGATAATAGTTTTTGCCATCTCATCGATCATTTCTCACCTGATTTCTAAACATATTGTTTGATCAAAATGGGTTCACTCCTAAAAAGATAAAAAACTCCCTTTCTATTTATTTAAATACGCAAATTTTCCTCATTATTTTTTATTTTACTCAATTTAATCGTATTCTCATTTCAAAACGAATGTACTTTAAAAAAACATAATAAAATCACTTTGCTTGTAGGATGTATCCCCTTCCATTACAATGAAATAAATAGCGATTTTATGAGAAGGTGATGTGAAAATGGAAGAAAAAATCGAAAAATCCAAACAAAAAATTGATCAGTTGATACAAGAATTAGAAAAAGCGGTCATCGGCAAACGTTCAACTATCCAATTGATGATCGTGGCCCTATTAGCAGGTGGTCATGTCTTATTCGAAGATATTCCCGGTGTAGGTAAAACGTTATTGGTCAAAGCACTAGCAAAAGCTGTACAGGGAACCTTCAGCAGAGTCCAATGTACTCCTGATCTGCTGCCTAGTGATATTCTTGGTTTTTCCGTATACAATTCACAATCAAAAGAGTTTGAATTTCGTCCAGGACCGATCTTTACCACGATCTTGTTGGCAGATGAGATCAATCGTACGACTCCTCGTACTCAGTCAGCACTTTTAGAAGCAATGGCCGAGAATCATGCAACGATCGACAACAATACATACCCTCTAGACAATCATTTTTTTGTCTTAGCTACGCAAAATCCAATCGAGTACGAAGGAACATATCCTTTGCCGGAAGCACAGCTCGATCGTTTTTTATTCCGACTACAAATCGGTTATCCTTCTTTTGATGACGAACTTTTGCTACTTTTAGATAAATTCGAAAAAGTGTTGGATAACTTAAATGAAGTATTGAACAGTTATGAAATAGAAGAAATAAAAACAAATGTGGCGAATGTCTTTGTCAGTCCCGAAGTGGCATATTATGCCTTGCAGTTAGTGTCAGCAACAAGAAGCCATGCTGCCATCCAGCTTGGCATCAGTCCACGAGGAAGCCTTTCCTTTATTCAGGCAGCAAAAGCTTATGCTTTAATCCATGGGAGAAATTACGTCACGCCCAAAGATTTGCAGGATTTAGTTCCTTACGTGTTTTCCCATCGCCTGATTTTTTACGATCGTTCATTGAAGGAAGACGAAAAGAAACAAATCATTCATACTCTTGTTGCACAAATTCCTATTCCTGTGAGGTAGATTGAGGTAGATAATGGAAAAAATCAAAGATTATTTCATTAATTTTGTGTTATTTCTGGTATATTTCATCATTGTGCTTTTTGCTCTTGTATTCAACAATTCTTTAGGCTGGTTCTTGTTGGCCTTTTTTACTCTTTATGTATCATGGAGCTTGATTTCATTAAGCAGCTTTCTAAAGAAACTTTCGGTTACTTGTATATTGCAGCCACTCGTTTATCGCAAAAAAAGTATGCAGGTTATTTTTTCCATAGCAAAAAAGAGAACTTTTTCTTTACCTCTCCCTCGTTTACAAATCGGCTTCCCAGCAATCTTTGCAGAAAAAAAACAAGAGATTTTGATTCTTACAAATAAACCGCAAGAAGTCCAATTGCTTTGGCAGCCAAAAGAAAGAGGATGCCATGAAACATTAACAGTCATTTTTACAGCCTATGATAGTCTAGGACTTTTCAGAAAAAGTGCAAAAAGAGAGATCTCTTTTCCTGTGACTGTTCTGCCTGCTTTTTGTAAGATTCAAGCAGAAAAATTGCAGAGAGTTCTGAAAAAAAAACAGCAGCTGAACGCATACCAAAGAGGTCTTGATTTTCGGGAACATCGCGCTTATCGTCCAGGTGATTCTTTCAACCGAATCGATTGGAAATTGTCTGCTCATACTCAAGAGTGGTTATACCGTGAATACGATTATCAAGAAGAAGAATGTTCTCCTCTTCTTTGCTTTTGGGGTTCGCCCAGTCCAAAATTTGAACCTCTGCTAGACTTGTGTTTTTCTTTATGGCATTTGAGAAAAGAAAAGCAGCCGGAACTTCTGATATTAGGCAACCGCGCCTTTCATGGCAAAGACCCCGGTCATACCTATTTTGCTTCTTTGGAAGCTGGCGATGAGAAAGCTTTTTTAGCACACTTGAAAAAATATGCAAAAAAACAAATCGTTCTCTTTGTTCCTGAGAATTCTCCTGAAGTCTCAGAAGCTATTGAAACATTGTCAAAAGATCGAACGGTTTATCTTGTTTATTTCGTAGAAAAACAACTCATGGTCCAAGAAAAAGACAAGATATGTTCATTGCCAGGAGGTGAATGGATTGACGATTAAATGGGAAAAATGGCTGCGTGGCGTTTACTCCTTTGTGATACTAAGTGTAGGTGCTCCGATATTTGTAGTAGCTAATCAATTGCAAAACAGCTACCTTTTTATCCTAACTATTGGTGTCCTATGCCTTATTGTCTGCTGTATTCCTAAAAAATGGGTACGTTTGCTGCTTTCTTTGCCAGTAATGATAGGTTGTTTGTTTTTATATTTTCCTTCGAAGACATTTTCCTTATTATGGATCTTACAGTTTTTTTCGTCAGTCACAGAGGAATTCTTCCATCTATCCCAAGGTAAACTTTATTATTTGCCAGAAAAGACAGCTTTTTTTCTCATAATGTTGCTGATCTATTTATTTATTACATTGACCGTGGATTACGACTATTGGTACGCACCCTTTCTTTCTTTGATGGCTTACTTCATGATGCTTACCGTTTTTCGGGAAAAAGATTTACTGTACGAAATGATTGCGGTAGTAACTGTTTTGTTCGTGTATCTGGCAGCAAGGCAATTTTTCTCCATCCGGTTGTTGTCGGGAAACACTCGATTCCAATCATTGACTACAGTTCTGCTTATTTGTTTCTTAACTTTTAGCGCTATCTTGCCTTTATATCTTCCGAAAGTACACCAATCTCTCGAGGAAACGAGTGAACCGATCCGAGAATATCTTAATGATGAAGGGCTTTATGATACACTCCATGAGTATCAATTAACCGGAAGTGCAAGAACAGGCTTCAGTGAGAATGATGAACAGCTTGGTGGACCTTTATATGATAATGGCGAAGTTGTTTTTACAGCGAACCAAAAAGGAAATGGCTATTGGAAGATCGAAAATAAAAATCATTACACCGGTTCTGGATGGATAGAAGATCAGGACGCACCCATCCAACCAATCCAAGAATTCCCTGTTGACATCACGAGCTACCAAACCGTTATGGAAGACAAAGAAAACATTACATTGACCCTAAAAAAACAAGCTTTCTTACCTTATCCTTATGGAAATACTACCTTGACTGATTTTTCATTAGCTAGTGGACAAACGCTTTACTATTTGCCTGAAAGCCAGCGATTCATTCCTGTCCCGAATGAATCGACACGTTCTGCAACTTTACAAACAGAAAGGTTAGTTTTTACGAGAGAAGAATTAAAAAGCAGTCAGTTAAAAGCTGATGATTTAGAAAATCAGCAGACAAATCTTCAATTGCCAAAAAGTTTGCCTAAACGTATTGAGGACTTGGCGGTCGAATTGACCAAAAATGAAGGAACTTTAATTCGTAAAGTCGAAGCTGTCGAACAGTATTTAAAAACAAGCGGAAATTTCCGCTATTCCAAAACGGATACCGGACATACTCCGAAAGAACACGATTATGTGGATTATTTCCTCTTTGATTCAAAAGTCGGCTATTGTGACAACTTTTCAACTTCTATGGTCGTCCTTCTTCGAACACTTGGTATCCCAGCTCGCTGGACAAAAGGTTTTACAAATGGGCTCAGAACAGGCACAGATAATCAAGGGAATGAGGAATACAGCATTCTCAATAGTCATGCTCATTCTTGGCCAGAGGTATACTTTCCTGGATTTGGCTGGCTTCCATTTGAACCAACCCCTTCATTTGCCAATCCAATGGGTTCACAACCAGTTGCTGAAACAACCGAAACCGTCCAGCCTGCTATCGAACAACCAAATGAAAGCGAAAATATGGCAGAAACTATTTCCAGTGAGAGATCTGAGGTCATTCCATCAGAAGAAACAACACTCACACCAGCTTATAAAATCGTCTTATTCAGCCTTGGGGTGTGTTTATCCGTCTTGTTGTTCTTTCTATTGTTATTCAGAAAATCTCTGCGCTGGACAAGTTATCTTATCTATCTTCATTTTTTTGCTTCTACTAATACGATTGCATATCAAAAACTTCTTAACCATTTGGAAACATTGGTACCGCGCAAACCCGCAGAATCTTTGCAGGAATATAGCCTGCGAATAGAACAAGAATTCAAGCTAGATCTGCGTTTCATTCGATTAACTACTCAATATGAAGCAGAAATATATGGACGACAAGCAGATCCGGTAAAATTCGATAAAAAAACCTATTTAGAAATTACGCATATAATAAGAAAAACGGTATACAAAAAAGTTCTGACAAAAGGGAGCCACTTCAAAAAATAAGATAAAATTTCTGGAGAATCTACTTCTGGAATGCCGAGAACCAGCTGATTGAGTATCGATTATTCGAAAAAAAGGTTGTGACACGTTTTTTGTCACAACCTTTTTTCATTATTATTTGATTTTCAATGTCAAAGCATTTAGAGCTACAACTACCGTACTTAACGACATCAAGACAGCACCAACTGCTGGACTTAATATGATACCAATTGGCGCAAGAATTCCGGCTGCTAGCGGGATTGCAAGAATATTGTAACCTGCCCCCCACCAGAGGTTCTGGATCATTTTCTTTCGCGTTTGCTTGGCTAGATCAAGGAAATGCAAAATATCTTTTGGATCGCTGTTTGTCAATACGACATCCGCAGAATCGATTGCGATATCTGTCCCTGCACCGATTGCCATCCCGATTGAAGCACGGGCTAAACTTGGCGCATCATTGATCCCATCACCCACCATGATTACTTTTTTCCCTTGGTCAAGGTATTTCTGGACAACAGCTTCTTTATCATCTGGTAATAAACCGCCATAATATTCTTCGATCCCTAAATAATCTGCTACTGCTTGGGCAGCGTTTTTATTGTCACCAGTAAGCATGACAGGAGTGATTTTTCTTTCTTTCAATGTTCGGATAAATTCTTTTGCTTCTGTTTTTACTACGTCACCTAAAGCAACGATTGCAGCTAGATGATTTTCTAAAATCAGGAAGCTGATGGTATTTCCTTGTTCTTGGTAAGGTTTCAGTAATGCTTGTTCTACGTTTAATCCGAGACGCTCAACTTCTTTTTCATTAACTATTTTCACTTGTTGGTTTTTGACTGTTGCCTCTAGCCCAACTCCTGAAAGATTTTTTAGATTTTCGGCTTGATAAGGCTTGATTTCATGTTCTTTCAAATAATTCATAATGCCAACAGCCAATGGATGATTGGCATTCGCTTCCAATGCTCCTAAATATTGAAGGATTTCATTTTTATTGAACGCATCATCAAGTACTTCGACACCCGTTACAGTAAATTTTCCTTCTGTTAATGTTCCTGTTTTGTCCAGCATGATCACATCTAGATCATTAGCTTGCTCCAGTGCATTGCGGTTTTTCAAAAGTAATCCGTTTTTAGCTGCTATTGATGTAGAGCGAGCAACAACTAATGGGATAGCTAAACCTAGAGCATGAGGACAGGCGATGATAAAGACTGTTACCATACGTTCTAATGCATTAGGAAGATCTGTCAAGAACAACCAGGCGATGAATGCCAGGATACCCACAATTAATGCGACATAAAACAGCCATTTTGCCACTTTGTCAGATAATGACTCTAGCTTGGATTTTTCTCCTTGTGCTTTTCGCACCATTTCCATAACCTTCGCTAGATAACCATTTTCACCAGTTCCAGTTACTTCGATTTCGATCGTTCCATCCCCATTGATAGAACCGCCAATCACTTTGTCATTGGCTTGTTTTTTGATTCCTCTTGATTCGCCAGTCACAGCTGATTCGTCAACAATTGTTTCACCTTTCAAGATTACACCATCTGTTGGCATTTTATCACCAGACCGGACGATCAAACGATCACCTTCGTTTACTTCTTTCAATGAAACTGTCTCTTCTTTTCCATCTTTCGTCAAGCGTTTCACTGATTCTGGCAGTAATTCTGCTAGTTTTTGTAAAGCATTGCTGGCATTCGACACAGCATTCATTTCAATCCAGTGACCTAGTAGCATAATAACGATCAAAGTAGCTAATTCCCAGAAGAAATCCATGACGTGCGTATGAGGATTGATCAGATTCGCGATAAACGAATAGACACTATAAATATATGCAACTGTAATCCCCATCGCGATCAGCGTCATCATAGCAGGACTTTTTTGTTTCAATTCCATTTTTGCCCCGCTTAAAAATGGTTGTCCGCCATAGATAAACAGTATAGTTGCTAAGATCAGTACGAGCCAATCAGAACCAGGAAACGTTACTTGAAATGGAAATTCCATTCCCATCATTGGTGAAAAAAGAATGATTGGGATAGCTAGGATAAGCGATAGCCAAAATTTTTGCTTGAAATTCCCCATGTGCATGGAATGATCCATGCCGCCGTGTTCGTGATCCATGTGCATCGAATGGTCCATTTGTTTGCTGTTTGCTATATCTCCATGGTTATGTCCCATGTGCATGGAATGGTCCATCTGGCTATGGTCATGCTTCATCTCCATCTGTTTTTCAGGAGATTCTGTACTTTCTTTGTTTACTACTTCTTTTTTATGTTCATGTTTTTTCTCCATATCGTTCCCATTCATTTTTACTCCATCCCTTCTCTTACTTTTTCATGTGTCGATTTAAGCTCAGGGAATTCAACAATACACTGACGGAACTAAACGCCATCGCTCCTCCTGCAATGATTGGATTCAAAAAGCCTAGTGCGGCAAAAGGAATACCAATCGTATTATAGACAAAAGCCCAGAAAAGATTTTGTTTGATTTTTCTCAATGTCACCCTGGACAACTCGATTGTTTGTGCAATGGATGCCAAACTGCTACTCATCAGCGTCACATCGGCTGTTTCCATCGCGATATCCGTTCCACTTCCCATTGCCATACCGACATCAGCTAATGCTAAGGCCGGTGCATCATTGATTCCATCGCCTGCCATACCGACTTTTTTGCCATCTTTCTGAAGTTTTTCTACGTAGGCTGCTTTATCTTCTGGAAGTACTTCAGCAAAGATATGCTTTGGATCAATACCAACTTGTTTACCAATCGTTTCGGCTGCCAGTTTGTTGTCTCCTGTCAGCATAAAAACATCTAATCCTTTATTCTGGAGCTGCTTGATTGCTTGTTTGGCTTCTAGTTTGATTTGATCAGCCACGGCAATCAACCCGATCACTTGCTTTTCATCAGCTAAAAACATGACTGTTTTTCCCTGCTGTTCTAATTCTAACGCGTGTTCTTGGTATTCATCAAATGATAGGTTCAATTCAATTAATCGTTTACGTGTACCCGCAAAATAGCGTACTCCGTTAATCGTACCGCTGATTCCAGCACCTGGGTGAGCTGTAAAATCAATCATATCGTATGTTGCTGCTTCTTGCAGTTTTCCGTATTCCACGATTGCTTTACCTAGTGGATGTTCAGAGGCTTGTTCTAAAGTATAAAAAATAGATAGGACTTCTTTAGAACCGACTAGATCTGTAACTTTGGGCTTTCCTTCTGTAATCGTTCCAGTTTTATCCAAAACAATGCTGTCTAAGTGAGCAGCTGCTTCTAATGCTTCTCCGCCTTTAATTAAGATTCCGTTTCGTGCGCCAACACCCGTACCTACCATAATAGCTGTTGGAGTCGCTAAACCTAATGCACATGGACACGCAATGACTAATACAGAGACACTATGGATCAATGCGAGTTGCCAATCACCAGTGATCAAACCTGTAGCTATGAGCGTGATAAACGCGATGACTAATACGATCGGAACAAAAATCCCTGAGATCCGATCTGCGATTTTTTGGATTGGGGCTTTGCTCCCTTGAGCATCTTCCACCATTTGAATGATTTGCGCTAATACTGTCTGCTTGCCGACTTGTGTGACTTCCATGTGTAGCAGACCATTCGTATTGATTGTCCCGCCAAAAAGCGTGTCATCCGGATTCTTTTCTACAGGAAGATTTTCACCAGTAAGCATACTTTCATCTATCGCACTGCTTCCTGAAATAATTCGACCATCTGCTGGAATCTGCTCACCAGGACGGATGACTAGTTGATCACCAACGACTACTTCTTCAATCGCTAACGTTTCTTCTTTCCCGTTTCTTATCACTTGGGCGGTTTTTGTTTGAAGAGACATCAATTGTTTGATTGCATTACCTGTTTTCGTTTTTGCTGTATGTTCCAAATATTTGCCGAGCAAAATCAGCGTGATGATCATACTGCTGCTTTCAAAATAAAGATCTTGGGGGTGTCCACGGAAAAATCCGTTGTAAATGCTCAATGCAAAGGCAGCCGATGTTCCAATTGCTACTAATACATCCATATTTGGTGCTTTCGTCTTGATTGCATGGTACGCACCTTTATAAAAACGAGCACCGACATAAAATTGGACAGGAGCAGACAGCACTAACTGGACGATTGGAAAATGAAAAAAGTGAACAATCGCCGCATGGCTTCCTAACATCATAGCAATCATTGACAACATCAACGGCAAAGTCAAAACCGTACTCAATATAAGATCGAATAGCATTTTTTTCAAATACGCTTGCTTTTCTTCTGCAATTTTTTGTTTGTGGGCTTCATCGTACAAAATTGCACCATAACCGATGTTTTCTACGCTTTGGATTAATTTTTCAGTGGTCGTCCCTTCATATTTGACACTTGCTTTTTCAGTGGCCAAGTTGACTGTGGCATTGACCACACCAGGTTGTCCGTTCAGCTCTTTTTCGATCCTAGCAGAACAATTTGCACAAGTCATACCTGTAATGACGAACGTATCCATTTTGGTTGCTGCTGTTGCCATCAAATCACCTCTGCTTTATAACCCAATCCATTGATTGCTTGACAAATCTTTTCGGATTGAACTTTTGTTTCATCAAACTTGACCGTACCGTTTGCTTTTTTCAAATTTACTTTCACTTTTTGCACGCCGTCAAGTGCGCTTACTGTTTCTTCTACTCTTGCTGCACAATGATTGCAGCTCATACCTTCGATTGAAAATTGTTGTTTCATTTTTTCTTCCTCCTATTGATGTTGTTTACATTCACATTGACCTGGGATACAGTTACATTCGATCGTATCTACTGGTTGCTTTTGTTCCAGTTGTTTCAAAATCTCATTGATATCTTCTTGAGTCAAAGTGGCTTCTTCTACTAGATCCGCAATCGTCTCTCCAATCCTTTTTGCACAGATATGGGAAAAAAGATTTTCCGTCGCACTGCGAACTGTTTCCATCTCCGAGACAGCTGGATGATAAATGAATTTTTTTCCTTCTTGTTCTGTCCAGATCACTTCTTTTTTTACCAAACGTCCCAGCAAAGTTTTGATCGTTGCTGGTTTCCAATCCATCGAATCAGCTAAGATCTGCGTGATTTCTTGGGCTGTCGTCTGTCCAAGTGTCCAAATAACACGCATGATCTCCCACTCTGAATCACTGATCTTTACTGGCGTTTTGACTTTTTCCATTTATTTCACACCTTTCGTTTACAAATGTAATCATTAGCTTATGAATATAGATTACACTTGTAAACAAAAACTGTCAATTATTTTTGCTCTCTATTTTCAATTTAGTTAAAAATTCTTGTTTCTCTCGTCTTGTTTTAAGGATGATCAGTTTATTTCTTGCATTAGCTACTTGGATCAGCTGCTGTATTTTTGGTTCATTGTTTTCTTCAAAATGCCAGATAAAAGATAAAAATTCTAAGTATTCCCTGTTTAGTTTCTCCGAAAATGATTCAGGCATATCTGGCCGAGATTTTTTGTTTATCTTTCTTTTTAGAGAACGCCAAACTACTCGGTAGATGGCGAGATAACGTGGCACTTTAAGCCAAATGATCTTATCTGTTTCTTTAATCCTTTCCTCTAATGTAGAAGTATAATTTCCTTCAACGATCCATGACGGATTAGATACCATAAACAATTGCTGTTCTTGCAAAAACCACTTTTTTGCCTGAATACTGTAGTCTGTTGTATGCCATAAAAGGTCTAGCGGCAGTAGCGGAAAGCCGGTGATTTCTTTGATCTTCCTTGCGAGGGACGATTTTCCCGACCCACTTTGTCCAATCACGATGATCTTCATTCTTCTCCCTCACTTCTCTTTGGAATTTGGTTCGATTATACCACTTATAACGCCGCAAAAAAACAAGGGACTGTGACAAAAATCGTGTCAAAGTCCCTTGTTTCGAATAAATGGTGTTCAATCAGCTGACCTTCAGCATTAGCTCAAAAAACGGCAAAATATGAGGAGCTATTTTTCCGTTTGTTTCTCTAATACTCAGTCAAACCGCTGATTTTACAACCTCTTCCTTAAACGGTGTTCTCCTGCCAACACCTCGGTCACAAGTCACAATAGTCAACAAACATGAGAAGTTGTTTTTTGAAATTGCTCCTTGTGACTCGGAGTTAAACGGCAGGCTCACTACCTCTTTCTTAAACGGTGTTCAAAAGCTTGCATCTGCGGTAATAAGCCCAGCCAAACGAAAAATATGAGGGGCTATTTTTGTTTGGCTGTTCTTATTACTTGATGCAGGACAGCTTTTTCACAACCTCTGATTCACGGTGTTCCAGAAGTAGCTTCTGCGAAAAACAAGCCGAAACTTCACAAAAATATGAGAAGCAATTTTCGTACATTCCTTCTTATTTCTTGAAGCTGACCACTTCTGTCACAACCTCTTGTAACAAGTATTTCTATTTTAAGGCTGAACCACTGTTTCTGGTTCAGTGATTTCTTTGTTTTTGTCTCGACGAGCAATTGCTGGCAAGATCATACCTAATAAGATCAAGACGATTGGTGTGATGATATTCGTGAATAATTGGAACCACCATGCTTTAGGATCAGCAGTATAATCTACTTTTGGCACCATTCCTAGGATACATGCAAACGCAGTGAAGGCAAAGCACCAAGCACCAAAGATAAAACCGATTTTTGGATTTTTAACAAATTTATATTCAGAATTGAATTTCTTATAAGCTTTATTCAACATCATATATGCCAAGAACACCCATAGGTAACGCATTGGCATGACAACTGAGTTCAAGTTCGTCAACCATTTTACTAATTCATTCATATCTTTGATACCAAAAATCGGCAACAAAATAATGATTCCTACTAGTATACCTGTCAGAAGATAACCATTCACCAATGTACCTTTACGATTACGTTTACGTAGCCAGTTTGGTACAAATTCTGGATCCGCATCTGCTAACAAGATTTTTAGTGGTGCATCAATTGAAAAGGCTAATGCGGAGATTTGTCCAATCATGTTTGTCAATGCGTAAATGATCATCAATGAGTTACCGATACCATAGTAATTACCTAAAATTTGAAAAGCACTGTATGCCCCATTTGCCATCAAGTCTTTAGGAATATTATCGCTAGCAAACAGCATACCCATTGCGACTGAGCCTAATACAGCACAAATCCCTACCATTGCTGCTAAGAAGATCATCCCTTTAGGAAATTCCTTTGCAGGATTTCTTGTAGAGTTGACATAAGGGGATATTTTTTCCGCCCCTCCAACTGCAAATACTAGCATCGAAACGGTTGTGAAATAACTGAAATCAAATGTTGGAATATATGTTTTCACTTGATTCATATGTGGTGTGGCAAATTCCATCGTTGGATTGATGAACGGTGCCGTTACAGCTAAAAGAATAAATAAGATCGACATGACGAACATCGCTGTTCCGGCCAGTCCGCCAATCACTTTCAAAGTAGAAAGTCCTTTTGTTGATAAATATAAAAAGGCAAGAAATATAATAAGTGAAATAACTGCTACCATTTGTACTGACATCGTATTTACGATATTTCCATTTCCTTGGACTGCCCAACCACCAGCAATCAGAATTGCTTGAGGCTTTTGTGCCAAATAAGGAATATGGACGACCCAGTAAGTCCAAGCGGCATAGTATGCCAGTCGTTTATTAGATGTCGTATTTTCGACCCATGAACTGACGCCTCCTTTACTATCCTTGAAGGCTGATCCTAATTGTCCAACGATCAATGCGTATGGAATAAAATAAATGGCCAAAATCAATAGCCAAGAGGTTACAACTGATACTCCTTGCTGAGCATAGTTATTAACTACATTCCCCATGCCCCAAACCATGTTAAATGCAATTAACGCAACAGTAAACCAGCGTAATTGTTTGTTGTTCATTCGTTCTCTCCTTTATGATAAAAATTTGTTATCCAGATGTAATCATATTCAATTTTTAACAAACTTACAAGACAGTGTTATTTTATGTGTGTATTCTTTTATTTAATACACATCGTTTTTTCATATTTTTTCCATCAAAAAAATAAGTTATTTTCTTTTATTTCATTGACCTTATTGAATTTCAAGCTATTTTGAATTTTCTGTAAAATTAAAAACATTGGTTATTTTATAATTCTATCTATTTTCTTTACATTTTTCATTAAGAAAAGGATATAAAAAAAAGAGGACGTTCATTCGTCCTCTTCATTGATCAACGTTTATTTTTTACATGCAAGCTTCGCATGGCATTCAAAACAGCTAATACTGTCACCCCAACATCTGCAAATACTGCATCTCCCATTGATGCAAAACCAAAAGCACCTAAGGCAAGTACCAAAATTTTTATCCCAATAGCAAAGACAATGTTCTGTTTGACGATTTTCAATGTTTTCTTTGCTAAATGGATTGCTTCTGCAATCTTCGATGGTTGATCATTCATGATGACTACATCTGCTGCTTCAATTGCAGCATCGCTTCCCAATCCACCCATTGCGATCCCTACATCTGCTCTTGCTAGCACCGGTGCATCGTTGATTCCATCTCCGACAAATGCGGTCTTTTTATTGTTTCTTTGTAAGATTTCCTCTAACCGCTGCACTTTATCTTCTGGAAGCAATTCGCTATATATCTTGTCCACGCCTACTTGCTTCCCAATATGATCAGCAATTTTTTTCGAGTCGCCCGTCAACATGACTGTGTTCTTCACACCAGCCTGTTTTAATTGAACCAATGCGTCTACGGCATCTTCTTTCAAGGTATCTGCAATAACAAGATAACCACTGTAACTTTGATCGATCGCTAAATAAAGCAAAGTACCGATTTCTTGACTTGAAGGAAAAGAGATTTCAAATCTTTCCATCAATTTGTGATTACCTGCTAATACTTGTTTGCCATCAACTTCAGCTAAGATCCCTTCACCTGCAAATTCTTGGATATTAGTTGTTGGTAAAAGCGGACCTGCGTAGCCTTCTAAAACAGATTGAGCAATCGGATGTGTAGAAAACTGTTCTGCACTTGCAACATATTGCATAAATTTCTTTGGATCAATTCCTGTTGGATCGATCGTCTGGATCGAAAAGTCGCCTTTCGTTAATGTGCCAGTTTTATCGAATACCACTGTCTCAGTTTGTGCAAGCAACTCCAAGTAATTTGAACCTTTTACTAATACACCGATTTTACTTGCTCCTCCGATACCGCCAAAGAAACTAAGTGGCACGGAAATCACTAATGCACATGGACATGAGATCACTAAAAATGTCAATGCTCGATAGATCCATTCAGAAAACGCCGCTCCAGAAACTATTGGAGGTAAAACAGCCAATAAGACGGCCAGCCCTACAACGACTGGTGTATAATATCGCGCAAATTTGGTAATGAAATTTTCAGCTGGTGCTTTTTTGCTGCTGGCATTTTCTACTAATTCTAATAATTTGCTGATAGTAGAATTTTCATAAGATTTTTCTACTTGAACTAAAAATGGTTTATTTTTATTGATAAATCCGCTTAATACTGTTTCACCAACATATACAGATTTAGGGACTGATTCTCCTGTAAGTGCTGACGTATCGACTAATGATTCTCCTTCGATGATCGTTCCATCTAACGGTACACGTTCACCAGGCTTCACAAGTACAAACTGACCGATCTGCACATCTTCAGGGTTCACGGTCATCAATCCTTCCGCCGTCTGCACGTGAGCTGTTTCTGGACGGATCGCCATCAATTCGCGAATCGATTTTCTTGAATGACTGACTGCCAATCCTTGGAAATACTCGCCGATTTGATAAAATAGCATCACTGCTACGGCTTCTGGATATTCACCGATCAACATAGCGCCAATCGTAGCAACAGACATAAGAAAATTCTCATCAAAGATTTTTCCTTTGACGATATTCATCACTGCCTTCTTCACTACATCATATCCTATCAGCAGATAAATCAATAAATACCCTATCAAGCGAATTGGTTCATTAAAATCAAATAATAGCAATAAAGCGATACCTGCAAGGGAAAATAAAATCCGGAACAGCGTATTTCTCTCTTTTTCATTTCCATGTTCAGATACTTTTTCCTTATCTATTTCTGTTACTTTGACATCTGGTTCTAATTCCTTCACTACTTTTTTTGTTTCTTGTTCAATCGTAGCCAAATGATCTTCCTCTGCGTCAATCGTTAGTTTTCCAGAAGTGAAGTTTACCGTTGCTTCCTTGACTCCATTGATCTTCTGAACTCCTTTTTCGATTTTCATTGCACAGTTCGCACAATCTAAACCTTCTAATCTGTAACTTTTCATTTTAATGACCTCCTCGCCTCAACATATGAATATCTCTTCATAACTAATTATAAATGAACGGTTATTCATATGTCAAGGTATCCGAAAGAAAAAATGAAAAACATCTGCATCGGAAAATTTCTTCCATACAGATGTTTTGGCTTATTCTTTCTTTTTCTTTTCGATCATTGCCACTGCTCTTATCCAACCCGCACTTGCCTTCTTGATCTTGACAGGATAGCAACTAAGTTTGAAGCCTGTTGCTGGCAATTTGTCTAAATTCATTAATTTTTCGATAGGGCAATATCTTTTTTCAATCCCTGCAAAATGTCCTTCCCAGATATTCGAAGCTCCACTACGCTTTCAAAAATATAGAAAGAGTTCTTTAATGAAAATTATTTCAACTTTCCATAAACAGTAATCCCATATAAATAAAAGACGTAAAAGTCACATGGAAGAACTTATACAGGAGAACGCATAGAGTCAGGTGAAATACATGTATCCCACCTGACTCTATGCGTTATCTAACCTTTATTATTCTCTTTTATACAATTTCTGCACCAAATGGCATCAACGCCAATCGAGCAAGTTTGAAAGATTGCTTGGCAAAAGGTATCCCTATGATCGTGATACATAGAAGGATGCCGCTGACGACATGTGCGAGAGCAATTGGTAGGCCTGAAACGATCAGCCAGATGATATTAACGATCAATGACATGCCAGACTGGTGATAAATTACTTCTTTGCCAAAAGGCGCAAAAGAAAGGGAGGCGATCTTAAAACATTGCATACCGATTGGGATACCTATGATCGTGATACACCAAAGTATCCCCGCTGCTAACCAGCTAAGACCACCGATTAGTCCGCCGAATATAAACCAGATGACATTTCCTAAACAACTCATTGTATTTCTCCTTCTATTACTGTTTTTGATTAAAACTGGGCAAAAAATGATTTTATTCTTCTTTTTTTAGCTTCCAGCATCAAATATTCTGCAAATTTTTTTTGGATTTCTTCCGTATTTTCTTTTGTTACTAATGTGTGTTGGATTAGTTTTCCTGATGGTCGCTGATCCAATCGTTCTTCTGACTGTTGCACGTCCGCTTGCGCAAATCCGATAATCCGTTTTTCTTTTGTTACAGCAACGAGCAATAGTTTATTCTTATCACTTAGGTCAGCTGCCGTTTTTGCTTTTACGAATGATTCTGGATGATCAGTAATCAGCTGATTGATTTGAGGTAGATCTTCTTTTACTGCCCACCGTATTTCCATCATTTTTCACTTTTCTTTCGCTCATTTTTATCTCCACTAAAAAAATCGACTGCGGCAATTGCATCTATCCAGCTTTGTGCAATGATCTCATGTCCGCCAATCGTTGGGTGGACCCCATCTTCTCTTGTATATTTCGAAAAACCATAAGCAATCCCTAAAGCATTGAATATACCATCTAAAGGAACCAGCAATGCGCCATATTCCTTAGCAAGTTTACGAACAATTTGGATTTTAGGGTCTAAGTCTTTACGCCAGCCATGACGGTCGTCGGTTATAGGAAGTACAAACGGCTCCATCAAGATGATGTTGCAGATTTCCGCTGTTTGAAGTTCATTTAGTAATTTTCGATAAACGGATTCAAATTGCTGAGCAGATTTCTCAGTTCCGAATATAGCCTGATCGCTAGTATTATGCCAGGTATCATTGATTCCGATCAAAATCGATACATAGTCAGGTTGTAAAGCTAAACAATCTTCTTGCCAGCGTACTTGCAGATCTGCAATTTTGTCTCCTCCTATCCCACGGTTCATGCATTCAAATTCCATCGTTGGATATTGGGAGATTAGTTTTCCGGCAATCAAAAGTGGATAACCTTTACCTAGATCAGTTGATTCTGCTCGGTCTCTTCCTGCGTCTGTAATGCTATCACCGATAAATAATATACGTTTTTTCATTTGTCAAAAACTCCTTTTTGAATAAAACGATGATTTTCTTCCTTATATTATCCCATAAGCCCTATCAAGACGAAAGAGAAAATATATGTATAAAAAATGACACCAGCCTAGTCCCTTCAAACAATTGAATGAACGCTCATCAAGTGTCTAGTTTTTTATGCTATTTTTTTCTTAACGTGCCGGATTCCCCTTGATTCCTTCGTTGTTTGGTCCAGAGAGATCGATCACACCTAAGCTTCCGTCAATCAGACCACTGATGACGCCATCAGAACATATATTTATAGGCTCATCTAAGACTTCTAGTAAATGTCCCTTTACTAATATCTCTTCTAGATTGCTTGGGATAGATTGGTCATAACTTTATCTGGTCCGATGATTTCAAGGGTGAATTGAACTTACATATGGATTATTGCATGCTGAAAATACGGACCTACTCCATCTTCGAATGTTACTATTAGTTTGTTTTCAGGTGCTAGATGCTGCTTTATTTCAACAGCAGAAGCATCATCAAATTAGATTTCCATTTGAATTACCTTCTTTGTAAATGTTTGATTGATTGCGATTTCGTTATAGAATCTTGTGAATCAAATAGCAATTTCTTTTGCTTTCTTCTCTTGTCTGCTGGAAACTTCCTTTATCCCGTATTTAAAAAAAGAACTGCGAGAGTTCGCAGTTCTTTTTTTTTTAATAAACGTTGCTCTCCGGCCAACTCCTCGGTCACAAGTCACAATAGTCATCAAACATGAAAAACTGTTTTTTGAAATTACTCCTTGTGACTCGGAGCTGAACGGCAGGCGCACAACCTCTTGATATAAACGGTGTTCAAAAGCCAGTTTCTCGGTATTAAGCCAAATTTATGCAAAAATGTGGAAAGCCATTTCCGCAAAATTTTTCTTAATACTCGAAACTAAACAGCTTTTTCACAACCTCTCCACTAAACGGTATTCAAAAGCTTACATCTGCGGTAATAAGTCCCGCCAATTCAAAAACATGAACAGCTGTTTTTGCTTGGCTGTTCTAATTACTTGATGCAGAACAGCTTTTTCATCACCTCTTATGGATAAATTCGGTTCAACAAACGTGGGAATGGAATAGCTTCACGCACATGGTCGATACCAGCAATCCAAGTGACTGTTCGTTCAAGGCCTAGACCAAAACCAGAGTGCGGAACAGAACCGTATTTACGTAGATCAAGATACCATGAATATTCTTTTTCATCCAAACCGTGATTACGGATTTGTTCTAGCAAGAAATCATAGTCTGTTGCCCGTTCGCTTCCGCCAATAATTTCACCGTAACCTTCTGGTGCGATCATATCTGCACAGATCACCACGTCTTCTCTTGTTGGATGTGGTTTCATGTAGAATGGCTTGATGGCTTTTGGATAGTTTAGGATAAAGACAGGCTGTTCGAATGAATTCGCAATGAACGTTTCATGAGGTGAACCAAAGTCTTCGCCCCATTCGATGTCATCAAATCCATTTTTCTTCAGTAATTCGATCGCATCATCATAAGTAATACGAGGGAATGGCAATTTTGTATAAGTTTTTAAGACTTCTTTGTCTCGTCCTAGTACATCTAATGCATATTCGCAATGATCTAAAACATTTTGTACTAAGAATGCTACATATTGTTCCTGTACTTCTAAACTTTCTTCTTGATGAGTGAAAGCCATTTCTGGTTCGATCATCCAGAATTCGATCAAATGACGTCGTGTTTTTGATTTTTCAGCACGGAAAGTCGGACCGAATGAAAAGACTTTTCCGAAAGCCATAGCAGCAGCTTCCATGTATAATTGGCCACTTTGAGATAAATAAGCTTTTTGATCAAAGTAATTTGTTTCGAATAGATCCGTAGTGCCTTCTGGTGCAGAACCAGTCAAGATCGGCGGATCGATTTTGACAAAATGATGTTGATTAAAGAATTCATACGTTGCACGAATGATTTCATTTCTGATCTGCATAATCGCATGTTGTCTTGAAGAACGAAGCCATAAATGACGATGATCCATCAAGAAATCTGTTCCGTGTTCTTTTGGTGTGATCGGATAATCGTGGCTCTCGCTTACCACTTCCACATTTGTAATTCCGATTTCATAACCAAATTTTGAACGACTGTCTTCACGGATTTCTCCAGTTACTAACACGGATGTTTCTTGGTGTAGATTTTTAGCTGTTTGGAAAACTTCTTCCGACACTTCGCTTTTTACAACTACACCTTGGAAAAAGGCTGTTCCGTCTCTTAATTGTAAAAATGCGATTTTTCCGCTTGATCGCTTATTTGCGACCCAAGCGCCGATTGTTACTGTTTCTCCCACATGGTTTTTCGAATCGATGATTTGAATTTGTTCCACGTATGACTCTCCTTTTATATTCCTTGAATTTCTTCAGGATTAATTTTGACTTTTACTCTCAATAAATTGCTTGATTCTGCGTACCGCTTCTTCTAACGTAGCGCGATCAGTAGCATAACTCATGCGGACATTTTCTGGTGCCCCAAAGCCTTCGCCAGTCACAAGCGCTACCCCCGTTTCTTCTAAAAGATCTTCTACCCATTGTGTGACATTTTCATATTTACACATGCGTAGCGTTTCTTTTACATTAGGAAAAAGATAAAAAGCTCCTTGTGGCTTTTCAAGAGAAACACCCGGCAGTTCTGCCACAAGCGGATATAACGTATTCAGGCGTTCTTCAAAGGCGTTCCGCATTTCTTCCACTGTATCTTGCTCGCCTTTCAATGCTTCAACAGCTGCATATTGACTGACTGCTGTCGGATTACTGGTTGACTGGGAAGCAACAGCGATCATTCCATTGATGATCACAGGATTTCCCACCGCATAACCAATGCGCCAGCCTGTCATCGCATATGTTTTAGACACGCCGTTGATGATGATGGTCTGATTTTTGATTGCTTCTGAAATCGTTGCAATTGGAGTAAACTCATTGCCATTATAAACTAAACGACCATAAATATCATCAGCAACTATCAAAATATCATTTTTTACTGCCCATTCACCGATTGCCTGAAGTTCATTCTTGCTATAAATCATTCCAGTCGGATTCGATGGAGAATTGATGATTACGGCTTTTGTTTTTTCTGAACGTGCTTGTTCTAGCTGTTCAACAGTAACTTTCCAGCTATTGGATTCTTCCCCTTTCACAAAGACAGGAAGTCCTTCTGCCAGTTTTACTTGCTCACCGTAACTGACCCAGTAAGGTACAGGAATGATGACTTCATCTTGCGGGTCAAGGATCGTTTGGAAAAGGGTATACAAAGCAAATTTCGCTCCGTCTGTTACGACTGTTTGTGAAGGTTCATAGACAAGTCCATAGTTTTTCTTCAGATAATCAACGATTGCCTGTCGAAGCTCTGGGATTCCTGCTGTTGGTGTATAATAGCTAGCTTTCCCGTTGCGGATTGCTTCGATTGCTGCTTCTTGGATGTTTTCTGGTGTCGCAAAATCCGGTTCTCCCACAGTCAAACTCAGCACATCTCTGCCTTTTGCTTTTAATGCCTTGGCCTTTGCCGCAGCTGCCAAAGTGACAGACGGTTCTAATCGTTTTGTTCTTTTTGATAACTCCATCCCATTCATTCCTTTACCTTTTAAATTCCCTTGATTGTCTTGACTTCATCTCCAGATTCAAAGCCAATCAGGTAATAATTCAGTTTCCCATTTGTTTCTTTTCCTACTACTTCCCACACAGGCTGATCATCATACATCCCTAAAGCAGCTTTTTCGATTTGGATTTCAGGATGGGCCGCAGCAATTGTCTGTTTTGCTTCGTTTTCAGTCAGTCCCTTTGTTTGATCCAATACTTTTACTTTTTCACCAGATTTAGGAATGATAACGGCGATTTCTTTTCCTTTATCATTTGTACCTGTCAGTGAAAAGTATGTCTTCTTTCGAGTAAACCAATAAAAATGATCGGCTTCCTCAAGATTTGCATATTTCTTTGCGATTTCTACTGCTTCTTTCTTCGCCTGCACCGCCGGACGACTGGAACGCAAGTAAAAAATCGAGCTGATCACGATGACCGCTAATAAAAATACGATCAAGCCAAGTAACACGCGATTAATCGTTTTTTCCTTTGTCTGTTTTTTCTTCAAGGGTCGTCGCTCCTTTATCTTCATTCCTTTTCATTATAGCAGATTTTAATTATGAAAAAAAACAGCTCCTCTAACTTCCTTCTTCATTTTTCTTTAAGAATTCATGGATGTCCTGATAGATTTCCTCCATAGCTAGCTCTTTGATCGGTACTTTTTTCGGTAATGCATGGATGATCCGTGCACTATATTTTGCAGTGACTAGTCTTCGATCCAAAATAAGCAATACGCCACGATCTGTCTCCGTCCTTATCAAGCGACCTAATGCTTGGCGTAACTTCAAAGCTGCTTTAGGTACGGATTCCTGGTAAAAAGGATTGATCCCCTCTGATTCTAAATAAGCGTTCCTAGCTTTGACCATCGGGCGAAGCGGATTATCGAAGGGTAAACGTGTGACTACAACGATCTGCAAAGCATCTCCAGGCAAATCTACACCTTCCCAAAAGCTGTCAGCGCCAAACAATACGCTTTTTTCTGACAAAATGAAGCGTTTCAAAAGCTTCTCCCGGCTTCCGCCAAACCCTTGAGCTAGTATTTCTCGTCCTTTTTCTAGCATGGACAGATGCATTTTCTGATAGACCTTCTGCAAAACATCATGAGAAGTGAATAACACAAGTATTGGCCGATCTTCTTGTTCGATCAGACCTGTAAGTGCTGTCTCTAAATAATCGATATATGCTTGATTGCTGACTTGATGGACGGCAGGTGCCTCTTTTGGCACATAGATCCTTGCCTGTTTCTCATAATCATAAGGAGAGGCAATCACTTTAAGAGGTGCTGCTTCAATGCCAAGCCGCTTAGAGAGATAGTGTCGATTAGGGCCGATCTTCAGCGTTCCTCCAATATAAAGAATACGATCATATCGAGGATACCAAACAGTCGACGGCAACATAGCCGCTTGAAAATCATGGAGATGAAAAATCATCTGCTGCGCTGTGTTCCCAGGAACGAACCAATGGATCAAATGATCTCGCCAGTCTTCCAGCCATTGATCCATCAGCAAGTACTGCTTGTCTAATTGATCAAATAAGCTATATAAACTTGCTAAATCGATCCGCATCTGGTTTGTCCAGCTTTCTTGGATAATCTCAAAAGTCAGACGCATTTGTGACTGTAGCTGCTGGATCTCCTGATAAAAAAGCTGCAGGTGATCAATGGCTGTCCCAGATTCCAGTGGCAGCTGATCCAACATCTCTTTTGTCATCATGACTTCTTCTGGATACTGTCCGTTAGGTTGCTTGCCGCTCACTAAACTCATTAATCCTTCTGCCATACAAATCTGTGCTTCGCATAGCGCAGAAAGTTCTTCTCGATAAATCGATAACCAGCGTAAGGCTTCATGTTCTTTCGGTAAATAGCTTTGTATTCGGTCAAACAGCTGATTTGGTTCTTCTAATTGCTGGATTTGTTTATGGAAATAGTTAATACTTAATCGTTTGTCATTTACTTTTTCAGCGATTTCCGGCAAATGATGTACTTCATCGATCAACAAAAATGGACTAGCTGGAAGCAATGGTTCTTTTCGCTGTGTTTCTTGTACTAAAAACGCATGATTGACAATCAAAAAATTACTTTGCCTGATTTTCTTTTGCAAGAAACGAACAAAGTCTTGTTCGTAAAATGACTGATTTCTTGCTAAAAATCCAGTGCCTCTGTGCGCGATATCTGCAAAGAATGAATGGTTTAAATTTGTTAAATGTAATTCATCCAAATCACCGGTCTTCGTTTGCGTCAGCCAAACTAAGACCGCCATTTGATACAAAGCATATTGTTTTTGTTCTGGCGGTTCCACAAGTGTTCCTTTAAATCGCTGCAGGTCGATATAGTGGCGATAGCTTTTGATAATTACAGGTTGTATGGGCTGATCTAGCAATTGATTCAGCAATGGAATGTCTTTTTCTATGATCTGCTGCTGCAAAACTAGCGAAACGGTACTGATGACAGCGGGTTTTTCAGGTGTAGCCAAATAACTCAATGGCAGCAGATAACCGATTGTTTTACCCATTCCTGTAGCTGCTTCGATCATCAAATCTTTTGATTCATCTTTTGTGAAATGGTCGTAGACCGCATTCATCA
This sequence comes from Enterococcus sp. E4-223, assembly GCF_035727065.1. Classification (NCBI taxonomy): domain Bacteria; kingdom Bacillati; phylum Bacillota; class Bacilli; order Lactobacillales; family Enterococcaceae; genus Enterococcus; species Enterococcus sp. E4-223. The sequence continues at coordinate 213,316 of NZ_JAPMLH010000002.1, read as the reverse complement.
GTCTGTTCTGTTCTTTTCGATACATCAGTGTTTTACCAAACATTTTTTCTTTTGCTTGTTTTTTTCTTGGATATGTCCGCTCGCCATAATGGACGGATGTGAATAGTTCCACTTCTTTTTTCTGCAAAGCTAGCCCATCGACGATTTCTAATGAGGGATCAAGTGGCTCTGGTTTTTCTTTCATTTCTTCAATCACATGATAAATGAAACGACTCGTATCCATACCTGTGTGTCTACTTAATCGCGCAATCTGCTCTAACGTGATGATTGGCAATTTTCTCATCCGTTCTTCGATCAGCAAAAGAAGTTGACCTGTCACTTCGGCATCACTATCTGCCTGATGAGGATTCTCATGAATAAATCCAAGGCTTTCTGACAAATCAGCTAAGCGAAAGCTTGGTTCCGTCGGCAAGAAAATTTGTGCAAGTTCTACTGTATCGATGCCTGGTATCTTCAAACTAGGAAGTCCGCATCGCATGAGTTCATGGTTCAAAAAATTATAATCAAAATAAATATTATGCGCGACAAATATGGTGTCTGCCAAAAGATTGTAAATCGTTTGGGCGACATCTTCGAAATAAGGCGCTTTTTGGACGCGTTGATTCGTGATCCCTGTTAAATGCTGGATTTGTTTTGAAATCTTCCGCCCTGGATGAATATCGATCGAAAAACGTGAAGTGATCCGACCTGATTCAATCATGACGCAGCCAAATTGGATGATCCGATCTTCTTTTGGATTCGTCCCAGTCGTTTCGATATCAACGACTGCATAAGTTCTTGGTTTCAAAATATCTTCCTCTTCTCCTGCCTCTAATGTTCTTTTGAAATTATACTACAAAGTGCAGAAAAATACTCTCATCGCTTTTTAAAGAAAATAGACAAAAACGCCCAGACACGCAAATGTCTGGGCGTTTATTTTTTAGTATAGGTTAATTAAGCTTTAGTAACGTTTGTTGCTTGAGGTCCGCGTTGGCCTTCTTCAACATCGAAAGTTACTGCTTGGCCTTCTTCTAAAGTTTTGAATCCGTCGCCTTGGATAGCTGAGAAATGAACGAATACATCGTTTCCGTTTTCTGCAGTGATGAATCCAAATCCTTTTTCTGAGTTAAACCATTTTACTGTACCTGTTTCCATAATAAAAATCCTCCTTGTGTATCAACACATATTTTGCAATTACTTGAATGGTGTATATCTGGAAGATGTTTATTTGAAACAAGCTACCACAGATTACCGAACAAAAACTACTCCTATAGTATATCATACCGTTTACAAAAAAGCTAGAGTTTTTCGACTTTTTTATTAAAAAAAGTTTTCTCAGCGATTACATAAAGTGAAAAACCGAACTTTTTTTAAAATAAACGACATATTGTTCAGTTGGTGTTTTTTTGCTCTGATGTTCTTTTTTAAACTAAAAAAATTATTCTTTCTGACTACTTATCGGTTCTGTTTCAACGGTCGAGGCTGGGGAAGATTCTTTAGTAGGTCTGATGTTCTCATGGTATTTCTGATAGCCTATGACAGTTACCAGAAGAACAAGGCAAACCAATACGACCAACGAGATTAGTTTTTCTTTTTTGCTCATATCTATACCTCATAAATAACAGGATGATGTCCATCATATTTCTGAGTATGAGTAAAAGCAAAAGCTGCAGCTGTAGAATGTAAGAAATGCCAGCAACTTTCATAATCACAGGTCGGACAGTACCAAAAGTAACCAAATCTTGGCTGCAAAGACCGTTCTTCTGTTTCAGGAATCGCAGAATCAAGATCTGGTGTCTGTACATAAACATTTTTGTACAGACGTGTGCCTGTAATAGGAGACCGCTGTGTTTCTTCAGCAAAAACTGGCTGACTTGTTAAACTTAGGGATAGAGACAGCAAACACCATAACAGTCTTTTTTTCATAAAGACCTCCTTATCGATAAGTTTTTCCCAATTAAAATCATATCTCAAGAACGCCCGTTATTCACATTTTGTTCATAAATGATGTTTTTTGTATCATAATCGTCAAAAAGAGGTCGTGACCACGTCACAACCTCTTCCTTAAACGGTGTTCAAAAGCTTGCATCTGCGGTAATAAGCCCACCAAACAAAAAATATGAAGAGCTATTTTTGCTTGCTGTTCTTATTACTTGATGCAGAACAGCTTTTTCACAACCTCTCATACACGGTGTTTAATCAGCTGACCTTCGGTATTAGCTCAAAAAACGGCAAAATATGTGAAACTATTTTTCCGTTTGTTTCTCTAATACTCAGGTCAAAACACTGATTTCACAACCTCTTTTAATAACGAAGAATCGCTGTCAGACTCTTTTCATCTGGCGCATCTTTTTGATCCAAAATAAACACTTTTCCGCCATTAATGATCACATCATCTGCTAATGCATTCAACACTTGACGCCGATCATATTCTGTTTCAGGATCTTCACCGAAACCATCAGCTAAGTTTGACGTAGCGATAAATAAATGTGACACTTTTCCTTCTTTCGCAGCTGGAACGATATCAACTAACTGATCGATGAATTTCTTATCTAAGAGTTTATTGTATTCTTTTGATTCTTGAGCTGCGAGTTCACTTGACAGCTTCTTCGCCCCTTCTTCGATATCTCTAAAGGATAGCTGCGCAGGAGAAGCAGAAATCGCAACGTCTGCACAATAATAGGGATTTTTAGCAATTTTTTTGAACATCGTCTGATTTTCTGGTAGAGCAAATAAATAAATCGGCCATTGTTCTGGATTTTCGAAAGAATCCTTCAAGTACGTATCAACTGCTTGGTAATAGTTGACCCAATCGATCTCTACTTCTTCATCTTTTGGATTTACGCCATGGAAAGTTACTCCATCTCGGGCTCCGCCTCCTCCATTAGAAGAGAAGTTCAAACCGCCACCTGTCAGTTCAGATCCCAATGCAGTAACGACATCAACCGGTGCCCCTTCTGGTAGAGATACTTCTTTTACTTGTTTGTTGCTGACTTCATACAATTTCATGGAGTCGCGGTTCAATCCCAATAAATAATAAGAATAGTTGAACTGCCCATTTTTGATAATAGCCAGTAAATAAGGAAGATCACTTACATAGTATTGATCGTCTACCGGGATACTCAAACGATGGATATAGGTTTGGTCAGCAGTTATAATGACCGCTACACTCGTAGTTGCACTACGCCAAAACGAAGGATCTCCTAACAAATTTTCAATTTTTTCTTGGAACGGGGACCAGTCATGTTCGGAATATTTTTTCTCAAAACGTTTCTTTGCTTCTTTCGCAAAATTTTTGAATTTGATCTGATCTTTTTCCACATCTTGATGGGCGACATGCGTATTCAGCATGATCGTGACGAATGGTCCTTTAGCGCCTTCTGAAGTCAATTGTGACAATAATTCTTTATCCTTTTTTGCCATAAACGTACCCCTCCTAAAAAAATCATTCCTTTGTTTCTATCTAAAGTCTACCACAACACTATTTTTCCATACAATAAAACGTATCTAAAAAAATAAAACGGTTTCTACGGTTTTAAATTTAGCTATTTTTTTAAGTTATCTTCATAATTTCCTCAATTATTTAGCCCCAGTCTTCAACTATTCTTCATGAAATGCTGATAAACTAAGAAAAAGAATAAAAGAGGTGGATCTTATGCATTTGATTATGATTTTCAGTTTATTAAGTATTATCAGTTTATTTGCTTTCAGCGCTTCCCGCTTATTAGATGCGGAAACACAGCCTATTCCTGTAAAAGTACGTAAAAACGACCGCTAACCTTCCATAACGTGCGTTCTTATCCTAAAGTTTTTTCAGAAACATTGAAACTCTCTCCCCTCTCTGATAAAATTTTAATTTGTAGCGAAACAAATTAATTACAAGGAGATCGGATATGTCCATAAAAAAAACACGTCTAGTCCTATTATTGGCTAGTCTCATTCTTTGCCTTGCTTCTTTTCTACCAGCTGTTGCTGTGCAAGCTGAAGATACGTTCAAAGTAAATGCAAAAGCAGCTTTTGCTGTAGATGCGCAAAGCGGTAAGATTCTTTATGATCAAGATGGAGAAAAAACCATGGGGATCGCTTCAATCACAAAAATCATCGGTCTTTACATCGTTCTTGATCAAGTAAAAGAAGGAAAACTATCATGGGATGATAAAGTTTCGATTTCAGATTATGCAGAAAATTTGAGTATCACCCCAGATTTATCGAATGTTCCTTTGCATAAAGAAAACACCTACACTGTCAAAGAATTATTCGACTCTGCAATCATCCAGTCAGCCAATGCTTCAATGGTGGCCTTGGCAGAAAAAATCTCTGGCAGCGAAGCTAAATTCACTGAACGAATGAAAGAACAATTGAAAGATTGGGGAATCAAAGATGCAACGATCGTTAATGCATCAGGACTGAATAACTCTTATCTTGGCGAAAACCGACCAGAAGGCACTGGAGAAAACGACGAAAATCAAATGTCTGCTCAAGATGTGGCCATCGTTGCCCGCCATTTGATCTTGGATTTCCCAGAAATACTGGATGTATCAAGTACTACGACCCAAATGTTTGGCGAAAACACGCAATCACCAGTGGAAATGGTCAACTGGAACTGGATGCTCCCAGGATTCGTTAATTACAAGGAAGGCGTGGACGGATTAAAAACTGGTACGACTGAGCTTGCAGGTGCTTGTTTCGTTGGTACGATCACTAAAAACGATCAACGGATCATCACTGTCGTATTGAATGCGGACGGCCATGCGGAAAACCCGAGTGCCCGCTTCAATGAAACAGACCGTTTGATGGACTACTGCTATGACAATTGGTCAGAAAAAGAGCTCGGAAAAGCTAACGCAAGTATTCCTAGCCTAAAAACCATTGATGTAAAAGACGGAAAAGAATCAACAGTTCCTGTTGTGCTTAAAAGCCCTGTAAAAGTATGGGTACGAAACGATATGGATACTGGCAAATTAACGATCACGCCAACACTTGACAAGAAGCAAGTCACTGACAACGAGATCCAAGCACCTATGGATAAAGGTACAAAAATCGGTACCGCTACGATCACCTTGGCAGACGATAAATTAGGCTATTTAGAAGACAACAATGCGCCATCGACAGAGATCATTACGGATAAAACAGTGGAAAAAGCGAATATGTTCGTGATTGGCTGGCGACGCGTCGCAGAATTTTTCGGCAACTTGTTTTAATTGAACAATAAGAAAAGCATCTTTCCATCGGAAAGATGTTTTTTTGCTTTTTCTAGTTTAAATAACAGCTTTTTTCATCTATTTTCGTTATACTGTATAAGAAAAAGGAGTTGAATTTATGAATCTAACCAGAGATCTGATCTTTTTAGTTCTCTATCTTATTGGGGTATTCTCTATCGTTTATTGGCGAAAACAGAAGAAGGATCCTTCCTTGTTCTTTTACGGCAGTACGTGGACATTTACGGTAATCTTAACTTATTTTGTCGTGTTGGAAATTTTTTATTCGACCTTTTATTTTTTGATTCCATTGTTGTTCTTTAGTATCTTTGCTTTTTCTTATTTCACAGAAAAACGAAGGCTGCTGAATGGTCTTTTATTCAATGTTTTCCTCATCAGTTTCGGCATCTACTTGTTTGTCTTGCTGTATGAAACGCAAAATATTTTCCTTGGCGGACTGATCGCCTTGATCACGATTCCATTGCTACTTGTCCTTTTATTTGGTATTTATGGATTGATTGTTTTACTTTTTTGGAACGGGGTCACAGTTTTACGTAGAGAATCGCATTCATTAGCTAATCTTTTAACGTTGATACTAGCCATTTTTCTTACACTGTTTCTTGTTTTTGACTTTTTCTTGTTAAAATATTTGCCGCAATGGATAAATGCTTTGTTTTTCTGCGTTCCCCTGATCTTGATCTATCTATTTATCGTATTCTACAACTTTTTGACTGTCTCATTCTTGTATCAGTTCAACCGGCCTCGATACAATCAAGACTTCATCGTTGTGTTAGGCGCTGGGTTGATCAATGGAGAAACAGTTTCTCCTCTTCTAGCCAAGCGAATCAATAAGGCAATTGCTTTTTATCGGGCTCAAAGCCGTGCTACATTAAATCCGCCCATCTTATTGATGTCTGGTGGGCAAGGAGCAGACGAAAAATTACCAGAGGCCATTGCGATGAAACAATATGCCATGGAACAAGGAATCCCTGAAAGAGACATTCTTGTCGAAACCAATTCGACAACCACTTTGGAGAACATGCTCTATTCAAAGGAAATCATGGATCAGCAAATGAAAGGGCCATACCGCGCGATCTTCAGTTCCAACAATTACCACATTTTTAGAGCCGGTCTTTATGCGCGGCAAGCCAAATTGAAAGCAAATGGTATTGGTGCAAAAACAGCTTTCTACTACTTGCCTAATGCGTTTTTGAGAGAATACATCGCCATCTTGATGATGAACAAAAAAAGACATATGATCATTTGCGGATTGCTTTTCGCAGGCTCCGCATTCTTATCGCTGATTACTTTACTTTTCTAAAAAAACAAGGTGTGACAAAACATATGTCACACCTTGTTTTTTTCTTTCATTCTCTTAACTATTGGCAAAAAGAGTATCCCTTTTTTGACCGCTACTTGCTGAGCAGAATAAATACCGCTGTTGCCTGAACACATAAAGCTGATCAAGCAGATCATAAAGAAGTATACTGCCGCTTGTGAACCGAACAATTCGATCCCCATCACAAAGCAGGCAATCGGTGTATTTGTCGCACCAGAAAATACTCCGATAAAGCCCAATCCTGCAAGAAAAGGAACAGAAACATGGAGCAAAGGCGCTAGTGCTGCACCAAGCGTTGCACCAATTTCAAACAATGGTGTCACTTCTCCCCCTTGATATCCCGCGCCTAAAGACAAAACTGTGAAGAATAACTTCCCAATAAAATCATAGACATGTGCCTGTCCATTAAATGATTCTTGAAGTAACGGAAGACTCAATCCGAGATAACGTTGTGTTTGCAAAATCAATGCTGCTGCCACAACTACAGCTCCACCTATCGTATTTCGCCAAACAGGATGAGGAATCCATTGTGCATATCGCGCTTTTAAAAAGACGATCGAACGGCTGAATACCCAACCAATCAAACCAAAAGCAATCCCAGCAACAAAAACTTTGAAGAACAGCAACATACTCCATTCAGGAATCACACCCATTTGGTAATGTAGATGAGAAACACCATAGCTTTCTGTCATGAAATTTGCAAACAGTGCAGCAAAGAAGCTAGGGAAGATCGCTTCTGTTCGGACTTTCCCGATTGCCAACACTTCTAATCCAAATAATGTTCCAGCTAAAGGTGTGCCAAATACAGAACTAAAACCCGCACTGATTCCACTGATAATCAAGATTTCCCGTTCTGCTTTATCCAATCGGAACAAACGTGCTGTATTATCTGCTAACGATCCCCCCATTTGGACTGCTGTTCCTTCACGGCCAACAGACCCCCCAAATAAATGGGTAGTTATGGTTCCAAACAGTGTAAGTGGAATAAGCCGCAACGGGATTTTTTCTTCTCCACCATTTCCTTGATCGATCACTAAGTTGTTTCCACGACTAGAAAGACCGCCGTGATACGCATAGAGATAAGCAAAAAGCGCACCACTAACTGGTAGTAGATAAAGGAGCCAAGGATGTGATAGTCGGATATCTGTCACAACTGTCAGGCTATTTAAGAAAAAAGCAGACAAGCTCCCCATGAATATACCGAGAATCGCTGTGATCACCAGCCACTTCAGCATGTACACTAAAATGCGCATTGGACTCGGTAATTGTTTTTCCATAAAAAATTCCTCCTCAATAAAAAAACGCCTACTAAAGAAAGGGGCTGTCCCCAGACTTTAGTAGGCGTCATTAGCTATCTTTCGTTAGCATTTAAAGGCGAACACCATCACCTATTCACTTCCATTAAAAGATAGCATATTTTTCTGTAAAAAACAATAAAATTATCGTTCTTTCTTTACACGTTCAGCAAATTCATAGAAAGGAGCCAATTTCGTTAACTGTTGATTACATTGGTCACTATCATGACAAATATAATTCCCCTTTTTCGTATACGTGCCATCAGAACCTGCTTTCGTTGTAGAAAGAAAAAGCGACACATTCGATGTTTTCTGACAGATTGCACAGATTCCCTTATTTATCGTTGGTGATAAAGTACCGCTAATCCCTTTTAATTTTTCATCTTCGTAATAGACCATGAATTTTTTCTGCGTACCTGGATCATTCCAGCCGATGTACGTATGTTCTTGCAAGTCGATTTCATTCCAAGCTGGTTGTTTGAGTTTTTTCACTTTTCGGAATAATTTCTCGATTTGTGGTTTGCTAGGCTGCATAAACGGCTGAACGATTTGCTTCAGCTCCTCCAATGCTCTTTCTGCTTGCGCTTTTGTCAGTTTTACGTCTAAAACTGTCGTTAAAAATGTATCGATTTCTGGCAGTTCGTGATCTAATATGTCTCGAATCTTTTCAGCTGCTAGTGTCTGAACTGTTTGTACCGTTTTTGGATCATTGACAGATGAGTACGCATTTAATAACTGTTCTACTTCTCTTTTTATAAAAAAATATTGGTATGGTTTTATTGTTTGTTCCATGATTTTAAAGTCCTTTCTTCTAACCAAAGTGCATACTTTGTAGAAAAAAGTGATCTTCTGCAAAGTATGTGTTACCTGAAGATCCCGGACTCTTTTAAATAAGATACGTTTTGCATCTTATCATCACCCCCTTTAATGCTTATTCTTCTATGTACATGATTCATTCGATAAATAAAAGTAAACCGTATCTTGAACAGATAGTCAACTACAAACAGAAAAAAGGACTGTGACAAAAGTCGTGTCAAAGTCCCTTGTTTCGAATAAATGGTGTTCAAAAGCTTGCATCTGCGGTAATAAGCCGAAACTTCACAAAAATTTGAGAAGCAATTTTCGTAAATTCCTTCTTATTTCTTGAAGCTGACCACTTCTGTCACAACCTCAATATGGTCTATTATTGGTTTTACCTGTTAAATCGAGGATTCTTTCCCAAAGTAACGTTGCCATCTCTTACGCATACTTGCAGACATGGGCTGAGCCGCTTCTTTGACTGCGCAGTATTTGTCCACGAATGTCACGATATATCCTTCTTTGTACTTAGGCGGTGCTATCGTTGCACCCCACATGTGCTTCAAAATGATATCTCGCTCAAGATCCGACAAATCGGTGATTTTTTCTGCATTCTTTACAGCAATTCTTGGATGGATATACGCATGTGTCCCCTCGTCAAATTTCGTCGTACGCCAATCATAGTAGAACAGATCATGCAAAAGTCCAGCACGCGCTGTTGCTTTAGCATTGCCACCCCATTTTTTTGCGAGCAGATAACTATAGTAAGAAACACTGATGGAATGCTCCAAACGAGTGGAATGAACATGCTGTGTGTAATTCGCTAATTTTTTCACTGCTTCTGTTTCTAAAAGATCTTGTACATAAGACATATATTCTTCGTCTTCACGCCATTTTTCTGTCATAATTATCGATCTGCCACCTTTTTGAATTTCATTTTCTTCTGAAATTGATCTAAGTATACCACCAGTGTTCGGATTATTCTAGTCGCTCTAGATAAAATAGCTAAAGCTTAATAGTTCCTTAATCATAAAGAAAAATGATAAAGAACGATCCCTGCTGCGACTCCGACATTCAATGATTCCGCATTTCCTTTCATTGGGATATATACGTTCTGATCAGTCAAAGACAAGATTTCCTGACTTACTCCCTGACCTTCGTTTCCCATGATTATAGCGAAATCCTCTGTTTTTTCTACTTTGTCTAATGCATGTGCTTCTTCATTTAATTCTGTACCGTACACCGTAAACCCTTTGCCTTTCATTACAGGGATCACTTCTGACAAATCTTTTTGTAACACAGGCAAATGATAATTGCTTCCCTGCATGCTTCGCAGCACCTTTGTACTATAAATATCTGCCGTTCCTTTACCTAATAAAACACCAGCCATACCAAACGCATCTGCCGTACGGATCATCGTTCCCACATTTCCAGGATCCTGTACATTATCTAGTAAAAGCCAGCCTCCTGAAAAATCTGGCGTATCTTCAGATGTTAACGTCATCACTGCTAAGATCCCTTGCGGTGTAGGTAGATCTGACATAGCGGTCATGACCTCATCTGAAACTAGAAAAGTAGAAATCTCTTTGTTTACAGCCAGCCAGTCTCCCCATTCTTTCATACCTCTCTGTGTCACAAAAAGTTCTTTTATTTCTGCATCAGACGACGCAGCTTCTTCGATCAGATGGAACCCTTCCAAAAGATATTCTGCCTTTTCTTCTCTGTATTTCTTTTTATGTAGTTTTTTTAATTCTTTGATTCTTGGATTTTTTGCTGATTGGATCTCTTTCACATTCCTTCACCTCACCTGATTATATCATGGAATAGGTGCTTGAGCTTGTTTCATCCTAAAAAAATCGGTATCATTGATTTATAAAACAGGAAAGAAAGGTGACGAACATGCGCAAAGTTAAAATGAATGTCCAAGGACGTGTCCAGGGCGTGGGATTTCGCTATATGACCAAGATGGTTGCTGATCAGTTAGGCGTGACCGGAACGGTAAAAAACGAAGACGACGGCTCAGTCACAATCGAAGCAATCGGAAATGACGACATCATCCAAAAATTTATCGAAGAAGTCAAGAAGTCTCCGAGCCCAAGTGGACGAGTGCAGTATGTGGATGTCCAAGAAGATCCGATGATTGAGGAACGAAAGAAATTTGATGTGGTGGGATAAGGTTGTGAAAAGGTCGCTTAGTTTTGAGTATTAAGGAAAATTTTGTGAAAATGGCTTTCCACATTTTTGCATAAATTTGACTTAATACCAAGAAATTGACTTTTGAGCACCGTCGATAAGGTTGTTTTTGAGGCACTTTGCCTCAAGTATTAAAGACAGGTAGTAAAAAAGCTGATCTATAACTTGCAATAAATTTGCTTAACCCATATTTTCCAGACAGAACAAAAAAGTTTTTAGTTTTTTAAATAAGAAAGAAACACTTGGAATCACTCTTTTCTTTCTAAGTATTTCTTTCTTGATTTTTTGTCTTTTTTCAAAATTTTTCGCTACGAAAAAGAAAGAATATTTATATGAAATTTCTATGAAGTTGATTGAATTCCATGCGCTTTTTTAGTATAGTTAAGTTTGTGTAAAAATTATAGAAGAGGAAGTATTCTATGAATAAATGGAAAAACTGGTTATTGGGATCCGGACTTGTCAGTATCCTGCTCTTTTTATCTGGCTGTGTGCGGATGGATTCAAACGGAAACCCTGACACTTCAGGAATCGTTTATCGAGTACTCGTCCATCCTATGGGCCAAGCGATTACATATCTAGTTGAGAATTTCAATTGGTCTTACGGCTGGGCAGTTATTGCAATGACTGTGATCGTTCGTATCATCATCTTGCCACTAGGTATCAGTCAATCGAAAAAAACAATGATCCAATCTGAAAAAATGCAAGCGTTAAAACCACAAGTTGAAGCAGCACAACAAAAGCTAAAAGCTGCAACAACACGTGAAGAACAAATGGCAGCACAAGCAGAAATGCAGCAAGTATATCGCGAAAACGGATTGAGTATGACCGGCGGAATCGGCTGTCTGCCTCTATTGATCCAAATGCCGATCTTCTCTGCCTTGTATTTTACGGCTCGCTACACAGAAGGTATCCGTGAATCATCTTTTTACGGCATCGATCTAGGCTCACCAAGTATGGTGCTTGTTGCCATTGCAGGGGTCGCTTATCTGCTTCAAGGATATATTTCAACAATCGGTATTCCTGAAGAACAGAAAAAGACGATGCGTACGATGCTGATCGTCTCTCCTGCTATGATCGTCTTCATGTCGATCAGTGCGCCAGCCGGTGTTACACTTTACTGGGTAGTCGGTGGTGTGTTCAGCTGTCTGCAAACATTCATCACAAACGTTATGATGAAACCACGTTTGAAAGCACAAGTGGCAGAAGAGTTGAAACAAAACCCGCCAAAACAAGTCGTCACTCCAAGAAAAGACGTGACAGAATCAGCAAAGCCAGCTAATAACAAACAAGCAACAAAACAAATCAAACAACCAAAAAACAGTACAAACAACAAAGGCCGCAACGCAGGAAAGCAACAGAAGCGGAAGTAGATGGATAAACAAATAACCCTCGCCTCTCTATCGATTGACAGAGAGGCGAGGGTTATTTGTTTATCCATCTATAGTAACTATGTCTTTTACTCAATCCCGTCTAAAAATATCTCTTGTATAAACTTTTTCTTTTACTTCAGCTAAAGCTAGCTCCATACGATTTGATACAATTACATCTGACATATTCTTGAACTCGTCAAAATCTTTGATCACCCGTGAATGATAGAATGCTTCTTCATCTAGTGTTGGTTCATAAACTACGACTTCGATCCCTTTTGCTTTGATACGTTTCATTACACCTTGGATAGATGAATACCGAAAGTTGTCAGAATTTGCCTTCATTGTTAAACGATAGATTCCTACAGTTTTAGGTTTTTTCCCTAAAATTTGGTCTGCAATAAAATCTTTTCTTGTGCTATTTGCATCTACAATTGCACTGATGATATTGCTTGGAACATTTTCATAGTTTGCTCTTAACTGCTTTGTATCTTTAGGTAAACAATATCCTCCGTAACCAAATGAGGGATTATTGTAGTGAGAGCCAATTCGAGGATCTAACCCTACACCCTCAATGATTTGTTTTGTGTTCAATCCTCGAGACTCGGCATAAGTATCTAACTCATTAAAATATGCTACGCGTAAAGCAAGATAAGTGTTTGAAAACAATTTGATTGCTTCAGCTTCAGTAGGATGTGTCAAAAGAACTGGCACATCTTTATCTAAAGCGTTCCGTTCAAACATATCCGCTATTTCTTGCCCTCTATCAGAACACTCTCCTACAACAATTCGAGAAGGATGCAAGTTATCATACAATGCCTTCCCTTCTCTTAAAAACTCTGGAGAGAAAATAATGTTCTCTGTTTTAAATTTTGCTTTTAATTCTAATGTATATCCCACAGGAACAGTGGATTTAATAATAAAAGTTGCATCTGGTCGAATGATCAGGGCTTTTTCAATAACATCTTCAACTGTGGAAGTATTAAAGTAATTTTTCTTTTCATCGTAATCTGTTGGTGTAGCGATGATCAAGTAATCACCAAAAAGTACAGCTTCCTCAAAATCTTTAGTAAATTTCACATTTAAATCATCCCGTTCGAGAAACTCGTGAACTTCTTTATCCTCTAAAGGTGATTGTCTGTTTCTTAGCATATCGATCTTTTCCTCAACGATATCATATGCTTTTACTTCTTCTTTTTGACTCATTAAAAGTGCATTTGCTAAACCAACATAACCTAGTCCAAAAACCGAAATTTTCATAAATGTTCACTCCTATTAATAGTAGTTTAGTTATTTACTATTATCATCTAAATTCTATTAGTTAGTTTGAATATGATATACTTTTCTAAAGTACCCATTGAAAAAAGAACTTTATAAACGCTTAGTTTCCAAACACTTATTCCCAGATATTCTTTTAAATAGACTATTTCAGAATATTTAATAATTTTTTGTCGTTTAAAAAAGCTCTTTATATTTTTTTTAACAGTATTCCCACCAAAGTGTGTTACTTGCTGTTTAACTATAATAGCAGCTTTATAGTCCCTTTTTTTAAGTTTAAAAAAAAGATTATTCTCCTCACCATATAAAAAAGTTCTTTCATCAAACAATCCGATACTTTGAAAAACAGAAGCCTTAATCCCAAAAAAACACCCTGAGATTACGTCAACTTCTTTGATATCTGAATTAAAATCTGAATCGTAAAATCTTGAGAGATTCAATTTATTCATAAGAAATGTTGAAAAAGCGAAAGTTTCAGATAATATATGGTAGTATTTTGGAAGCCTCCATGCAAAATTTTTAGCAATTTCCCCACTTTTATTCTTTATCAATCCACTTACAGCAACAAATTTGTTAGTATCTAAACACTCACAAATCTTCCTAATTGTATTCTCATCAACTTCTATATCTGGATTACTTATAATAAAATTATTAACCTCGTAATTTTTTAAAGCATAATTCAATCCAAAGTTATTTCCTGCTGCATACCCTCTATTTTCTTGAGTTGAAAGAACCTCTATTCTATCATTAGACATGCTAGTCAAAAATTCATACGAATTATCAGTAGACTTATTATCGACGATAATAATCTTATCTAAAATTTTGTACTTCTCTATATTCTTTACATATTCTTTGGTCATCAACCAATCATTGTAGTTCAAAATAATCATTATATTCAAGGGAAATCCACCTTATATTTTATATTTAGGGTTTTTTAGTTTTATTGGAATCCCTATGAACCGTTAAGCTCATATTTTTAAAATTTTAGAAATATGAGCTTAAAAATAAAAATTATGGTTTATTATTAAACATACTAATTTGATTAATTTTTTTTGAAACATTTTCCCATGAATATTCTTCATGATATTTTACGGCTTCTTGTCTAACCTTAGAAAAAATTTCTTCATTTGTTAGCAATTGTTGAATTTTATTTGACAATTCTTCAGCTGAGTCAGTTTCTTCCAGTAAATATCCATTTTCTCCATTTTGAATAAAATGTCTCATTTCAAATTTATTCGTACCGATACAAGGCAAGCCAAAGCTTAATGCTTCTATAAAAACTAAACCATACGCTTCAAACTTTGAAGGCATACAAAATATATCGCATATTTCAAAATAGTATTTTAAATCTTCTTGACTTAAATCTCCTAAAAAAATGATATTTGAATCCAATTCATAACCATTTAAATGTTTAGGTCCTGCTATATAAAGTTCTAGTTCATCAAATATATCATTTTTTAATTTTTTAAAGGCTTGGATTAAGACTGGTCCGCCTTTTCTCTCAAAATCACGACCAACGAATAAAATTCTACGTCTATTCTTTTTTCTGACAGTTAGAGGCAAAGGTAAATTAATTCCCCCTCCAACATGAAAAACTTTTTCAGCAGGAATTTGTTCTACGTTAACCAAAAAATCTTCAAGTGTTTTAGACATTGTTAAGATTCCTTTAGCTTTTTCATACCTTTTTTTTTGTATTTGATCTCTTTTTTCTAATTTAGCAATTGGGATATCTTGAAATTTACTATATTTAAAAGCTTCAGGATCATTTTTTCTAACATGAAGTAAAAATCCTACAGATAAGTCTTGATAAATGTAAGAATCTTCAATTTCTGCTAGATCACCAATTTGCAAAATAAATTCCTCTGCTTTATTATCTTTTATTTCTCTATTTATATTTTTGGAGACCTTATTTAAAAAAGGCCAGTTAAAATTCATATTTTTCTCAAATTCTCCATATTTAATAAAAGAATAAGCTCCAAATATAATTTTATTTAACTTTGAACTTTGATGTACTTCGATATTTTTAATTTGGTTAGTTTTTTCTAACGATTCCTTTAAAGAATATGTCGTCCCTGACCAAGTTTTTTTTTTATTTTTATCCCAATTTGCTACAAATATCATAGTTAATAATCATTCCTTTTATTTTTAATACAGAATTATTACAATACTTTGCTTTATGTTTTGAAAAGACTTTATTTATTTTTTAGCATTCAAAAAAATATTTGTACTTTCTTAATTTTAATTCTTCTAAGAATCCTAAGAAATAATTCAACTATTACAAAAAGCACTGTTCAAAAATGAACTTACTTAAGTTTTTATCATTCTTTCGTTTGATGAAAATACTTACCTTAAATTTATTTTGAGTGGCTTATCTTCAAGATAACTATTTTTGAATTATTAATAGTAACGATTTTTTAGGTTAATTATTATACAACAACGTTATTAAATTCTTATACATGAAAAATTTATATAACCATCTATTTTAATTGTTTATTTACATTTTTCCTAGCAATAAAGAGCAGTAAGATAGTACACCAATACCCTGCTGAAAGATAGCCCCCTCTTTGAAATGAAAAGATTGTAAGCATACAGGCTAACCAAAAGTTTGTCTTCCCCATATAAAAGATCAACAAACAAAAAAGAATAAGTGGAATCAGTCCTAATTCTGTTAATAGATATGCAAATATATTAAAAATAGGTGGGGAATTGCCAATACCAATCCCTCCAATATAATCAGAAACATATTGCCAACTACCCACTATCCTAGCCGTTCCAGAACCATCGTTACCATTTATAATTTCATTAAATCTAATAATTATCGTTTGAGTTAACTCTTCTCTGAATATTAAAATTAACACAACAATACCAATAAAAAATAAAATAATTTTTCTATTGAATAATTTCTTAAATGATTTTGATTTTATCATTTGTATTATGGGAAGAATTGCTACAGTTAGTATCGTAGAGAATGAAAACGTAAGTAAGGAACAAAAAATTATAAACCAATTTTTTTTATTACTAATTCTAAAGCCTACCTGATTAAAATATGAAAGAGCTAATGAAACCGTCAACATCATCCCTAAACCTTGAGGCTCATTTGATAATCCACGCAATCTTATAATTGAACTTCCACGATAAGTATAACTTTCAGCATCCTGTCTAGAAAAATACCAGAGAGCCCTATAAGGCAACCCAATTAATTGAGCTACGTATATATAGAGAGAGATAATACACATTAACAATGTATAGTTAATAAATATCTCAATTGCTTTTTTTTGTAAATTAAATTCGGTTACAAAATTATACACATTAAATGTAAAAAGTAAAAAGACAGGTATTTTTATCAAATAAATCAAGGAACTATTTAAATCATAATTAGTAGTAGATATATTTATTCCATAAAATATGTTAGTAATAACAATTGAAATACATAAAATAAAAATAAATATTTGAGAAATTTTAATTTTATGGAAAAATACGCTTGAGCAAATCAATCCCAAGATCAAAAAAATATCTGAGAAAGTTCCTCCAAATGTAGGCGAAAGCATCAAATCATTTAGAAAAAATGAAAGACATAATAAATGTATAGAAAGATGGGCCATAGTTTCAGAAAATTTATTCAGCACGGGTATATCCCTTTTTATGGATTTATCTATGGTCACATTAGGATAATTCACTAGCTCTTACCTCCTTTACTCTTTAAAGTTTTTCGCTCCTTGCAACATATATTTTAATGCTTCTATTCTCTTTACGTTATTACTACTATCGTATCTTCTCAGCCAAAATTGTAAAATAAGGAAAAAAGATAAATTTCCACCAAGAGCTTGGTATAATGCTCCTTTATCTACATAATATTTTTTATTGAATCCCTCAAACCACGAAGACGTGTCATTATAAACATCAGAAATTGTTATAGGGATTGAATAAATTTTTAATTTAGTTTTTAGAGCACTCCATAAAAATAATGTGTCTTCTCCAGAACCGTATTGTGTTCCTCCACCAAATAATAGTGAGAAAGATAGGTTCTTTTTTAGTATGCCATTTCTTTTAAATGTAAAAGTGACAGTTCCATATTTCAGTGAATTATAAAACTTTACTTTTCCTTCTTTTTTTGTAGTTTCTCGGATTTTATTTCCTTGATGAACTCTGACATTAAATATAATCATATCTGCATCTGGATATTTCGAGTAAGCATCATTAATGATTTTTTCATAACCCTCTACAAAAACTTCATCTTCGTCAGCCATTATAACGATATCGTCAGAAGCCCTCATCAAAGCATTATTACGACTGCGTCCTACACCTTTTTCAGACATAGAATAGAATTTCCAAGTTTTGTCATCGAATATTTGTTGTTTATATGAAAAATTTCCTGATACATCTGGAGTTTGATTAATGATAATTGCATTTGTTTGAATATTCATTTTTTTGAATAAAGACATATCTTTATTCATACTTGACACTAGAACTTCCATATGATTAATCTACCTCGTACTTTCTGCTTTTTCCCAAAATGGTTTAGATTTTCCAGTACTCTCTCTATAAGCACCAATTAGTTGAGCTAATATTGTCATTACATAGTAAGAAATAAATTTTAAATATTTATTATTTAAATTTCGAGCAACTAATGCTAGTAGATATATCATTAACTGTACAATAAACAAAAAAACATATATTGAGTTAGAATCGATAAACGCTAAAATCAAGTTTGTTATAAAGACAATTATATGCATTAGATATAGATTATTTCTAAGTGTTCTATGTGAGAAATAAAAAAGAGTAAATAACCCATGCTTAAAAAAATTATATTTACTAAAATCAACAAAATTAATCATTATTATTTTACGAGACATTCGAATTTTTCTCTTAAATTCATCATTATCCGTTTCTCCTGCTTTTTCAAATGCTATTGCTTTTTCATTGTAAATAGCTTTTTTCCCTAAATTAACAAATTTTGGTGGATATATACTGTCATGACTATAAATTGGATTAATTTTTATATAATCATTTTTTCTAACAGCATATATACTCCCATTACCAGCTGTTATAGAAGCTAAATCTGATTCTATTTTACGCATTCTAAGATCAAGATCCCAATAGGTGGACTCTGACTCACTTGTTGAATTTATTTTGTTATTAGTATAAACTAATTTTCCTGCTACATAACCTATTTCTAAGTTTGATAATGATAAAACAAGTTCTTTTACTGATTTTTTTTCTAACATAGAATTAGCATCGGTAAAAACTATGATCTCACCACAGGCTACTTCTACTGCTTCGTCCTGTGCATTTGTTTTTCCTTTTCGTTCTTTAACAACATGTAGTTTAACTATTTTCGGGAATTCAGCTACATATCGTTTGACTATTTCATTCGTTTCATCTGTGCTATTATCAGAAGCGATAATAATTTCTAATTTATCCTTCTCATAGTCTAAACTCATCAAATTCAATATTTTTTTTTCAATAATAGAATCTTCATTATGTGCTGGAACTATTACAGACACACTTGGACGGTAACTCTTAACAAATTTGATTTGCTTTTTATGAATAAATTTATTCAAGAGCTCAAGTAATATAGGATAGCCCACCATTGTATAAATAATTAATATTAAAAATAGATAAAATAAAACTCTCATAGTTCCCTCACTTTATTCTTCATTACCAGTAAACTTTTCATTTGTTACACTGGAATTAGATGTTATTCCATCGTGCTTCAACACCTTTTTTATAGTATGCCAAATTATGTTGATGTCTTTTGTAAAAGAATAATCTTCTATATATAAATAATCGTATTCAAACTTCGCTTTCCAACTAATCGCATTTCTTCCATTGACCTGAGCTAGTCCAGTTAATCCTGGTCTTACGTTGTGTCTTTTCCGTTGCTTCTCACTATATAGTGGCAAATACTCCACTAATAATGGACGAGGTCCTACGATCGACATATCACCTTTCAAAATATTCCAAAGTTCGGGTAGCTCATCCAGACTTGTTGCTCTAAGCATTTTCCCAAATTTAGTTAGTCGAATTTCATCAGGTAAATATTCTCCATTGTGGTCTCTTTCGTCAGTCATTGTACGAAATTTATACATGGAAAAAATTTTTTCACTTTTTCCTGGTCGTTCTTGTTTGAAGATAATTGGAGAACCAAGTTTAATTCTTACTAAAAAACCTACAATTAAGATTATCGGCGATAAAACGATGAGAGCAATGCCTGACAATAGGATATCTAAAATTCTTTTCCCAAAAAGCTGATAGAAAGTTTTTTTACGCATCATTGATCACTCTTTTAATCGTAGATACTACATATTTTAAATCTTCATCTGTCATCTTTGTATCTGATGGTAAACATACTCCTAAGTCAAATAAAGTTTCTGCTACATCATCGCCAATATAATCATAATTTTTGAAAACAGGTTGTAAATGCATAGGTTTCCATACTGGGCGGGCTTCTATGTTATTTTTATCTAACTCATCAATAAGATGATTCGTATTTATCCCCTTTATTGTTATGACGCTTAACCAATAGTTCGGTTCATTCCAATTATTTTCTGGCATGAATTGTATATTTGACAATTTAGACAATTCTTTTTTATAAAAATTATGAATATATCGTTTTTTCTCAATTCTTTCATTTAAAACTTTCAATTGTCCTCGACCGATACCTGCAACGATATTGCTCATTCGATAATTATAGCCAATTTCATTATGTTGATAATGGCGTGCCTTCTCACGAGATTGTGTAGCCCAAAATCTCACTTTTTCCACCTTTTCTTTTTCATTAGACACAAGCATCCCGCCACCTGAAGTTGTGATTATCTTATTTCCATTAAAAGAATAAATTCCATAGTCGCCGAATGTACCAGTATATTTTCCTTTATATGTTGTTCCTAATGATTCTGCAGCATCTTCAATTAGAGTAACATCATATTCTTTGCATATTTTAGTAATTTCGTCTAAGTTAGCTGATAAACCGTACAAATGTACTACTAATACAGCCTTTGTGTTAGGATATTTTTCTAGCGCTGTTCGCAAATGTTCAGGTTTCATGTTCCAAGTTTCGTAATCACTATCAACAAATACAGGTATAGCTCCCTGATAGAGAATTGGATTAGCAGTAGCTGAGAACGTCAAGGACTGACAAATCACTATGTCATCTTTACCGACCCCAGCCGCTTTCAAAGCTAAATGTATAGCTGCTGTTCCAGAAGATAATGCGGCAGCATGACTAGCTCCCACGTATTCTGCTAATTCTTTCTCAAATCCATTCACATTCGCACCTAAAGGAGCCACCCAATTTGTATCAAATGCTTCTTTTACATACTCTTGTTCATATCCTTCCTCACTCATATGAGGAGATGCTAATAATATTCGTTTATTTTCCAACTTAATCCCATCTTTCTATTACTTTGGTAGGTACGCCAACATTTTTAGTATTGTTATTAATATTTTTTATTACTACACTTCCTGCACCTATAATATTCGTATTTCCAATACTTAGATTTTGTATTATTTTAGTACCTACTCCAATTTCATTTTTATCTCCTAATATAACATGTCCTGAAATATTTACACTTGGAAAAACTGAATTATAATTACCGATTTGAGTATCATGTCCGATAGTAGAGCCGATATTGATCATATTGAAATTTCCTAAAACTACGTCAGCAGTGTAAGTCGTATAGGGCATTAAAATATTGCCAATTCCTAACTGAACATTTATGCCTACTAGTGCACTTGGTGCAACTAAATTAGGGAAAATCAATTTATTATTTTTATTTATCTTCTGATATATTTTCTCTTTGATATCTGGCGAAGCAATTCCCAGAAAAATAGCAGTTTCTTCTTCTAATTCTATTAACGAGTCTATTGTTCCTAATATAGGTTTTTCCAATAATTCTTGATTTTGCATTTTTAACGAATCATCGACAAAACCAACCAATTCATATCTAGAGACACTTTGTAATAGAAAAGCAATCTCTTTGCCAAATCCACCAGCTCCTACAATAATTGCTTTCACTTTACTCCCCCTACTTATTCGAAGCATTTGCAAAAGTGACGATATCTTTAGCCAATTGTTCATCGTCTTGCGGCAGGCTCTTGACAAAATCCATCACTTTTTGTATTGAGTAACCTTTGATGTTTCCTACAAAGATTTTCTCATAAACTGCTTCATCATTTCTTTCCTTATCCAACAGTAGTTCTTCATATAGTTTTTCCCCTGGACGGATACCTGTTTCAATGATTTCGATTTCGTCTTCGCTATACCCGCTCAATCGGATCATGTTTTTGGCTAGGTCTACAATCTTCACTGGTTCACTCATATCTAGAATAAAAATTTCGCCACCTTTTGCTAATGCGCCAGATTGAATAACTAAACGACTCGCTTCAGGAATCGTCATGAAGTATCGGGTCATACGAAAGTCTGTTACAGTGATTGGACCACCTTGAGCAATTTGTTCTCTGAATACTGGAATCACACTACCGCGAGAACCAAGGACATTCCCAAATCTGACAGCTGAGAATTTCGTACAGCCTTCTTCATTCAATCCAGTCACGATCATTTCAGCGATTCGTTTTGTTGAACCCATGACGTTTGGAGGATTGTTAGCTTTATCTGTCGATACCATGACGAAGTTTTTCACTTTTGCTGCTTTAGCTGCTTCTGCTACATTTTTTGTACCGAAAATATTGTTTTTGACTGCTTCTTTTGGATTATATTCCATCAGTGGTACATGTTTATGAGCAGCTGCATGGTAGACGATATCTGGATGATATTGTTCCATGATCTCATTGATTTTCTCGCGATCTTGGATATCTGCGATGATCGGTACGATTTCTGTAGGACAATTTTGATGATGCGTGCGTAACTCACGGTCAATCAAGTAGATCGAGTTCTCCCCATGTCCTAAAAGCAATAGCTTTGCAGGATTGAATTGAATGATTTGCCGACAGATTTCTGAACCGATCGATCCTCCTGCGCCGGTGACAAGAATGACTTTGTCTGTGATCTGATCTTTGATGGATTCAATATCCAGCTCTACCTCATCTCTTCCCAGTAAATCCACTACGTCAATTGTTTTTAATTTTGATACGCTAATTTTTCCTGAAGCAAGTTCTTCTATAGAAGGCATCGTGTTGACTTTCACACGAGCGGATTCGACTAACTCGAAGATTCTTCGTAATTTTTTTCTTGATAAGGAAGGGATAGCGATCGTTACCATTTGAATGTCATATTTTTCAATCAATTCCGGAATATCTTTTAATGCACCTAATACTTTTTTTCCTGAAAGATACGTATTTCTTTTATTCGGATCATCATCTACAAACCCGACAACGTGGATATCTTGAGCCGTTTTGGATCCAAGAAAGCTGTTGTATAAAATACGCCCGCCTTCGCCAGCACCAACGATCAATGTATTTTTAGCAGAATCTGCTGATACGTATCTCATATTTTTTGTTTCGATGTAGATACGCCAGATCAATCGGCTACCGATGATCAATAAGAGCGAAAGCAGATAAGCAAAGATAACTAACCGTAAACTGTATTGCCGATTAATAAACAGCAGTATGAGGATACTTGAGGCAGCACTTGCAGATAGTGAACTAAAAATTGCAATGATCTCTCTTAAATTTGTATAGCGATTGATCCGAGTGAAAACTTTGAATAAACTACCATAAAATAAATAAAAACCAATCGACAAACCGATAGAGATTAAAATAAGGTCCATTGGTATAGCTACAAACGGCTTCATGAATTTAGCTGCTGCAATATTTGCAGCGATCAATAACAAACTGTCCACAACAACCAATGTGGCAATTTTTCTTCTTCTTGTTAATACAAACACCTTACACTCCCCCTAAAATAAACCAAACTTCTTCTTTTTTACCTCTTCATAGATTGGATAACTGATCTCATCCCCGTTGATCAGATCCTTTGCGACTTGTTTCATCTGTACTACTTTTTCCTTACCAAAGTCCTTGGCAATCTGTTCATAGCACTCTTTTAAGTAAAAGGTGCGCTTAGAGACCCCATGGGCATCAGAAGCAGCCATCTGCACGAGATTATGTTTGACCATTGTTTTGGCTGTTTTCTGGATGTCTTTGCCAAATACACCAACATAACTTGGCGCAGTAAGTTGGGCCAAACATCCCATATCTAGGAACGGAAGCAAATGATTTGGGTCTTCTCGAAAATGCGCGTTGCGTTCTGGATGGACGATCACTGGTGTCTTTCCTAGTTCTAACAACTCAAAAAAAAGCCGTTCTGCATATAGCGGCACTTCCAGTGTCGGAAATTCGATCAGAAGATATGTATCATCTAAATCTGTAAATAAAATTTCATCTCGATGGATGTCTTCGATGAGCGTTCCGGTAATACGTACTTCTTGTCCTTCCAATAACGTCAAAGGCAACTGTCTTTTATCTAATTCGGCTTGTAACGAAGCGACTAGAGAAATGACTTGTGATTTTTCATTGCTGTATTTTCCATTATTGTGGTGTGGTGTGCATAAAATATGCGTGATGCCTTGCTGAATCGCTTTTTCAGCCATTGCAATACTTGCTTCTAAGTTTTCTGCCCCGTCATCGATTCCTGGTAGGATATGGCAATGTAGATCGATCATTTCTCTTGTCTCCTCTCTTCTTATTCCTTAATTTCCGTAGTAATAACCAGCATCTTTGCTATGTTCTGCTCCGTTGTATACAACACCTAAGACTCGTGCTTGTACCATCTCCAGCAGTTCTTTTGCTTTATTCAATGATTCTTTACGTGACGTATTTTCACGTACAACCAATAAGGTGCCATCCGTTTTTGAAGACATGATCTGTGCATCTGTTACGGCTACTACTGGTGGCATATCGAATATCACCACGTCAAATAACTGTCTTGCTTCGGCTAGAACCTGATCCATTCTTGGCGAGCTTAACAATTCTGATGGGTTGGGTGGCTTAGGTCCACTAGGCAAAATCGACAAGTTCTCGACTGGCGTTCGTTGAATCACATCTGCTACACTTCCTGATGAACTAAGTGCTGTACTTAATCCCCTGGCATTGTTCAGCTGGAATGTCTTATAGACGACGGGTTTACGTAAATCTGCATCGACTAGTAGAACTCGTTGACCGGATTTAGCAAAAACGACTGCAATGTTTGCTGCAGTGGTGGATTTTCCTTCTCCAGGACCTGATGAAGTCACGACAATCGTTTTGATTTGCTGACCAGCTGCGGAGGCAAACTGGATATTCGTCCGGATCGTACGATATTGTTCGGCGATTGGTGAAGATGGGTTTGTTAATGTGATCAAACTGACTGCATGAGTTTGTGCTGCTTTTTGTTTCTGTGTTCGTGCCATTTTTCTTCCTCCTAGACTCTTGAGCGGCTTCTGCGTGATGGGGCTGTTTTATCGTTTGTAGCTTTTGGTCGTGCAGGAGCTGATCCTTTTTTACGGATACCAGCGTTCAATTCTTTCGCTGACATTTCTGGAACTGTTCCTAAGATTGGGAATCCTAATGTATCCGTCACATATTTTTCATCTTTCACTGTCCGATCAAGTAATTCGAATAAGAATGCCAGACCTACGCCTACCATCATTCCTAATACTAAGCCAATCACTAGATTCAATTTATTATTTGGCGAAACAGGTGTCGTATTGGCAACTGCACCTGAAATAATCGAGATTTTATCGACATTCATCACGTCTTTTGCGTTCTCTTGGAAAACTTGTGAAGTTGTGTTAGCGATCTGTTGAGCAGTCACTGCATTCGTGCTTATTGCCTGGATCGAGAACATTTGTGAATTTTGTGACTGATTGACGGAGATCGCATCTTTGATTTGTCCAGCAGTCATTTTCACATTGTCTTCTGTTTCTAAACGATCTTTGACTTCATTTAGTACTAAATCACTGACGATCATATCTTTATACGTATTGATCATTTGCAGGTTCGTATTGACATCATTGACATTTGCTGTGTCTGATTGTGGCAGTGTCACGATCAATTGTGCTTGTGAACTGTATTTTGGTGTCAAGATGAAAAATGTTACGATTCCTGAGATGGCCAAGCCAGCAAACATTGAGATGATGATTGTTACCAAGTGTTTGCGTAATGTTTCAAAAATTTCTTTCAAGCTGATTGTCTCTTCCATTTTTTCTCCACTTTCCTATTTATTCTCTAGATTCATTTGATCTTTTAATTCTTTTTTCACACGATCAAGTTCTTGATCACTGACTTTTTGATAGGAGATATTATCTTGCATGAAGCCTTCTCCTTGCAGCTGATCTTGCTTGATCGTACCAAATGCCTCCCGATAATCTAAAGCAATTTTTTTCATTTCATCAAAGCTCATGTCTGTTTTCATATTCGACTCTAGAGCATTCAAAACGGATTGATAGTTGCTGACACCATTTAGACTCAATACTTTTTTTGCTACGCCTTCTACGATCTTTCTTTGACGCTCTTGTCTACCATAGTCACCATTTGGATCTTCATAACGCATACGAGAATAAGATAATGCCTGATCCCCGTTCAATGTGATTTTACCGATTGTAAAGTCATAGCCATCTTGTGAGAAAGTGAGGTCATTATTGACTTCGATACCACCAACTGCATCAACAAGTTCCTTTAGCCCTTTCATATTGATAGAGACATAGTGATCGATTGGGATGTCTACATATTTTTGTACGGTATCCATCGCCATGGCAGCTCCGCCGAATGCGTAAGCGTGGTTGATCTTGTCTTTTGTGTCACGACCTACGATGTCGACATACGTATCACGAGGAATGCTGACGATCGTTGTCTGTTTGTCTTCAGGACTGACTGTGGCAACCATCATCGTATCTGATCTTCCTTGATCGACCCGACCTAAATCTCCAGTATCAATCCCCATCAATAGAACAGAGAAAGATTCTTGTTTGTCCAGATCAACTGGTTTCGTTCGTTCTCCTTGGGTTCGTTCCACTGATTCGTAAGTTTTCTCAATAGAATGTGAGAGATCCAGATATAATTTTGCTCCTACTCCTACAATTGCTAATACTAATACGATAAGAACTGCTAAAATAATCAGAAATATTTTTTTCCCTCTTGATTTTCTTCTTCGTCTTGCCATAGTTTCCTCCGTTTGCTAACCTTGCTTGAATCAACGTTTTAACTGTCAATAGCTTATATTGCTATAGCCCATTTGCTGAGCAAAAGTTTGTGCTTTTGTTGCGTATGCTGCGCGTATTTTTTCATTCCGGATCTGCTCTATTTGACTGAGCACCGTCAAATATTGATCGTAAGTAGCGGTGGCAGTCACTTGACCATCCTTCAACATCGTATCGAATAACTGATCTAGTTGCGTGACTTGCGCGATCTGAGTATCAGCGAATCCTAGATATTGCATAACAACCGTTTTCCAAGGACTATCTTTAAAAAAGCTCATATTTTCACGTACACGAGCAATATCTGCACTTGTCACCTTTTCTTTGATGACGACATCGTCTACAGCTTGCTGCCAGTTTGATACATTTTTAGTAAATAAATCGTTGACAGCTGTCTGGATCTTCAGTTTTGATTCTGCACTATCTAACTGTGTCACGATTGCTTTCTTCTCATCTTGGATTGCAACAGCTTCTTTAGGCAATTCTGATTCTTTGATGTCGTAATCATCTGCTGAAAGTTTGACAGAGGATAGCTTATTGGACAAACTTGTGATTGTTTCTTCTGTTATTTCAGGGTTTAGAAAAATTTTTTCTTTTGTACTATACAGCTTGTCTACTTCTTTTGATAAAGAAGTCAAGGTGTCTTTTTGATTGGTGATGGCAGATTCTGCATAATTGATCCGTTGCTGATGTTGCCGCTGATTATTGATGTGGTATCCAAACAAACAGATCGCAATAGCACCTGCACCTACCGCCACAGCAGTCAATGACTTGACGAATGGCTTTTCCATAGATTCACTCCTAAGTATTGATGATAGATAAATTAAGATATAATTCACTTACATAAAAATGACAGCTTTTTATTTTAAAAAACATAATTAAACTAATATATTCACAGAAATATTTGTAAACAAGTTTTCCCTATATAATCATACCACAAACTGTTTTCTTGACTAGGGCAATTTACGATTTAAAAATAAATAAAACATTAATAAGATAACAATTAATCGATTTCATTTTTATTTCCTTAATTTTCATAGGTTTTTTTAAAAGTTACACAAAAAATAAAATAACAAAAAAAATTAACATTGAATTAATAATAGTTATTTATATTTATAACAAATAAACCAGAGAAATAGCCTATTTTGCGCCTGTTCTCTGGTTTATTTACATATTAGAAATTATTTTGTAATGATTTGATCTAAACTTGCTAGTGACAAAGCCATGGCAGCAATTTGACTTAATTGCGTTAATCGGTTCTTACGTACTGCTGGTTCTTCTGCCATGACCATCGTCTGATCAAAATAATTTTCGATCAGTGGGCGAAGGCTTACAAGCTGATCATAATTTTCGTTGATCGTTTGGTCAGCAAAGCTTGTTTTCATTGCCTCTACTGCTTTGTGCAGTTCTTTCTCCGCTTCGTTTTCGAACAGTTCAGGGTCTACTTCTGATTGTTTTTCAAGCTCCGCTTTTTTCGCTAAGTTCACGACACGTGTCAAAGCTTCCATCGATGGTTTGAAGTCTTCATCTGCAAGATGCTGCTTGAACAATTGTGCTGCTGCAAATACTTTTGTCAGATCTTTTTGTTCTGCATTCAAAACAGCTTCGATGACATCATGACGAATATTCTTCGTTGTCAATAATTGGCGCAGACGGCCTTTGATAAAGTCGATCACCTGTTGTTGTCCCGCTGACAAGCCAATGCCAAAACGATCCGTATCTTTACTGATAACTTCACTAATCGTTTCTTGCAGAACAGACAAAGGAAAGACCCATTTTTTCGATTCGATGATTCGAACGACACCATATGCTTGACGGCGCAGAGCATATGGATCGTTTGAGCCACTTGGGATCATCCCAACTGCAAAGAAAGAAAAGATACTATCTAATTTATCAGCAATCGCTAAAACAGAACCTACTGTAGTCTCAGGTAAATCTCCTTCACTGGATATAGGCATGTAATGTTCACGGATCGCTGTTGCTACGGCTGGTTTCTCGCCTTTAAGCAGAGCATATTTTTCTCCCATGATCCCTTGTAGTTCAGGGAATTCTCCTACCATGTTGGTTACTAGATCAAATTTATAGATTTCAGCAGCGCGTTGCAGATCCATCAATTCTTCCTCAGATAGTCCTACTTGTTCGCCTATGATGCGAGCGATGACTTGTACCCGTTGCATTTTCTCATAGATGCTACCGATTTTTTCATGGAAAGTAACAGTTTTTAATTTTTCAACGTATTGGTCGATTGAAGCTTTCTTGTCTTCATTATAAAAGAATTCCGCATCTTCTAAACGAGCAGTCAATACTTTTTGATTGCCTCGTACCACATTTTCCAATTTTACCCGATCGCCATTACGAGCAGAAATAAAATGAGGAAGCAACATACCTTGATCGTTCCGTACTTCGAAATAACGTTGATGTTCTTTCATAGAAGTGACTAGTACTTCTTCAGGAACAGATAGATATTTTTCTTCGAAGTCGCCAGAAAAGACAGTTGGATATTCGACTAGATTGTTGACTTCTTCTAGTAAATCTTCATCTAGATCAATGATCCAGTGATTTTTTTCTGCTAATTCGTTTGCTTGTGTGATGATCATTTCTTTTCTTTTTTGCGGTGAAGCAATAACAAATTGTTCATTTAATTTTTCTTCGTATTCTTTTGCATGCGCAAATGTCACATCTTCGCCTAAGAAACGATGACCTCGAGAGGCTTTGCCTGTTTTGACATCCAAGATTTCGAATGGGATTACTTCGTCATCTAACAATGCCACGATCCAGTGAATAGGGCGGATATATTCAAAATCGTATTCTGCCCAATGCATCGTTACTGGGAAAGTGAGGCTTTTAATGACATCTGCTAAACCTGTCAATACTTCTTTTGCTTCTTTGCCGTGAGTGTATTTCGTTACATAGACATATTCCACGCCTTTTAATTCTCTAAAAGTGATAGCATCTGTCGTCAGACCTTGTCCGCGGACAAATCCTTCAGCTGCTTTCGTCCAGTTTCCATCTGCGTCCAAAGCAATTTTTTTGGCTGGTCCTTTGACTTCTTCTTCACTGTCTGCTTGACGTTCTGGAATGTTTGTTACTTTGATTGCTAAGCGGCGCGGTGTAGAAAACGTTTCGATCGTATCATAAGTCAATTGGTTTTCATCTAAAAATTTTGCTGTTTTTTCTTCTAATTGTTTCATGCTTGGTGTGACTACATGAGCAGGCATTTCTTCCAGCCCGATTTCAAGTAATAAGTCTTTTGCCATCTTATTCAGCCTCCTTCACGTTTTCTGGATTTGCTGTGTTTTTATTCAATAAAGGGAATCCTAATTTTTCGCGTTCTGCCACAAAGATTTTGGCTACAGCACGAGCCATGTTGCGGATACGGGAAAGATAACCTGCTCGTTCTGTTACAGATACTGCACCGCGAGCATCTAATAAATTGAATGTATGGCTGCATTTCAAAATATAATCATACGCTGGATGAACAAGATTTTCATCGATACAGCGTTTAGCTTCTTTTTCAAAACGGTCAAAATTGCTTAGTAGTAAGTCTTGGTCGCTTACTTCAAAAGAATATTTGGAATGTTCATATTCTGGTTGTTTGAAGATCTCGCCATATTTCACGCCATCAGCCCATTCTAAGTCATAGACACTTTCAACTTCTTGAATATATGAAGCAAGACGTTCTAGTCCATAAGTGATCTCAGAAGTAACTGGTTTACAAGGTAGTCCTCCGACTTGCTGGAAGTACGTGAATTGTGTGATCTCCATCCCATCAAGCCATACTTCCCAGCCCACACCGGCACAACCCATCGATGGGTTCTCCCAGTTGTCTTCAACAAAACGAATATCGTGTTCTAATGGATCAATTCCTAAAAGACGCAAGCTTTCTAAATAAAGCTCTTGGATATTTTCAGGTGAAGGTTTCATTACGACTTGAAATTGATGATGCTGATACAAACGGTTTGGGTTTTCTCCATAACGCCCGTCAGCTGGTCGGCGGGATGGCTCTACATAAGCAGCATTCCATGGTTCCGGTCCGATTGCCCGTAAGAATGTATATGGGCTCATCGTACCTGCTCCTTTTTCTGTATCATAAGCTTGCATTAGCATGCAGCCGTTTGATGACCAAAATTTTTGTAATGTTAAAATCATATCTTGGACGGTCAATTTTTTACTCAT
Source organism: Enterococcus sp. E4-223 (assembly GCF_035727065.1). NCBI lineage: Bacteria > Bacillati > Bacillota > Bacilli > Lactobacillales > Enterococcaceae > Enterococcus > Enterococcus sp. E4-223. The sequence goes on along the minus strand of NZ_JAPMLH010000002.1, from coordinate 182,560 downwards.
CTGTTTTGCCCCTTTCAATTTTTAAGCGTTGCTGTCAATAAGAATACAGGAAAGAAAACGACAAAAAGTCCCTATGTCTGATTACAGACATAGGGACGAATAATTTCGCGGTTCCACCCTACTTCCGAATAAAGATTCGGCAGCTTCATTTATCGTACTCGCAAGTGCCTCTTCAAAAATCGTTTGGGTCCGGCTTCCACTCTCCCGAACTCGCTAAACCACGTGTTTTTTACTGATCTTGGTCAATGTACGTATTCATTTTGCAGTTTTCTTGTTTGTATAATAGATCCTCTCAGTGAACGATCTATTTAATCTACGGTTAATAATAGACGGAAGTCCCTGTATTTGTCAAATAGTTTTGATTTTTTTGTTGTATCTTTCATTTATTCTTCTTTTTCAGGTATCTCTTTTTCAGGTATCTCTTTTTCAGGCATATTTTTCTCTGGCGTCTTTAATACGTGTGCCCAAGACTTCATTTGATCAATGAACTTTTTGCTTTTTAGATGAATACCGACATATTCATCATACAACTGGTCAATGAGGTCACGGATTGCCTGCTTCGTTTCTTCTTTCAAGTGGATTCCACTGATCTTATCATAAGAAATAGCCGAAAACATTCGGACGAAATAAACAGCGCGAGGATCTGCATGATAACGGTGTTCGTCCATTGGCCAGTGTTTCTCGCATATCACACCGCCATATTTGGAAGAATAGTCAAATTTTCCTTTTGTTTCCCCGCATACGACACAGTGCGTCCAAATTGGCGCGATTCCGAAGCGTTGCAGTATTTGAACTTCAAAGATATTCGTGATGATTTCTGCATCATCTCCTTGATCCATCCGCTGCAGAGCTTGTTGCGTAAATTGGAATAAATGCGGGTCATATTGATGATCTTCGATTGCTGCATCTACTAGATTTAGCAAATACGTACCATAACCGCTCAAAAAGATATCTTCTTGGATGTTCCGAAACGCATGGACGTCTTTGACACTGCTTAAAAACGACAAACCTTCACTTCGAAAATTACCGATATAGACTGCTTCGGTAAAGGGGAGCAAAGCCGGAGCTAATGGCTGATTTTGCCGATGGATTCCTTTGATATAAAACATCATTTTGCCAGAAGATTCCGTAAAGATTTTGACTAATTTATCTTTTTCTTTGTAATTACGGCTAGATAAAATCAAGCCTTTCGATTCTGCAAGCTGGCTCATATTCTCCCTCCTAAAAAATAAATCTGGAAAAGCAGATTCTGCCGATCCAGATTATTTATGTTTCGATCTTCCGCCGTTTTTCTCAACGTGCGGATTTTTATCCAGTTTATTTCTATACTTAACCTATAAGAAGTTCAGAATATCAGTATTCATCTTTTCGGTAGCCGAAGTCTTGCAGATAGACTTTTTTGTCTCGCCAGTCTTTTTGGACTTTGACCCAAAGTTCTAGAAATACTTTGTCTCCTAAAAGATTTTCGATATCCTTTCTTGCTTTCGTTCCTACTTGCTTCAGCATTTTTCCGCCTTTGCCGATAATGATTCCTTTTTGGCTATCTCTTTCGACGATGATCGTGGCCTGGATATGGATTTTATCATTCTCGTTTCGCTTCATCGAATCAACAACGACTGCGACAGAATGAGGCACTTCGTCTCGTGTTAAAAACAAGACTTTCTCACGGATCAACTCAGAAACGATGAAGTATTCAGGATGATCAGTCACTTGATCATCTGGAAAATATTGTGGGCCCTCTGGCATTTCACTGACTAATACATCCATTAAGCGTTCGACATTGTTTCCTTCTGTAGCAGAGATCGGAATCACTTGTGCAAAAGGCATCTGCGTCGAATAATCTTCGATGATTCCCAGCAACTCGTCTGGATGGATCTTATCGATTTTATTGATAATCAGATAAACAGGAGAATGCACGTTTTTTAGACGTTCAATAATAAAATCGTCTCCCCGGCCGCGTTTTTGATCAGCACTGATCATAAATAAGACTGCATCCACTTCTTTCAACGCACTGTAAGCTGCTTCTACCATAAAATCTCCTAGACGATGCTTTGGTTTATGGATTCCTGGTGTATCGATAAAAATCAGCTGAGCTTCTGGTGTAGTATATACTCCTTGGATTTTATTTCTAGTTGTCTGTGCCTTGTCACTCATAATGGCAATTTTTTGACCCACGATTCGGTTCAATAATGTGGATTTTCCTACATTCGGGCGGCCGACGATTGCGACAAACCCTGATTTATGTTCTGGCATATACGTTCTCCTTTTTAATTAAACAACAAATGATATATTTTAGGGACAAATAAAATCAACCCAATGATGACAGCAAAACAAGCGGTCACTAAAACTGCTCCAGCTGCCATATCTTTGATTTTTTTCCCAATCGGATGAAAATGAAAATCCGTAAACATGTCCACTACATTTTCAAAAACAGTATTGATGATCTCTACTATCCAAACGAGAAAAACAGCTAAAAGCAGCCATAACCACTCTATCCGATCAAGCTGGAAAATCACGCCCATAAATAAAGCAAGGATACCGAACGCAACATGTTTCCTCATATTGCGTTCTTCCTCAAAAACGGTTTTGACTCCTTGGACAGCAAATTCCACAGACATCAGGAAATGTTTGTTTTTCTCTACGTTTTTATCTTTTGAGTCCATAGGCATCCAAGATCTCTTTCTGTAAACCAAACATTTCTTTCTCATCTTCTGGTGTCATATGGTCATACCCGTTGATATGCAAGAATCCATGTACCGCTAAAAAGCCAAGTTCCCGATCATATGAATGGCCGTAAGCTTCTGCTTGTTCAGCAGCACGTTCAATAGAGATCATGATGTCTCCTAGTACACGAGGCAATGGATTCTCTCCATCTTCAAAAATCACTGGGATTTCGTCTTCGCCTTCTTCTTCCAGAGCAAAACTGATGACGTCTGTCGGTGCATCTTTTCCACGGTAATCACGATTGATTACTTGGATTGTCGCATTGTCCATGAAAGTAACAGACATTTCTGTTTCCTCTGGCAGCTTTAAATAAGATGCTGCAAATTGCAGCAAGTCATCGATTTCTTTCATTTTCTCTTCTGAGACTTGGTTTGTTTCATCCATAAAGGTAATATCCATTATACATCGCTTCTTTCTATTCTTCTTGTTCTTCCTTTATCTTCTCAACTTCTGTTTTCATTTTAGGATATTTGATCCGAGAATGGAAGGTGCTACTTAAACCGCTGATCAATGATTTTTCCACTTTTCGGATTTCTTTCAAGGTCAGTCCACTATCGTCTAATTGACCATCGGAAATACGCTCTTCGATAAGATTATGGACAAAACTTTCGATTTTTTCGCTCGTCGGATGATCCATTGCCCGTACTGCAGCCTCACAACTGTCAGCAATATTGACGATCCCTGCTTCGCGACTTTGCGGTTTTGGTCCAGGGTAACGGAATTGCTCTTCTGTTACTTCCGGATTGCGTTCTTTCGCTTTGATGTAGAAATAACGCATTAGCGTGGTTCCATGATGCTGTCTGCAAATATCGATCACCATTTGCGGCATATTATAATCTTCCAATATTTTGGCTCCATCTGTCACATGTCCAAAGATAATATGTTTACTGTCTTCTGGCAATAAGAAATTGTGCGGGTTTTCCGCTCCTGAAGGCAAGTTCTCAACGAAAAAGCTAGAATGTTTGATCTTGCCGATATCATGATAATAGCAAGCTACTCGAGTTAGCAAAGAACGTCCGCCGATTTCTGCTACAGCGTTAGCACTTAGATTAGCTACCATCATACTATGATGATAAGTACCTGGCGCTTCTTCCAGCAACTGTTTCAATAAAGGATGATTTGGATTGCTGAGTTCATTTAATACAATTACACTGTCATCATTGACCATCAATTCAATATATGGGTGTAGACCGATCGTCAGCAAGAATGAGAAGAGTGCACCAGTGAACCCGCAGACAAGCATTAACCAAGTCGTTGCATCACCAAAGCTCATTCCTTGATAGACGATCAAAATGACATCCATCATCACAGGAAAAATAATGACCCACATGGCAGCAGATAATCCTTGTTCTGAGATCCGTTTACGTCTGACAATCGTTGCCATGAGCCCAGAGAAAACATAAGACATCAAGATAATCGTTAGAAAGTTCGTGCCAATCGAATCATAAAAAATGAAAAGTGCGGATACTGCTTGGAAAATACCAGCCATGATCCCTGCTCTTCGATTCAAGAAAAAGCTTAAAACAAGTGGTGCAAAAGCAGCGGGATAAAACAGCGGGATATAAGTAGCTTGTTCCGTTTGGAATAATTGGAAAAATTTCATCAGCACTATGCTGACTGACATAGCTGTCACATAGAAAAGCACGTATTTTGTTCTTTCTCCTGCATTTTGGAATTGAAGTGAATTATAAATCAGTACGCCGATTTGAAGCAAAACAGCTAAAACCATGGCAATTAGCGGAAAAATCGAAGTTGTTTGATTAGTCAGTCCTAGTAATTCCAATTTTTTCATAGCTGAAGCATCGATTTGATTACCTTCACGAACAATGATTTCTCCTTGGAAGATCATCACTGGTTGTACAGCTTCTCGTGCGGATTGTTTCAATTCTTCTGTCTTTTTCTCATTCAATACGTCATTCACTACGATACCTTGATCCACTAAGTAGCGAATCATTTGTTGTTGTGCTGGTGTGACATTCAAATATTGGATTTGCTCTTCTGCTTCTTGTTTAAAAGCTTCCAATTCACTTTCACGAACTTGTTTGCTCATCTGTTCGTCAATGAGCTTCAGACTCTCATCCCTCACAGTATGGATCTCAGTTTCAGTCATTTCAAATATCGTCGAATAAAAATTGTTCGGTAGTTTTTGATAAAACGCAACATTTTCTGCATTCACATTTTCAAAATTTTTCTTCAACGCGGCGATCCGCTCTTCTGTAGTAGGCTTTGGGATATTTTCATCTTCCTTTGCCTTATCAATCTTTTCGTCATAAGATTTGTTTATGGCATCATTCGTCTTATCGATCAATTCAAATAGTTGCTTGATCCGATTATTCTGGTCATCTGCAAGATCTTTTTGGTAAGTGTATTCTGGAGTGACTGCTTCTGCTGCCAGTTTTCTTTTTTGTTCGGTTTCTTCCGTGTTCTCGATCGTTTTGTTTGCACGGATACTTTCTTCTGCTACTTGGCCTTCTCTGAAATCATTGGCCTTTTGTTTGACACTACTAAATGTAACGCCGCAGATAATGATAAAAAACAAGAACAGCAGGAAAGGCAATGCTGCCTTTCCAAGTTTTTCTTGTAGTTTCTGCAGTGTTTTATTCAACATGTGCTTATCCTCCTAAGCAAAGCTTATTCTTGATGGAGATCTGCCTTTTCATAAGCTTTGATGATTTCGGCAACTACAGGGTGCCGAACAACGTCACTTGCTTCAAAATTAACAAAATCGATTTTCTTGATTTGCTTTAATGTTCGTTCTGCATGAACAAGACCACTTGTTGTCCCTCGAGGCAGATCAATCTGACTCGTATCTCCATTGACAATCATTTTTGATTGATAACCAAGACGTGTCAGGAACATTTTCATCTGAGCAACTGTCGTGTTCTGTGCTTCATCCAAAATAACGAATGCATCATCCAATGTCCGCCCCCGCATGTAAGCTAAAGGAGCAATTTCGATCACGCCTCGTTCCATCAATCGGTTCGTATGATCTAATCCAAAAATTTGGTATAAAGCATCATAAACAGGACGCAGATAAGGATCTACTTTTTCTTTTAGATCCCCGGGAAGAAAGCCTAGATTTTCCCCTGCTTCCACAGCAGGCCGCGTCAAAATGATTTTTTGCACTTCACCTTTTTTCAAGGCAGCGATTGCTAATACTACTGCAAGAAAAGTTTTTCCTGTCCCGGCTGGTCCTACGCCAAATACGATATCATGTTTGGCTACCGATTCGACATATTTCTTTTGGCCGCTGTTTTTTACCCGTATAGGTTTTCCATTACGGTCTTTGACGATCTCTTCCTCATACATCTCAACAAAATAATCTAATGTGCCTTTTTGCCCCATTTTCAGTGCCGTCACGACATCTGGTGTACTTACATGGATTCCTCGTTTGATCAATTCCTGCAATGTCCGAATGACTGAGGCAGCCAAGGAAATCTGGGATTGTTCACCAATGATCTGAATGATTTCTCCACGTGTATGGATGGTTGTTTCTGTTGTTTCTTCAATCAGTTTTATATGCTTGTCGTGTGCACCTAAAAGCATGCTGACATCATCAGCAGCCGTCAATCTAATCTCTAAAGAACTAGACTCTTCCGTCAAAAATAGACATCCCCTTTTTTTCGATTCATTCTTTCCTATTTTACCATACTCAGAAGAAACTATATAGCAAATAAGAAAAGGTTCTAAAAGAGTTGCTTAACCATAAGTACCAAGAAACGTTAAAAAATAGCTGCTTCCATTCTCTAAAGGTCTCGTTTGAATAAAAAAAGCTGATCATGTAAGCTATGCATAAGATAGAGGACAAGTATTCCGTCTAACTTAGCAAGTATTCTCTGGGTATTTTTCTTGTTTCAAAAAAAGAAAACAAAATATTTGAAATATTCTTGCATTTCAAAAAAAACAGGTGTATTATAACGTCAACAAATAAATATACAGCAAAGCGTCGAGGAAAACAGTAGGCTATTCAGCGATTTATTCCCAGTGAGTCATGTAAGTGAGAAATGACAATAAATCGAATAGACGAACATCATTTCCGAGTCAATGTCGAAAACGTAGATCATTGTGGCTGCCTCCATTATCAGGCTAGCGGATAACTTTATCGAAAAGCGTCCGTGAATGAAGAAGCTTTTTTAAGCGAAAAAAGGTGGTACCGTTCTAGAATCTAGAGCCCTTTTCCCAAGTGGAAAAGGGCTTTTTTTATATTTTAAGGTGGTGGTTTTCATGGAATCTGATATTAGTGGTATTTCTAGTTTCTGCAACGTTTATTTTGTTACTCAAAATGATAATTATTGGAGGAAAAATTTATGGAAGAAACAAAAACTTATTCATGGAAGCAATTATTGATGGTCAGTTCACTTATCTTCGGGATGTTCTTCGGGTCAGGTAATCTGATCTTTCCTGTCCACTTAGGTCAAATGGCTGGATCAAACTGGATCAGCGCTGGTGTAGGATTTGCCATCTCAGGCGCTCTTTTCCCATTATTAGCTATCTTAGCTGTAGTAGTGACAAAAAGTGATGGTCTGTATGACTTAGCTAAACCTGTCGGAAAATGGTATGCTGCCTTGTTCTTGATCCTTGTTCATTTAACGATCGGACCATTCTTTGGTACACCGCGGACAGCAGCAACTGCTTTTGAAATGGCTGCTAAACCCTTTTTGCCTGAAAAATATGATTCATTAGGTATGTTTTTATTCTCTGCTCTTTTCTTTTTACTTGCTTATTTCCTTACTGTACATCCAACACGTTTGGTCAAATATGTCGGAAAGTATTTAAACTCCTTGTTTCTTGCATTATTAGCTATCATTTTTGTCGTTTCTTTATTCCAACCCATGGGGAATCTAAACCAATCTGCTGCAGATTCTTATCAGACGAACGCTTTGACAAATGGCGTTTTAGAAGGATACAACACGGTTGATGCAGTAGCTTTACTTGCTTTAAGTGTCACTTTTGTCCATGCAGTTCGTGATCTTGGTTTTAAAGATAAAAAAGTCACAGAATTAACAGCAAAAGCTGGTAGCCTGAGCGTTGCGTTAGAAGTCATGATTTATTTTGGTCTGGTCCTTCTCGGTGCGATGAGTTTGAATAAGATGTCTTTATCAGAAAATGGCGGAACTGCACTTTCTCAGATCACTAATTTTTATTTAGGTAACTTCGGTGCTAGCTTCTTAGGGGTAATGGTCACATTAGGTGTCTTCACTACCGCTATGGGACTCGTTGTTTCTTTTGCACAAGATTTCCATAAACTGTTCCCTAAAGTCAGTTATATGACATGGCTGCGGTTAACGACTTTTGTCTCTTTTGTCGTTGCGAATGCCGGATTGGATAATATCATCCAATGGTCTTTACCAGTATTGATGCTTTTGTATCCATTGTCACTTGCGTTAATCTTGCTTTCCTTAACAGCAAAATTCTTCCAAAAGAGTCCATTTGTCTATCAAGTAACGATGTTCTTTTCTGCCGTTCCAGCCGTATTGGATATGTTGGCAAATTCGCCTGCATTAGTGAGTCAGCAAACTATCGTAGCAAGCTTACTAGGATTTTATCATCATTATGTTCCTTTTGCTGCATTAGGACTTGGCTGGGTCGTCCCAACGTTGCTTGGTTACGCTGGCAGCTTACTCTTTTATTATGTATATCGCGTATCAGGATATAAACAAGAAGCAAGTGAGTTACCAGAAGAATAACCAAATCAAACACAATTTAACATAAGAGATCTTAAACAGGAAAAAAACAGCTAGAAGAAAGAATCTTATTCTTTCTTCTAGCTGTTTTTTAGTTCTTTTTTTACGAACACAAAAAACTGCGGACAATCACTGTCCGCAGTTTAAATGATAAAATTAAGATTGTAATAGTTCTTTCACAATCGCATTCACTTGGTTTCCATCTGCTTTTCCTTTGACTTTAGGCATAATTGCACCCATAACTTTGCCAAATTCTTTCATTGATGAAGCACCAGTTTGAGTGATTGCTTCTTGAACAAGTTGTCGAATTTCTTCGTCGGAAAGTTGTTCCGGCATATATTTTTCGACTATTACAATTTCACTTTTTACTTTTTCAGCTAAATCGTCACGTCCTGCTTCTTCAAACTCATGCAAAGAATCACGTCGCTGTTTCATTTCGCGAGACAACACCGTTAGTTCTTCTTCTTCTGTCAAGTCGTGACCTTCTTTAATCTGCTCGTTTTGTATAGATGACTTGATCATTCGGATGACTTGTAAAGATTCCTTATCTTTCGCTTTCATCGCTGCTTTCATGTCATCGTTTAATCTACTTAGTAGTGACACACTACCAACTCCAATTCATCACAGAACTAGAATTTTTTGCGTTTTCTAGCTGCTTCAGATTTTTTCTTGCGTCTTACACTTGGTTTTTCGTAGAATTCACGTTTACGAGATTCTTGTAAAGTACCCGCTTTTGACACGGAACGTTTGAAGCGACGAAGAGCATCGTCAAGTGATTCGTTTTTGCGAACGACTGTTTTTGACATGTTAATTCCCTCCCTCCGAGCTTAAAAAGTAACCGTAATTGTTATTGAAATATATCTCAAAAAACAAGACTGTCCTGTAAATATTATATCTAATGCTGTTTTGACCGTCAAGGAAATCTTGCTTTTTTTTAAAATTATCAAATGTTATTTTATTTAAATCCTTATTGACAATTTTCACATCTTCCGAAAATCTCGAATCTATGCCCTTCGATCGTGCATCCACCTAGCTGTTCTTCGAAATAATTCATCGGACACATATGGATTTCTTTCGTTGTTCCGCACACTGTACAGATAAAATGATGGTGGTGGCCGATTTCCCCCTGACAGCAATGAAAACGAAACTTCATTTCTCCATTTAAATCGGTTTCTTCCAGTAAATCGATCTCTGCAAAATCATGGAGATTCCGATAAATCGTATCATAACTTACACCTTTGAATTCCTGATTCATATAGTCAAAAACTTCTTTAGCAGATACGTAGCGGTTACGCTTCACTAAATAAGTTAACAATGCTTCTCTTTTTTTAGTATATTTAAAACCGTTATTTTTCAATGTTTCTAATGATTGTTCGATCAATGTCTGTTTTTTCATGACTTATTCCTCCAAATCAAAATGATTACGAAGTACGCATTCTAGAGTATGGTATAATAAACATAAAAAAAATGCAAGTGAGGTTTTATCCATGTCTTCCGATTCTACAGAAATCGTTACTTTTTTTGTCATCTCCGACTCTGCTGGAGAAACTGCGACAAAACTAGCGCAAGCTACTATGGCTCAGTATCCTACCGTTGAGTTCAACCTATTCCGCAGAACGTTCGTGACAGATGAAAAAACATTAAGGCAGGCATTGCAAGATGCATTAGAAGAAAAAGCACTTGTCCTGCATACATTAATCAATCAAGAACTGATCGAGATAACACGTTCTTTTTGTGAAGAACATCAATTATTTAGTTTCGATGTGATGACGCCACCGATATCAGAAATTGAACGTTTAACTGGTATCAAGCCAATTCGGCAACCTGGTGCCCTCCATTTATTGAATGAGAACTATTTCAAACGGATCAAAGCAATGGAATTTGCTGTAAAATACGATGATGGGAAAGATCCTCGTGGTTTTTTAGAAGCAGATGTCGTTTTGCTAGGCGTATCCCGAACTTCCAAAACGCCTTTGAGCTTGTTTTTAGCAAATAAAAATTTAAAAGTTGCCAATTTACCTTTGATTCCCCAAGCACATATTCCCAAACAGCTGTGGGAAATCGATCCTAAAAAAATCGTGGGACTGACGAATAACCCAGATATTTTAAATAATATCCGTAAAGAACGGATGCGCTCTTACGGATTAAACCCTGATACTGCTTATTCCGATATCGAAAAAATTAGAGCTGAACTCGATTTTGCGAATGATCTTTATGAAAAACTAGGATGTGTAGTGATCAATGTGGCATCTTTATCTATTGAAGAAACGGCTTCGCTTATTTTGAATGCTTTAGACCTAGAAGATCATAGTTATTATGGAACTGAAACAACAGAAAAAAGCGATTAATCATTTTTGTCTTTTTCTTAAAAAACACTGGAGTGTGACAACGAAATTTCTTCGTTGTCACACTCCAGTGTTTATCTATTTGCACCTATCGTTATTGATGTTCCACATGTTTGAGTGTCTGGTTCAAAATATCCAGTACATGAGAATCATCAAGACTATACAAAATCGCTTTTCCCTCGCGATGAGACTTGACGACATGATTTTCTCTTAATAAACGTAGTTGATGCGATACAGCAGACTGCTCCATTTCCACTGCTTGGGTGATTGCTGTCACATTTTGTTCCCCGTCTTTCAGATATAGCAGAATTTTAAGACGAGTGGGATCACTCAACATTTTGAATAATTGACTGACTTTCTCTACTTTTGATTTTTGCGTGTCTGGCAATCCATTCACCTCCAACTTGAAAAAAGACTGACTTCTAAAGTTTACCACTTTTTCCATCAGTCTCAAGTTTTTTATTCTTCTGTCATCTTTTTGATAATCGCTTCATAAGAGGCTACTTTTTCGGCTGCGTCTTCTGTAGAGCTTCCTTTTACACCAATATAAAACTTGATTTTCGGCTCAGTTCCTGAAGGGCGGATAGCAATCCAGCCATTTTCTTCCAATGTATATTTCAATACGTCGGATGGCGGTGTTGTGAGTTTTTCTACGTTTCCTTCACGGTCTGTTCGCGTCAATTCTTTAAAGTCTTCTGTTTGAATAACTTTTGCTCCGGCAAATTTTGTCGGTGCTTCTTTACGGAATTTTTCCAACAAAGCAGAGATTTTCGCAGAACCTTCTTGTCCGCTCATTGTCACAGAAATCGTTTTTTCTGCGAAATAGCCATAGGTTTCAAAAATCGTTTGCAAGCCGTCATACAACGTTTTGCCTTGTTTTTTATAGTAAGCTGCTACTTCTGCTAATAAAAGCAATGCTTGGATCGCGTCTTTATCGCGAACAAAAGGTTTAACTAAATAACCATAACTTTCTTCGAATCCAAACATAAAAGTATGTGAATGGTCTTCTTCAAATTGTTGGATTTTTTCAGCAATGAATTTAAACCCTGTCAACACATTGAACATGGTAGCACCATAGTGTTCCGCAATTGCTGTAGGCAATTCGCTGGAAACGATTGATTTCAATACCGCTGCGTTTTCTGGTAAAGTCCCCCGTGATTGATGTGCTTCCAAAATATATTGAGCAAACAATGCTCCGATTTGGTTCCCAGTCAATACTTCATAAGAACCATCTGGCAAACGAACCGCTGCGCCTAAACGGTCTGCATCAGGATCTGTTGCAATCAGCAAGTCAGCTCCTTCTTTTTCTCCAAGTCGTATAGCATATTCAAAAGCTGAATGTTCTTCTGGATTTGGCGATTTGACCGTAGTGAAATCTGGATCTGCCACAGCTTGTTCGGCAACTAGTACGAATTGTTCAAATCCAGCTTGTTTCAACGCACGTTCGCCCAACATTTTCCCTGTTCCATGAAGTGGTGTGTACACAAGTTTCAAATCTTTCCCCATTGTTTCCACCAATTCACGATCAATCGTCACTGCTTTGATTTCTTCTAGATAAGCAGCGTCCACTTCTTCTCCGATGATCGTGATCAACCCGCTATGTTTAGCTTCTTCGTCAGATAATACTTCGACTTTTAGCGGATTGCTGACTTCACGGACATATTTCGTCAATGCATCTGCGTCTGCAGGAGGCATTTGTCCGCCATCTTCTCCGTAGACTTTATATCCATTGTAAGCCGCTGGGTTGTGAGATGCGGTTACCATGATTCCCGCAAACGTCTTCAAATGACGAACTGCAAAAGAAAGCTCTGGTGTTGGACGCAGACTTTCGAATACATAAGACGGGATATTGTGATGTGCTAGTGTTTTGGCTGCTTCCATTGCAAATTCTGGTGACTGATGGCGTGAGTCATAAGCGATAGCGACACCTCGGCGTTTTGTTTCTTCACCTTGTGTATCCATGAAACGTGCTAGTCCTTCTGTTGCTTGTCTTACCGTATAGATGTTCATTCGATTGATCCCAGGTCCTAAGATTCCCCGCATGCCTGCAGTACCGAATTCCAACGGTGCATAAAAAGCATCTTCAAGTTTTTCAGGATCTTCACCCAGATCATTTAATTGTTTTTTTAAGTTTTCTTCTAAATTTTCTTCATGTACCCATTGTTCATACACTTGTTCCCAAGACATGAAAATAACACCTCTTTCTGAAATATGGTTCTTAATAAGTATAGCATTCACTTATTAGATATGAAAGTATGAGGACCAAAAAACGCTTAAATCAAGAAAGGATTCTTTTATCAAAAGGTGTTGGACGTGTTCGCATAAATCAGATTCAGTAAATTTCACGCGAAAAAAAAGAGTAAAAGAACAATTGAACCCGTTCTTCTACTCTTTTTAAACTTATGCTGTTGTTTCTTCCAAAGACTCCAAGTATTTATACACTTGTTGTCCAGCAATACCGCCGTCACCAACAGCTGTAGTGATTTGTCGCAAATCTTTTTCACGAACATCTCCGATGGCAAAAACGCCTGGCATATTCGTTTTCATTTCGTTGTCTGTTGGAATCCAGCCAGCCTCGTTCGTCAAACCTGCTTCTCTAAAAGGTGCAGTTAATGGATCCAGTCCAACATAGATGAATACTCCGTCTGCTGCTAAATCAAATTCATTGCCGGTTTTGACATTACGTGCTTTCACACCTGTCACTACCATTTCGTTTCCAACGATTTCGTCAACGACTGTATCCCACATAAAGGAAATTTTTTCATTTGCAAATGCACGGTCTTGGATGATCTTTTGTGCACGTAATTCATCTCTACGGTGGACGATCACTACTTCAGAAGCAAATTGTGTCAAATAGATGGCTTCTTCTACTGCTGAGTCCCCACCCCCGATGACTACTAGACGTTTGTTACGGAAAAACGCACCATCACAGACTGCACAGTAAGAAACGCCTCGTCCAGCAAATTCTTCCTCGCCAGGTACGCCTAATTTACGGTGGATACATCCTGTTGCGATAATGACTGTTTTTCCTTCGTAACTTTTATCTTCACAGATGACTTCTTTATGGCTGCCGTGATCCTTGATATCTTGAACGATTCCATAAGCATTTTCTGTCCCAAATCTTGAGACACTTTCATACATCTTATAAGCTAGATCGGGGCCCATGATCGAATCGAATCCAGGATAATTTTCGATTTCTGCCGTATTGTTCATTTGGCCGCCAGGGGCACCTTGTTCGATCATCAATACGGATAAGTTTGAACGTGAAGCATATAAAGCAGCAGTCATCCCAGCAGGACCTGCGCCAATAACGATTACATCATACATATGTAGATTCTCCTTTACTTAATCAAGTAAGCATACTTTACAGCCAATGCGAAAAAAAGTCTATTGTTCTGCTTGCGTTTCTCGAATAGCTTTATTATACTCGAAAAATCCGCTGAAAAACAATAGACTTTTATAAATCATTGATCAATCGTTCGAAAGATTTTCTCCATTTGAATCAATTACTTTTTTATACCAGTTGAATGATTTTTTCTTTGAACGGGCTAATGTGCCATTTCCTTGGTTATCACGATCGACATAAATGAATCCGTACCTTTTCTTCATCTCACCGGTACCAGCTGATACTAAATCGATACATCCCCAAGTCGTATAGCCTAATAGATCGACTCCGTCTAGTTCTACTGCATCCTTCATCGCCTGGATATGCGCTGCCAGGTAATCGATTCGGTAATCATCTTCCACATAACCATTCTCATCTGGCGTATCGACTGCACCTAAGCCGTTTTCTACAATAAATAATGGTTTTTGATAACGATCATAAATATCATTCATCGTTATTCTCAAGCCTAATGGATCAATTTGCCACCCCCATTCACTTGCTTGCAGATATGGATTTTTGACAGAAGCAAAGATATTTCCTGCAGTCTGTTCCAAGAGTTCGTTGTCGGTAGTCGAAACTCGGGAAGAATAATAAGAAAAAGAGATAAAATCAACAGTATGTTCTTTCAGCAATGCGGCATCCCCTGGTTCCATTTCGATCTGAATGCCATTTCGCTCCATTTCTTTCAATGCATAAGCGGGATATTCTCCTCGTGACTGGACATCAATGAAGAAATAATTTTCTCGATCTGATTTTCTAGAAGCCCAAACATCTTCAGGATTGCAAGTGTATGGATAATATGCTCCTGCTGCCAGCATACAGCCTACTTTGTTCTCCGGATCTACTTCATGAGCAATCTTCGTTGCGATGGCACTTGCAACCAACTCATGATGTGCCGCTTGATATTTGATTTGTTCTTCATTTTCTCCTTCTTCAAAATACAGCCCTGCGCCCATGAATGGTGCATGAAGGATCATATTGATCTCATTGAATGTCAGCCAATATTTGACAAGTCCTTTATAGCGATTGAAGATGACTCGGCACAGATTTTCATAAAAACCAACGAGTTCTCTGGAACGCCACGCACCATATTCTTTGATCAAATGCATTGGACAATCAAAATGCGTAATCGTCACAAGTGGCTCAATTCCGTGCTTTTGGCATTCTTTAAAGACATCCTCATAAAATTTCAAGCCAGCTTCATTTGGTTCTTTCTCATCCCCCATTGGAAAAATACGACTCCAGGCGATAGACATTCGATAAGTCTTGAACCCCATTTCTGCAAACAAAGCAATATCTTCCTTATAACGATGATACATATCGATTGCAATTTTTGCTGGATAAAAATGATCCTCATCAAATTCAAACATTTTTTTCTTTCCGGTGATAACAGGAAAACGGTCTTTTCCGATTGGCACCACATCTACGTTTGCTAGTCCGCGTCCACCTTCATCATAACCGCCCTCACATTGATTGGCTGCTGTAGCACCGCCCCATAAAAAATCTTTTCTGAATCCCATTATACTTCCTCCATTATATGTGTATTACTTGATAATTCTCTTGCCAGTTCATCTTGAACTTCGATTCCTTCTTCTTTTAATCGGCTGATTGTTTCCTTGAATTGCGGTAAATACTGCTGGTGTGCAATAAATAACTCATCCATGATCCGTTTTGCTGTCTTTCCTGATCGTATAAGCGGATTGATCGTAAACGCCTGTAAAGCTGTCCCATAATCACCAGTCACAGCTGCTTCGATCGTCAGCAATTCCATATTCTTCATTACCTGCAACCAGCCTCTTTCAGCAGCAGGAAGAGAACCAAACGCTACATTTCTCGCTCCTTGTGCGCCAACATAGGCAGTGACTTCTACTACACAATCTGCCGGGAGGTCAGGAACAGCTCCATCATTCTTTGTAGATACAACGATCTGTGTTTCTTTATTTCCATAGATTGAAGCAATCGTTTCACAGGCAGCGTCTGAGTAATAAGCGCCACCTCGTTTTTGCAATTGTTCAGGTTTATGGTCTAATTCTGGATCTTTGTATAATTCAAATAGCTCTGCTTCTGTTTCTTTCACTTGCTGCGCTCTTGTACCAATCGTTTGATATTCTTCTAAAGCATGTTCCAGCATTTCTTCTTCACGGTAGTAATAGCGGTGGTAGCCACAAGGGATCATGTTCATTTGTTTTAATTGTTCTTTGAAAAACGGGATATCAAAGATATTTTTCGGTAATCCATTATCTTCATCGTATAAACGATCAATCAATTCTGCCGTGCGGTCATTTCCTTTATTATCTGCTACTTTGTGCCAATGGAAATGATTTAGACCGGCAAACTTGTAGATCAGCTCTTCTTTTTTCTTGCCAAGCATTGCTGGTTCTGTCATCATCGCCATCACTGGCACATTGCATAATCCAATCACTTTATCCCATTTGCCATATCTGATAACTGCTTCTGTCACCATCCCACTTGGGTTCGCGAAATTGATCAGCCAAGCATTTGGACATAAACGCTTCATGTCTTCAACGATTGCCAAAACGACTGGCACGGTACGAAAAGCTTTGAATATCCCGCCAGCACCATTTGTTTCTTGCCCAATCATCCCATAATAACTAGGGATCCGCTCGTCTTTGATTCGTGCATCTAATTGACCGACACGAAACTGAGTCGTAACAAAATCCGCATCTTTCAATGCTTCTTCCCGATCCAGAGTTGCATAGATTTTGACTTCATACGGAGAAGCATCCCACATACGCTGAGACATCTGACTAACGATCTCAAGCTTTTCTTTTCCTTCTTCTACATCTACGAGCCAGATTTCTCGTATCGGTAATTCCTCATATCTTTTGATAAATCCTTCCATCAACTCAGGGGTGTAACTGCTGCCTCCACCAATCGTAGCGATTTTGATTCCTTTTGCCATGTTCTCACTCCTTTACTTTTTTACACTTTCATTATCTTTTTTGTAAACAAAACAAACAATAGAAATCCGTTTCTTTCCAGTAACATTTACAAAAGTTACTGTTTTCTAGTGGATTTTTGTAAATATCTTGTCAAAAAAAGTCTATTTTAAGTTATATAGTATAAATCCGTTTACAAAACATTTTCAAAAAAGTTATAATTTACGTAAAAAAATAAGAAGAAGGTATCTACATGTTATTACGTGAAAAAATCAAAGAAATCTCCTTTTCTCCTTCAGAAAATGAAGTGATCCAGTTTCTCTTAAGCGATTCTCCAGCACTTGGCGAAATGACCATCCAAGAGATCGCTGAGCGATGTTATGTCCACCCGTCTACACTCATCCGTGTAGCAAAAAAAATGGGTTTTGATGGCTGGGTCAGTTTTCGTAATGCTTTTTTAGCTGAAACAGCCTATCTTGAAGGGAATTTTCAAGACGTAGATGCGAATCTTCCTTTTTCCACCACAGACGGTATTATGACGATCGCAAATAAAATGGCTTCTTTAGAACAGATGACGATTCATGATACACTTTCTCTCATTCATCATGACCAACTGCAAAAAGCCAAACAACTAATGCTTCAAGCAAAAAAAATCGTGATTTTCGCCAGTAACTCGAATACTTTGATTTCTCAAGATTTCATGCTGAAAATGAAGCGCATCAAAATGGATGTCACGATTGTCACCACTTTTGGTGAATCATTCTATGAAGCGTACAATTGCACGAGTGATATGTGCGGGATTCTGATTTCTTATACGGGTGAAAACAATGTGATCCTTCGTACCGCAGAAATATTGAAACAAAATCATGTTCCAATTTTAGCTTTGACCAGTATCGGTGATTCAACGCTATCTGCAATGAGTACAGCCGCTTTGCGACTTACGACACGCGAGCGACTGTATTCAAAAATTGGTAATTTTACGATCAATACATCAATTTGTTATCTTCTAGACGTGTTATATAGTTGTGTTTTTGCAGAAAATTATCAACAGAATTTAGTCCATCTAATTTCTGTCGGTCAAAAATTCGATAAACGCCCTATCAGCTCAGCCATCATGAAAGAGCCTTTCAATTTTGAAAATAAAGAAGTGGAATAAAAAGAATAGTTAAGCCTAGTCCATTCTTCACCTAACCGTTCAGGTCAGTGCGGTGATAAGTGCATCGTCTGGCCCGACCGTCTCCCCTTGGTTTTCCAAAATATCCAAATAATCCGTGTAATTGGTGACGATCACAGGTGTTTCTAAACTGTATCCTTCCTTTTCGATTTTCTTTTTGTCGAAGCGTAGCAACAGATCGCCTTGTTTCACTCTTTCTCCTTGCTGCACTAAGCTTTCAAAATATTTCCCTTCCAACTGCACAGTATCCAATCCGACATGAATCAGCAATTCCAGCCCTGTTTCAGAAACCATTCCAATTGCATGTTTCGTCGGGAACAGGGTCATGACTGTTCCGTCAAAAGGGGCACGTACTTCTCCTTTTTCAGGGTAGATCAAGATTCCTCGACCTAGTGTTCCTTGTGCAAAAGCTGCATCCTTTGCTGCATTTAGTGGAGCGATTTGTCCTTGTATCGGTGTTTTTACAATTTCTTTACCTGATTTTTTCTGTATATCATCTGTTTCACCTGCTTCATCCTTCCAAAAGAAAAAAGTCAGCGTAAAGGATACCACCATCGCAATGGCGATCCCAATCAATACATTAATCACATCTGTTAAATCACCATCTGGTCTAATATAGTTGGGAATTGTAAAGATGCCTAGTCCACCTTGATTCCAAGAAGTTAAATTCATTAACCCACTATACGCGCCCCCTAACGCACCACCGACACAGGTAAAAATAAATATTTTTTTACGTGGTAATGTAAACCCATAAATAGCTGGCTCTGTAATCCCCACAATACCAGAAACAATGGCTGGTATTGCAATTGCTTTGTCTTTTGGATTTCTAAGCTTAAAGTAGAGTGCGGTAAGTGCTGCAGTTTGTCCAAAAGACACTACTGCAACAGGTGTCATAATATTTTGCCAACCATTCACAGAAAATTGCATCAATCCCATTGGTACGATTGCCCAATGGAGACCAAACATCACCAGAATTTGCCAGAAGAAGCCTACGATTGCTCCATAAATAACTGGCGAAAGTGCTAAAAGTGTTTCAAATCCAGCCATTAAAATATCAGTTGCGAATGTGAATGCTGGTCCAACGAGTAAAAAACCTAAGGGCATTGTAATAAGAACGGTGAAGAATGGAACGAAGAAATTCGCGATCATCTCAGGTACTAACTTTTTAATTGGCTTCTGAATTTGGCTAGCTAACAACACAATAAAGATAATGGGAATGACAGAAGAAGCGTAGTTACGCGCAATCCAGGGAATGCCAAATACTGTTTGATAAATAGGTGCTTCAAAAATAGTACCAGAAAATATGGTCGTCAGTGGTGCTTCTGCTGCACCACTCAAAACTTCCAGCGACAAGTTAGGATTCATTAATGCTGCGCCAAGCAACATCCCTACGAATTCATTTACTTTAAATTTACGGGCAGCTGTTAAACCGATAATAACAGGCATAAATTGGAATACAGAATCACCGATATTGTCGAACATAACAAATGTTCCAGAACCGCGATCAAACGCGCCTAAGAAGACAAGTAATGCTGTCAGTCCACGAATCATCCCACCAGCAGCCAGGATAGCAAGGAATGGCTGGAAACATCCCGATATTCCATCAATAAGCATATCAAACGGTCTCATTTTTTCTGTTGAAACAGCCTCATCAAAAGTAAGGTTTCCTGCTTTTATAACCTCTTCAAACACGACTGGCACATGATTCCCGATGACAACTTGGTACTGTCCTCCCGCTCGCATTACCGTCACAATACCGTCCATATTTTTCAAGATCTCATCATTTGCTTTTTCTTCGTTTTTTAATTTGAAACGAAGCCTTGTGATACAATGTGTCAAACCATTGATATTTTCCTTCCCGCCGACATTTTCTACAATTTTGCTCGCTAATTCTTGGTATTTTCCCATTTCTATTCCCTCCAATTAATTAGTGGAAGGTTTAGCCAACTGAATGTCACTACCCTTATTTCATACGTTCGTGTTAATTTGTCCTCCTTTTTATTTATTTACAACGATTCTCATGCACTAAACGCGCAGTATGGATCGTTAAATACATTTTTTCATCCGTGGACATCTGGTAGTTGAACGTCTCGGCTAAAAAGTCTGCTATTTTCTCAACGCAACCAAACGTATCCTTATATTTTTTTTGAATAACCTGAAACAATTCCTCAGAAACTTCTCCCACTTCTGATTTTTCTCCATCTAGGACGCGTGTCAGAAAAAAACGTAAGTGTGTGACGAATCGAAAAAAATGGACTGAATCATCATCAAATGTAATCTTATAGTAATAGCGGACGATATTTAGAATATCCTGTATTGTTATAGTAAACAGGTAGGTATTGTCTTGTTGGCTTTGAATGCCTTGTGCATTGACTAAATGCAATGCGATAAATCCGGCTTCATCTTCTGATAACTTGATGTGGTATTTATCCGAGATTTTCTTCACTGTTTTTTTCCCGATGGCATACTCTTTAGGAAATAGTTGTTTGATATCATACAGCAATACATTTGGTACAAATATTCCCATTTTGTGACGTTCGATAGCCGTATACAAATGATCCGTCAATGCAATATACACAGAATCATTCAACTGGACTTGTAGAGCCTCTTTTGTATATTCAATGATTTCACAAGAAATTTCTAAGTACTCAAGAGGAATCGCTTGTGCCAATTCTTGGAACTGTTGTGAAAGCCCGTCATTTGTCAACTGAAATCTTTTGTCGATGCATGAGTCAAAAATCGGGTCACCCACTTTCTTTTTGAATGCCAAACCTTTTCCCATCACGATCATTTCCTGATTTCTTTCATCCCTGGTTATTACGACGTTGTTATTCAGTACTTTCTCAATCAGCATGTTTTGCTCCTTTCCATGATATATAGGGCTGTATCCAAAACAAAAAGAAAAACCCAAAAAGCCGTCCATGGAACCATGGGAGACTCATCAGGTTTAGCTTGCATCAGGCAATCACTATCCAAGTTATATCATTTTCTTTATATTATCGAAAGCAAGTGTTTTTGTCAACGCTTTCTTAGTGGTTATTAGCCACTTTTTACTAGCTGTCGTCGTCTTTTTTTAATCGGGTGACTACGCCACTAACGCTCACAGATGAAGAATCTGGGAAGCTCTGTTTTATTTTCACTCTAGTGCTTAGGACAAAATGCTACTATGCTACTGTCACAACCTCTTTTTACACACCACTGCTTTGCAGTTTGTACATATCTGCATACAAACCATTTTGCGCTAGAAGTGTTTCATGATTCCCACGCTCTACTATATGACCTTTGTCTAAAACTAAAATCAATTCTGCATCCCGAATCGTGGACAGCCGATGGGCAATCGCAATCGTTGTCCGTCCTTGTCGCATTTTTGCCAATCCTTCTTGGATCAATCCTTCGGTTTCAGTATCGATATTTGCTGTTGCTTCATCCAATACTAGTATTTTAGGATCTGTCACGATTGTTCGCGCAAAAGTGATCAGCTGTCGTTGTCCACTAGAATAGCTGGCACCGTGTTCGATCACTTTTGAGTGATATCCTTTTGGTAATTCATCGATGAACTTGTTTGCTTGAACAAACTCAGCTGCATGGCGAATCTGTTCGTCTGTGATAGCTGGATTCATCATCCGGATATTTCCTGCAATATCTCCATAAAACAAGAAGGCATCTTGCAAGACCAATCCCATTTTCTTACGTAACTCTTCCATTGGATATTCTCGAATGTCATGATCATCAATCAAGATTTGGCCTTCATAAAATTCGTAAAACCGCATCAATACGTTGATGATCGAGCTTTTTCCGCTTCCGGTGTGCCCCACTAATGCAACGGTCTCACCCGGATTAGCGACAAAAGAGATATTGTTCAATACATTGTGCTCTCCATCATAAGAAAAGCTTACATTGCGAAACTCGATCTTACCTGAAGTAATCGCTTGATCTGCTCCAGGATTTTGTTGCGGTGCATATTCTTCTGTATCCATGATTTTCAAAATACGACTACCGGCAACCATCCCATCTGTAAAGGTGCTCAAAAAGTCCATCATTTGAGACATTGGATTAAAAAATCCCTGGACATAGGTCGTAAATGCATAGATCAGTCCAACTTCTACGGGAGAATGCAACGCATCGATCCCAAACAAAGTCAACGCCAACGCAATCGCCAATGCATAGAGAAAATTGATGATCGGACTTAACAGAATCGAATTCGTTTTGATCATCGCATAGCGCGTGTCTAAATACTCGTTGTTCACTTGTTCAAATTCTTTAGCTAAACGAGCTTCTTGGCGAAACTGCTGGATAATACGCATGCCGGAAATCGATTCATTCAATTTCGTGTTCAGCTGACTTAATTTTTCCCGCATATTTCGGTAAATACGAGAACTGAATTTCTGGTAATACCAGATGACGATTCCTAAAATCGGCAAAAACACCAAAGTCCACAAGGCAATTTCTCCATTGATTTGAAACATGGCAACGAAAGAAGAAACGACTGCAAAGATCCCAGTCAATACCATCAAAAAGACATACCAAAATTCAAATAGCGTTTCTGTATCATTCGTCACTCGAGAAACGGTCGATCCTGCCGGTGTCTGGTCAAAATAACGCATACCTAGTGTATGCAGCTTTTCAAATAATCTTACCCGAACATACTGATAGGTCTTCAATGAAGCCATGGAATACAAATACCATTGGAAAAACCAAATGATACTTTTGACTATGACTCCAAACAAGTACACACCAGCAAAAAACAAAATAACTTGTGTCGTAGCTGACTGTTTAGCCAGATGATCATCCATAAAAGTTTGGATGATCCTTGGCAATAGGACATTGATCACAGACAGGGCAAACGCAAATAAGATAGCAACGATGAACGTTCTTCTAAAAGGTTTGGCGAACTTCATCAGTCGTTTGATGATCTTCTTCTGTTCTTTAAGTGGAATCGATTTTGTCCATTCCGATTGATAATTTTCATCCATCAGGCCTCGCCTCCTTCTATCTTCGCTTCTAATTGCTGTTTTTCCCACATTCGTTCATACCAGCCACCTAATGCAAGCAGCTCGTGGTGGGTTCCTCGTTCAATGATTTTCCCTTGATCGACAACAATGATTTCTTTTGCATGCATCACGCTGCTTAAACGGTGAGCTGCAATGATGGTTGTTTTCTCTTTTCTTATTTCTTTTAAATTATGCAAGATAGCTTCTTCTGTTTTGGCATCTACTGCAGAAAGTGCATCATCTAAGATCAGCAATTCAGGATTTTTGATCAATGCTCGAGCAATCGAAATCCTTTGTTTCTGTCCGCCAGATAAAGAGACTCCACGTTCTCCAACTAAGGTATCATAACCTTTTGGCAATTCCTTGATTTCATTGTTGATAAATGCTAAAGAAGCCGCATGCTCTACTTCTTCTTCTGAAAGTTTTGGATTAGAAAAACGGATATTATCTCGAATGGTCATCGAAAACAGGAAGTGATCCTGAGGCACATAACCGATTGATCCTAATAAAGCATTCAATGAATATTCTTTGATCGAACGTCCGCCAAATTGGATTTTCCCTTGATAATCATCGTATTCACGCATCAGTAATTTGATGATCGTCGTTTTTCCCGCACCAGTTTTCCCAACAATACCTAATGTTTCTCCTTCTTGGATTGCAAACTTTATTTGTCCTAATGCTGGTGATTCTTCTTTCGGATAGTTAAAAGAGGAAATAGCTACATTCAGCTCGCCTTTTGCCGGGGTCTGCACTGCACCCAGTTGTTCCACGATATGCGTCTTTTCATGCAAAAGTTCATTGACGCGATCATAAGAAGCATTTCCTCTTTCCAATACGTTGAACAATCGACCAATCGCAAACATCGGCCAAACAAGCATACCGATATAGCTAATAAATGAGACCATCTGCCCAATCGAGATCGTGCCTTCCAAGACATACTTTCCACCTAAAATAATTGTTGCAACATAAGACAGACCGATAATCAAGGTAATGAATGGATCAAATAAGGAGTCTAAAAAATTGACTCGTTTGTTTTTAATAATTGCATCTTCAATCTTTTCTTCAAAATCCGCTAGATCTTCTTTTTCTTGTCCAAATGTTTTAATGACTTTGATCCCAGTGATACTTTCTTGTGTCTTATCATTGATACTAGAAAAAGCTTCTTGCGAATCACGAAAAGCATCATGGAGTTTCGACCCCAGCACTCGTGAAGTGACGGCCAGCAAAGGCAGAGGAATCAGCGCAATCAGTGTTAAGCGCCAATCAATAAACAAAATCATCGCAATGATCGTTGTTCCGCCCGTAATCACTGAATCTGCAAAGGTCAAGATACCAGCTCCTGCTACATTCTGGATCGCATTCAAATCATTCGTTGCATGAGCCATCAAATCCCCAGTCCGATATTTTTGGTAAAAGAGATTGTCCATTTCTGTAAAATGTTTGAATAACTGCTGCCGAAGTTCTTTCTCCAACCGAGCTGCACTTCCCCAAATATTCGTCCGCCAGATATAACGAAAAAGATATTGTAAAAAAGCAGCGATAATCAATAGGAAGATCCACCCGAAAATGATCTTTACTGATAAATTTTTATCGGCAATCTCATCAATGATGATCCCAATCACTTTTGGAGGAACTAACTGTACCAAGGCCACTGCGAATAGCGAGAAAACCCCAATTAAATAATGTTTCTTTTCCTGACGAAAAAACCAGCCTAACTTTCTAAAAATCGACATTTTACTCCTCCTTTGTCTTTATCAAGAGCCTAGGATTGTCAGTGCTTGTCTTTTTGCTGAATAATCTGAATAGTCTAACAAATTACGAAATAAAAAACGGACTGAAAAAATCAGCCCGTAAAAAGTCGTTGGGTCAGAACCTATTTTTTCCCTTGGTTCTTCATTTGCTGCATCATCTGGCGAATTTTCTTCTCAGATGGTTTTTGCCCCATTGACATCATCATTGATCGCAACATGTCCTCATTAACGGGAGGATTTTTTTCTAAATAGTCTTTCATATATTTACGCGCTAGGAAAAAGCCACCTACTGCGCCGATTAGCAAAGCAATAATAGCAATAAGTACGACAATACCTGTTGATAACATATAAATCTCTCCTTTCTATTTCCGAATTGCTCTCAATGACTTATTTTACTAAAGTTTATTGAAAAAAGAAAGGCGTATTCTTTAGTTTCATGCAAAAAATAGTGGTTTTTTTAGAGGAGAACAAAATTTCTTTCGTCATCTAGCAAGACGCGCCACGAAAATAAATTAGGCATACCGAATCTTTTTCTTTAATTTTTTCTTTTTGAGGTGTAGAATGTAATCGTAGATAAATAGGAAAGGTGGTTTTTTCTTGAATAATCAATCCAACAAACAATTTCATAAGCATCGACTTATTGAACATACAAATGGTTTATCTTTAGCTGAAGTAAATGGAACAGTTGATGTACCAAAGGGGAAAAGTTTTTTTAAAACACTTCTTGCTTACTCTGGACCAGGTGCATTAGTAGCAGTTGGGTATATGGACCCGGGTAACTGGTCTACTTCGATCACCGGAGGACAAAATTTCCAATATTTATTGATGTCAGTTATTTTGATGTCTAGTCTTATTGCTATGCTTTTACAGTATATGGCAGCAAAATTAGGAATCGTGAGCCAAATGGATTTGGCACAGGCAATCCGAGCACGCACAAGTAAGACATTAGGTGTCATTTTATGGATATTGACTGAATTAGCCATTATGGCAACAGACATCGCAGAAGTCATTGGTGCAGCAATCGCCCTCTACTTACTTTTTGATATTCCATTGGTGATTGCCGTCTTTATTACTGTATTAGATGTTTTCGTTCTCTTACTACTGACAAAAGTCGGGTTTCGTAAGATCGAAGCACTGGTTGTCTGCTTAATTTTCGTCATTTTATTCGTTTTTGTCTATCAAGTTGGCTTGTCTAACCCAGATTGGCACAGTTTATTTGCTGGCTTTATCCCTAACAGCCATACATTCTCCGACTCACCGGTCATCGGCGGCGAAACTCCGCTGACTGGAGCTTTAGGGATTATTGGTGCAACAGTCATGCCGCATAACTTATATCTTCATTCAGCAGTTTCACAAACTCGGAAGATTGATCACCAAGACGAAGAAGATGTAGCACAAGCTGTACGTTTTTCTACTTGGGACTCTAATATCCAATTGTCGATGGCTTTTCTAGTCAATGCATTGCTATTGATCATGGGTGTCGCTGTCTTCAAAACCGGTTCTGTCCAAGATCCTTCCTTTTTTGGTCTGTATGAAGCCTTATCTGATCCATCAGCTATGAGCAATGGTATCTTGATTGCTGTAGCAAAATCTGGTATCTTATCCACTTTATTTGCTGTAGCACTTCTTGCTTCTGGCCAGAACTCTACTATTACTGGTACGTTGACCGGTCAAGTCATCATGGAAGGCTTCATCCATATGCGTATCCCGATTTGGCTAAGAAGACTGGTCACACGATTGCTTTCTGTGATTCCTGTATTGATTTGTGTTTTGTTTACAAGTACAAAAGGAACGATCGAAGAACATACCGCTTTGAATAACTTGATGAATGAATCCCAAGTGTTCTTGGCTTTTGCGTTGCCGTTTTCGATGATCCCTTTACTGATGATGACCAACAGCCAAGCGGAGATGGGTAGCCGATTTAAAAATTCATTTGTTGTAAAACTTCTTGGCTGGTTCTCTGTGATTAGTCTGACTTACTTGAACTTACGAGGATTACCAGGACAGATCGAAAGTTTCTTCGGCGAGCAAGCCACTTCAGCTCAACTAGCATTGGCTGATCAAATCGCTTATGTAATCATTGTTCTTGTCCTTCTCCTATTGGCATGGACGATTGGTGATTTATATAAAGGAAACAAAAAATATGAACAGCGTTTGCAGGAAACGGTAGAAGAAATCGAATAGAAACTGATTTTTCCACACAAAGACCCTTGATAGTTAGGTTAAAAATCTAGCTACCAAGGGTCTTTTTATTTAGAAGATAAAGCTTTTTTCAGATTTAATTTACTGAAAACTAGCATGCTTGTTACTACGATGAATTGCGTTAACGGCACGCCTGCGCCAGTGTAGACACTTAAAAAATAATCCTTTTTTTCTGGCGCATAAGAACAAAACCACGAGACACCGAAAAGAAAAACCAATTGTGTCAGTATTAATCCGGTGACCACAATCAAAGAGGAACTATAATAGGCACGATCAGCTTTTGCAAATACGGTTCCTAGTATCATAAGTAATATCCCTGCTATTGAAGCAATCAGCACGGGAATAGCCAGAACTTGGTAAATTTTTATGATGACATTCGCGACTTTTGCTGATTTTGTTAATTGGAAATTAGGTGTTCTCGGTTCATTACTATCGATCCAATTCTCCATTAGCGGAAGGTTTAATAATTCTTGAGCCTGTTTGACTTGTTCTTGCGTTCCGAAACTATAATTTCCTCCTTGATGGAAATCTTTATATCGCCATGCATAAGCGTATCCTGATTGAAGGAAATCGAATACGATTGGCAGATCACTCATCGTCTTTCCATCTCCTGATCCCATCAGATAGAACTCTTTTTTCTTTTTGATGGTTCCCTTGTGATAGGCTTCTTCTAATTCTTGGTTGACTTTTTTCCAAAAATCATTGGTTTCTTTTGCATTGTTTTGGTAATAACCAGATTCGCTTACCACGTCTCGCAATGCCCAAAAGATGATATCTCCGGGTAATTCTTTTACTTTTCCACCTTGAGTCCACGCGTGAGTCGTATATAATTCGTCAATACGGGTAGAAACAGTATGGAATGTAGGAGATGCGGCTAATGCTTTATTTAGTGCAGCATGTGAGACCCATATCTCACTGTTTTCTTTATTCAAGTTCGTTTCATCATCTATTCGGATCAGTTGTTTCATCAAACGTCCAAATTCTCCACTGGAACGGTCATTGATGGTTGCAATACCGTATGTTGTCTCATTTTTATATTCGATCCACTGATAGACGATGGAAAAGCCAACTATAGGAAGTAAAAACAATGAAAGTTTCAGCCATTCCCGTTTCGAGAGAAGAAAGAGTCGTTTTTTTAACTTCTTTACTTCTTTGAAAGAAAAGTCTTGCCCTAGCAAGATCTGGACGAAACTGATACCCAAAGCTACTACAGTAAAAGGAAGAAGCCAGATAGAATCTTCGCGAATGAACCAAAAGAAAGGAAAAGCGACAGAAAGCCCTAAAAACCATGGCAGCAATTTTCTGCTAGAACCGTATTTGCGGTAATAAATAGCTAATAAACAAGCGATAATGATCTCAACAGCCGGAATCACGAGGGCATTACGATATGTTCGAGTGGAATATTCATGTGTAAAACTAATCGGAGAAAACAAAAAATAAAAATAGATACTTAAAAGAAGATACTTGTTCTTCACAATCGGTTTAAACGCGAGTGCAACCAATATACTGGCAAAAATACTGAATATGCCGAACAAAACTGCATAAGAAAGATGCAGTTTATGTGCAAGTACTAAAAATAAGCTGTAGGAGATTCCTTTGGAAAGTGTTGTAGTCGTATACTCCCCTAGCCATTTACCGTCCAAAATATTTTGAGCATAGCGAATCAGCAGCTGGTCATCATAGGTTGCCGACATGTCTGTTCCATAGATTGCTTTACTATATAAATACAAACGAATAATTGTAAATAATAGGGCTATGCCAAGAATAAAGTATCTATGTTTCTTTTTTAGTTGGTTGATCAAGGGTTTTAAAGTGTTCAGCATCTTTTCGTCCTTCCAATCACGTTTTGCCACTTGCTTGTGAAACTTTTCGTTTTTTTACTTTTCTACCAGTATACCTTGTTTGTCTAAATTTAAAAAGAGGGGGGAGAAGATGCATGATGAAAAAGACTGCAAAAAGTACTCCTTTGTTTCTTAAACAAAAAAGGACAAGGCAATGTGCCTGGTCCTTTTTTGCTGCTGTCAGATAGAAAATCTTAGAGTATCACTTCTTCTGCTAATAACTCAGGAAACACTTCTGGATCGAATGTTTGCGCTTTGAACATGGCGATTTCTTTTCCATATGGTGCGTAAGCTTTCTTTTTATCTTTGCCGACATAGGGAGTTTCCAAGATTTTCGAAATATTGTCAAACATTGGATCATGGACGATCTTATTCAGCGTGTCGAATCCGATTGTTCCAAAACCAATATTGGCGTGCCGGTCTTTATGCGAACCTTGCGGATTTTTAGAATCATTGATATGGAGTACTTTAAGCCGATCTAACCCGATGATCTTATCAAACTCTTCCATTACACCTGAAAAGTCTTCTTTAATATTATAACCGGCATCATTCGTATGACAGGTGTCAAAAGTAACGGATAATTTTTCATTCAATTTTACTCCATCGATGATTTGCGCTAATTCCTCAAATGTTCGACCGATTTCCGTACCTTTACCTGCCATTGTCTCCAAAGCGATTTGTGCCGTCTGTTCTTTTGTCAAAACTTCATTCAAGCCTTCAATAATTCTAGCAATTCCGGCTTCTGTTCCTGCCCCTACATGAGCACCTGGGTGAAGTGTAATTTGAGTAGCGCCTAAAGCTTCCGCACGAATAATCTCTTCTCTCAGAAATTGGACGGCAAAAGGAAACATTTCTGGTTTGATCGTATTCCCCAAATTAATGATATAAGGGGCATGAACGACGATATTTGTTAGACCGTTTTCTGCCATGTACGCTTTTCCGGCATCAATATTCATCTCTTCGATGGCTTTTCTTCTAGTGTTTTGAGGGGCGCCTGTATAGATCATAAAAGTCGAAGATCCATAACTGGCTGCTTCTTCTGCTGCTCCTAACAGCATTTTCTTTCCGCTCATGCTGACGTGTGAGCCTAATAACATGGATGGATTCCTCCTTGAAAGGCAATTGTTACTAACAATTCCTATATATTGGTAAAATGATATACAAAGAAAATGATTGATTTTTCTTTGCCCTGTTCTCCATAGTAACTGAAATTTTCTCTAAAGAAAAGCTTAAGAACTCTTTTATAAAAAAGATCATTTTCTCACGTTTTAACTCCTTTAAAAAAGAAATTCCTGCCAAAAACAGCCTTGTCTGTTTTTTTGTTCTATTATTTGCTATAATTAGCGAAATAAAACCATTAGTTGAGGTGACCCTTTTGCCACGCAAAAATACTCGAAAAAAACAGAATAGAAGAAAAAAAGAAAAATGGTTTGTTCCTAAGATTATTTTTAGAGTTTTTCAATCATTGACTGTTTTTATTACTGTTCTTCTCTTGATGTTCGCAGCTCTAGGTATTGGAATAGGCGCTGGCTATTTTGCCTATCTCGTCGAAGACACACAATTGCCGACTAAAAAAGCACTGCAGACAGAACTAGGAAACATTACAGAAACGTCAAAGATTGTTTATGCAGATAATACAGAGATATCAAAAATCCAGACAGATCTGATGCGCACGACTATTTCATCTGATAAGATTTCTCCTTTATTGAAAACTGCAATTATCAGCACAGAGGATGAATACTTTGATAAACACCAAGGTTACGTTCCTAAAGCTGTTTTACGAGCATTAGTATCTGAAGCTACTGGTATTGGCTCTTCTGGTGGATCAACTTTGACACAGCAATTAGTCAAACAGCAGATCCTTACAGATGAAACAACATTCAAACGTAAAGCAAACGAGATCATTCTTTCTGCACAAGTAGAAAAATACTTTTCAAAAGATGAGATCATTGCTACGTATTTGAATGTCTCACCATTTGGTCGTAATAATAAGGGTCAAAACATTGCTGGAGTCCAGGAAGCTGCAAAAGGAATCTTTGGTGTAGATGCAAAAGATGTTACTCTGCCGCAAGCTGCTTACATCGCTGGATTACCCCAAAGCCCGATCACGTATAGTCCATACACGAACACAGGCGCGCTAAAAGAAGATCTTTCTGCCGGCCTTGCCAGAAAAGATTTTGTTTTATTCAGTATGTATCGTGAAGGCCAAATTACGAAAGAACAATACGAAGAAGCAAAAGCCTATGACCTTACAAAAGACTTTCTACCACAACAAATCGCAGAACAGACTGACAGAGAATTCTTGTATTATACTGTGATGAATGAAGCAACAAGAATCATTGCACAACAATTGGCTGAAAAAGACAACGCTGATATGTCTGATTCATCGATCAGTGACGCTTATTATCAAAAGGCACAGCAAACGATCCAAAATAAAGGATATACAATCCATTCGACAATCGATAAAGATGTCTATGCTGCATTGCAAAATGGCGTTGAAAATTATGGATACATGTTAGATGATGGTGCTGGCAGTCAAGTAGAAACCGGAAATGTATTGATGGATAACAGAACTGGCCGCATCTACGGATTCGTTGGCGGACGGAATTACAGTCAGAATCAAAATAACCATGCCTTCGATACAGAACGTCAAGCTGGCTCATCAATCAAACCAGTTCTTGTTTACGGACCTGCAATCGACATGGGGCTTATCGGATCAGAATCCCGTGTATCAGATTATGCAACAACTTGGCAAGAAGGAGAAAATGCTGGCGAGAAAATCGTCAATGCTACTAACGAAGGATCGAACACCTTCCAAACCGTCCGTGAGTCACTAGAATGGTCCAACAATATCCCGGCTTATCACTTATATCAAGATGTGTTGAATTCCGGTGGATCGAAACAATATGCTTACGAGCACTACTTGGCAAAGATGAACTACCCGGCAAATGACAATTGGGGCGTTGAATCTGCTCCTTTAGGTACAGTAGATGTCACGACGCTTCAACAGACCAACGGATTTCAGGCTTTAGCAAACGGCGGCGTCTATGAAGAAGGCTATATCATCGATTCCATCACAGATAACGCAGGAAATGTAATTTATAAACACGAAAGCAACTCTGTCCGGATCTATTCGGAAGCAACGGCATCGATCATGAATGACATGATGCGCAGTGTGATCAATGCAAAAATCACTACACCATTCAAAGATGCTATCTCAAGCTTAAACGGAAATCTAGGAAAAGCAGATTGGGTCGGAAAAACTGGTTCTACCAATGAATACCGAGATTCATGGCTAATTGTCTCTACTCCGTCTATTACCATCAGTAGCTGGGCAGGGCACGATGACAATACTGGAATGGACAGCAAAGCAAGGATACGTTCGGCTAATTATCTTGCCAATCTGATCAATCAAGCTTACCAAGCAAAACCTGACATTTTTGGCACTGATGAGAAATTCGAATTATCATCTGATGTGATGAAGAAAAAAGTATCTGGATTTACTGGTCAAACACCTGGAAAAGTTACTGTCAATAAAAAATCCATTCAAACACCTGGAAAAACAGTTGAATCGCTATGGGCGAAAAATGGACCGAAGAAAAGCGCCTTTAAGTTTGGCGTTGGCGGTACCGATGAAAACTATACAGATTACTGGAACACCGCTTCAGCTTATGCAAGAGCGAATCAAGCAACCAAAGAATCAGATGAGAAAGATGATTGATTTAATAGAATACACAGTAATAAGGGAATGTGACAATAGTATTGTCACATTCCCTTATTTTTTTGATGATGGTGAACAAAATGCAGCATCTATACACGGATTGTTTTATATACGATAAATGTAATTTCAACCACTTTCTCTCTTTTTTAAGACACAAAAAAAGGATTATAACAAAATTTTGTCATAACCCCTTTTCCCGAATAAACGGTGTTCTCCTGCCAACTCCGAATCACGAGTCACAATATTCATCAAACATGAGATGCTGTTTTTTGAAATTGCTCCTTGTAACGCAGAGTTAAACGGCAGGCACACAACCTCTGAATGGTTGTCCTTTTATTATTTTGTAGATCCTTTTTCTTCGATTCCATAAGGCAAGATAATCGTTTTTTCTTCGACTTCTTCTTTATTCATCATTTTCGTCAATAGGCGCATAGATACCGCCCCTAAATCGTATAATGGTTGTGTGATACTTGTTAAACGAGGACGAGCTACTTCTGTCAGTAGTGAATTGTTACTTGTGATGATTTCGAATTCTTCCGGTACTTTCACGCCACGGTCTAATAAACCATCCAAAATACCGATGGCTAATTCATCATCTGAAACATAGACAGCTGTTGCACCGCTATTATGGATCCGATCGACTAGAGATAGACCATCTTTGAAGTTGTATTGTGCTTCAAAGATCAATCCTTCGCTATATGGTAGGTTATTTTCGCTTAATGCTTCTTTATAGCCTTTCAGACGATTTTGTCCATTGATAGGATCGATCAACGCACCACTGACAAAAGCGATTTTTTTATTGCCGCTTTTTGCCAATTTGTTTACTGCATCTTTTGTTGCGGATACATAATCAATGTTT
Organism: Enterococcus sp. E4-223; assembly: GCF_035727065.1. NCBI lineage: Bacteria > Bacillati > Bacillota > Bacilli > Lactobacillales > Enterococcaceae > Enterococcus > Enterococcus sp. E4-223. Next base: position 148,983 of record NZ_JAPMLH010000002.1, on the reverse strand, counting down.
ACGCTACCTACTTGTTCATCTGGATCAATAGAGCCAGCTAATACAACAGGAGTTTTTGAACGTGAAAATTCTCCACGGATTTCGTCTGTGATATGGTGACCCATGAAGATCACGCCGTCCACTTGCTTAGCCAGTAAGTTATTCAATACATTGACTTCTTTTTGGTCGTTGCCATCTGAATTTGCTAAGATAATATTGTATTTGTACATTGTTGCCACATCATCGATACCACGTGCTAAAGAAGCAAAGAACATATTGCTGACATCAGGGATGATTACCCCAACTGTTGTTGTTTTCTTACTTGCCAAGCCACGCGCAACTGCGTTTGGACGATAATCCAAGCGATCGATAACTTCCAAGACTTTTTTTCTTGTTGCTGGTTTGACGTTTGGATTGCCATTTACGACACGTGAAACAGTAGCCATCGAAACATTTGCCTCTCTCGCTACATCATAGATAGTGATTGTTTGCTTTTCCATTTGTGTTCTCCTATTCATATTTTATATGTTTTCTGAAAATACGTCTTACATTTCTAAAATAGAATATCAAATAATCTCAAGAATTGCAACCGTTTTATCTCTGTTTTCATGAAAATTTTTACTTTTTTCAGTTTTTAGAACGTTGGTCTTTTAATAAATCAGTGGTACAATTATTGAATACAAAATTAATTTAGAAAGTAGGTTGCCAAATGAATAACGTAAAAATCAATGAACTACGTCAATGGATGGCACAACACCAAGTCGAATTGGCTTATATCAGCGACCCTGGCCACATCGCTTACTTTTCCGGATACGAAAGTGATCCTCATGAGCGTGTACTAGCTCTTTTTATCCCTCTTGAACAAGATCCTTTCCTTTTCACTCCTGCTTTGGAAGTTGAAGATGCTCAAAACAGTAGTTGGGCGTATGATGTCCGTGGCTATTTAGACAGCGAAAACCCTTGGGAGATCATCGGAAAAGAACTTCGTGCTCGCTATGGTCAGCCTGGCAATGTAGGGATTGAAAAGAATGCTCTGACTGTCGAGCGCTTCGATGCTATCTCTGATATCTTGACGGGAACGGATTCTTACACTGATCTAACTTCCATCATCCAACGTCTACAACTGATCAAAACTCTAGAGGAAAAAGACAAACTGATCGAAGCTGGTAAATGGGCCGATGTTGCATTTGAGATTGGCTTTAAAGCAGTGAAAGAAGGCGTGACTGAACAAGCGATCATTGCAGAAATCGAATACCAATTGAAAAAACAAGGTGTTTCACAAATGTCTTTCGACACATTAGTCCTTGCAGGAGCAAATGCTGCAAGCCCTCATGGTACACCAGGAAACACGAAGATTTCACCGAATGAACTTGTGTTATTCGATCTTGGCGTTGTTTGGAATGGCTATTGCAGTGATGCTACTCGTACAATTGCTTATCAAAAACCAACCGACTTCCAAGAAAAAATATACAACATCACTCTTGAAGCACAGCTTGCCGCACAAGAAGCCGTCCGTCCAGGTGTGACAGCAGGTGAACTTGATCAAATCGCACGAAACGTGATCAACAGCTATGGCTACGGCGAATATTTCAATCACCGTTTAGGTCACGGGATCGGAACAACCGTCCACGAATTCCCTTCCCTTGTAGAAGGAAATGACTTAGTAATCGAAGAAGGGATGTGCTTCTCTCTTGAACCAGGAATCTATATTCCTGAAAAAGTAGGGGTACGTATCGAAGACTGTGTATATGTGACAAGCGATGGCTGTGTGCCATTCACGACTACACCAAAAGAATTACTTGTTTTAGAAAAATAAGAGTAAAAAAGGTGAGAGCTAGTCCGCTCCCACCTTTTTATTCTATAAATTTGTGATTTTAGTGATTTGTAGATGAATCTGTCATTGTATCTTTTATTTCTTTTTTAGCTTCTTTCGCATCTTCTTTTGCCATTTTCATCATTTCTTTTGTGTCATCTGCAACTGGTTTTGCTTCTGACATTCCTTCATTGACAGTATCTCCTGCTTTACCAGCAGCGTCTTTTACATCAATCATGATATCTTCTGAAGTATCTTTAGCAATACTTCCTAATTCATCTGCAGGTTTTTTCATATCTTCTGCCGTTTTTTTGAAACGATTAGATAAGTCAGCTGATTGTTCTTTAAGATTTAACAAGATATCGTCAGATTCACTTCCTGCTTCATCTGCTGATTCACTTACTTTTTGTTTGACACTACCTGCTAGATCACCTGCTTGTTGAGAAAGATCTTGCGCTTTTTCTTTTGCAATACCTGTTAACTCAGTCGATTTTTCTTTCGCCATATCTGTGTAATCTGAAGCCATATCCATCAAATCATCCGCTTGGGCAGCTAATTCATCCCGAAGTTCTTTACCAGATTTTGGTGCTAACAATAACGCGGCGATTGCTGCGGCTGTGCCTCCGACTACTGCACCTAATAAAAATCCACCTTTTTTAGCCATTTTTATTTTCCTCCTGTCATTTCAGTATGTTTTTTGTTTTTAAAAAATTTCATCGCTGTCCCACCGACTTTTCCGGCAACCGTCGCTTTAGCTGTCGTTTTACCGATTCCGCCGACTTTCGTCGCGATGTTTTTACTAGAATGATTAAGTTCTGATACACTTTCACTTAAATCAGCAACTGCTGTGAACAATGGATCGATCGTTGCGACTTTTCCATTGATATCCAAGAGCAGTTCATTACTTTTGACCAGCAAACCTTCTACTTGTCTAGACAAAAGATCTACGTCTTTTGTGACGATTTCGATCGTCGTATTTGCTTCTGCTACAGTCTGATCTACTTTTTCTAAAGTTTTAGAAACTTGCAACAACACACGAACGATAAAAACGACAAGTATCGCAAAGGCGATTGCTGCGATCAATCCTGCAATTTCTCCTCCTGACATGATCAAACTCCCTTCTTGTCTCTCTTTTCTATAAGGATAGCATTTTCGTGTTTTTTAAACAAATAAAAACGAGCTTCAACTACTTTTTATTCAATTAGCAGCTGAAGCTCGTTAGAAAAAAGGGTTATTTTTTCTTTTCTTCTTTGATTTCTGTTATTCCTTTTGGATTATGATCGATCTTGCTTCCTTCTGCTTCTAATGTTTTACCTAAAGACAGGATGTACTCACGTAAAGGTGCACCTACTTCTGGATGTGTTAGACCATATTCAATACTTGTTTTCATAAAACCAAATTTGTCACCGACATCGTAACGTTTACCTGTGAATTTACGGGCAAATACGCGTTGTGTTTTATTCAATGTATCGATTGCGTCAGTTAGTTGGATTTCATTTCCGGCTCCTGGTTGTTGCTCGGACAATACATCAAAAATTTCTGGAGTCAATAAGTAACGTCCAATAATAGCTAAATCACTTGGTGCTTTGCTTGGATCTGGTTTTTCAACAAAGTTTTTGACATTGTATAACCCATCTTCCAATACTTCTCCTGGATTGATAATTCCGTATTTTGAAGTTTCATCATGAGGAACTTGCATAACGGCGATCGTAGAAGCATGAGTACGTTCGTAATCATCGATTAATTGCTGTGTCAATGGTACTTCGTCTTCCATGATATCATCGCCTAGCATAACGACAAATGGTTCATTTCCAATAAAGGCTCTTGCTTGAAGAACGGCATGTCCTAAACCCTTTGGATGAGATTGACGGATGAAATGCAAGTTGACATCTGTCGTTTCTTCTACTAATTTCAATAATTCGGTCTTTCCTTTTTCACTTAGGTTTGTTTCTAATTCAATATTTGAATCAAAGTGATCTTCGATTGGTCGTTTAGCTTTTCCTGTAACGATCAAGATGTCTTCGATTCCTGATTTCAACGCTTCTTCAACGATGAACTGGATTGTTGGTTTATCAACAATTGGCAACATTTCCTTTGCCATAGCTTTTGTTGCTGGTAAAAATCTTGTTCCTAATCCTGCTGCTGGAATAACTGCTTTTTTGACTTTCATATACATTCGCTCCTTCAAAAAATTGTTAATGAGAATTCATTTTCTTTTTTCCCATCACGTAACATGATTTCTTTTGCGGCTGTTTTGATTTCTTTTTGTTCATACAGCACTTCATAGATTGTTTGAGTGATGGGCATTTCGATTTCCATTATTTGGGCTAGTTCCATCGCTGCTTGGGTAGTATTCACACCTTCAACGACCATTCCCATATTAGCTAGCACCTCTTCTAGGGGCTGCCCTTGTCCTAACAAGTTGCCTGCGCGCCAGTTCCTAGAATGAACACTTGTGCAAGTAACGACTAGATCGCCTACTCCGCTTAATCCGATAAAGGTCAGCGGGTTGGCACCCATTGCTACACCTAAACGGCTGATCTCAGCTAATCCGCGCGTCATGATTGCTGCCTTTGCATTATCGCCAAACCCTAAGCCGTGAATAGCGCCAGCACCAATAGCAATAATATTTTTCAAAGCTGCCCCCATCTCTACACCGATCACATCAGGATTGGTATAGATCCGAAAATAATTATTCATGAACAGCTCTTGTACATATTTTGCTGCTTTTGCATCTGTACTTGCAGCTGTGATCGTAGTGATGTCATGTTTCGCTACTTCTTCTGCATGGCTTGGTCCAGAAAGAACAACAACAGCTTTTCTTTTTTCTGCTGGGATTTCCTCTAACAAGATGTCAGAGATCCTTTTATGTGTTCCCTGTTCTAATCCTTTACTTGCATGGATGATCACTGGCTTTGTATTCAATTTAGGCACTAGTTCTTTTGCAACAGAACGTATTGCTTTCGTTGGAATGACGAATAGCACCGCATCTGCGTCTTTTACTGCATCTTCCATATTGGTGAATGCTTGGATGGAATCGGGTAGATAATGATCTGGTAAATAGCGTTGATTCGTGTGTTGGGTGTTGATTTCTTCTACTTGTGAAGCACGATGTCCCCAAATCCGAACGTCATGTCCGTTTTCGGCGAGGACTTGTGCCAAAGCAGTACCCCAAGAGCCTGGTCCTAAAACCGCTACTCTATAATTCATTTTACCACTCCTGAAATTTTTTTCATTTTTAACGCTCTAAAAATCAGATAATTTGTTGATTTTTTCCTAATGAGCGGTCATAATCCGGTAAATTTCCTTTTTTTCTGCGCCAAATAAATAGAATCAATGTACCGACAAATAACACAGCAGATAATAATTGAGAAATACGGATCACACCTAAAAAGTAAAGACTGTCTGTACGTAATCCTTCAATAAAGAAACGCCCGAAACTATACCACATTAGATAACATAAAAGGACTTCGCCTTTTTTCAAAAGGTGTGGTTTCTTTCGTAAAAACAAAAGCAAAATAAATCCAATCAAACTCCAAAGTGATTCATAAAGAAATGTTGGTTGACGATAGATCCCTTCGATATACATATTATCAATGATGAATTGCGGTAAATGCAGACTTTCTAAGAAGCTTCGCGTCGTGTCTGGTCCATATGCTTCGTGGTTCATGAAATTTCCCCAACGACCGATTGTCTGTGCTAATAATACACTTGGTGCAGCGATATCTAAAAAAGTCCACAAAGAAATAAAATGATATTTAGTAAAAAAATACAGCGTGATCGCGCCTGCAATCAGTCCGCCATAAATAGCTAAGCCTCCTGAACGGATATTGAATATTTGGATTGGATCAGCTATATACTGGGGAAGATCAAATAAAACATAATATAAGCGAGCGCCAATAATGGAGATAGGCAATCCCCACAACATAAAATCTGTCACATCATCTGCTTTTAATCCTACCCGAACAGCCTCTCTGCTGCTAAGCCACATGGCGATAATGATACCTGATACGATAATCAATGCATACCAGTAGATAGGAATCCCTACAAGCTCAAAAGCAACTCGATTGATTTGTGCTAACATATTGTCACTCCTTGCTAGTCGTTGCCTGAGTTTTCTTCAATCAAGCGACTTAATCTTTCTTCAAATGTTTTCGTTGCGTCAAAGCCCATTGTACGTGCGCGGAAATTCATCGCGGCTACTTCAATGATGATTGCAACGTTTCGTCCTGTTTTGACAGGGATTTTTATTTGTGGAATGCCCACTTCCGCGATTTCAACGGTCGTGTCTTCAGAGCCCAGACGGTCGTATTTCTTATCTTTTGCCCATGCTTCCAGATAAACAGCCAACTGGACTTGCATAGAGCCACGTACCGCACTCGCACCAAAAAGATTCATTACATCAATGATCCCGATTCCTCGGATTTCAATCAGATGTTCCAGGATTTTAGGCGGTTCTCCGATCACCGTTAATTCATCTTGCTGATAGACATCTACTCGATCGTCTGCGATCAATCGATGACCGCGTTTGATCAACTCCAACGCTGTTTCACTTTTTCCTATCCCACTGTCACCTTGAATCAGTACACCTAATCCGTAAACATCCACTAAAACACCGTGGACACTTGTTCGAGGGGCAAGGCGACCATCTAAATAACTGGATAATTCTCCTAATAAACGAGAAGTTGAGATGGGAGAACGCAGTACAGCTATCCCATTTTCATTTGCTGCCTGGATCATTTCTTCTGGAGCTGGTAATCCTCTTGAAATAATAAATGCGGGCATATCTTCACTACATAATCTTCTCATGATGATCAAACGCTCTTCTGGGATCATCCGTTCCGCAAAACTGATTTCTTTACTGCCAAATAGCTGTAAACGATTATGGGAATAATAATTAAAATAACCAGTCAACTCTAGTCCTGGGCGTGAGATGTCCCCAGTTACGATGACACGGTCTAAGCTTTTCTCGTCGCCTGTCACGATTTCCAAAGATAATTTTTTCACTAATTGGCTAACTTTTACAACTTCTGACATTCATGCTACCTCATTTCTATTAGAGTGTTCTCTATCATTTTATCATTGTCTAGCCAAAAGTACTACCAATTAAAAAAAACGTTTTTATTTAATTACCAATGTAATAGAAAACGCATTCCTGATTCTAAATAAAAAAACTGCGCCGATAGTTCGGCACAGCTTTCTTTTATTTTCTACTGTTATGTTCGCTGACAATTACATTGACAAGCGACATCAAGATAGCTACTAACAACGCTGCACCGAATGAAGAAAAACTAAAATGTTCTGCTCCCACAAAAAAGGAGGTCATTTTAAGAATCGCTGCATTGATAACAAACGTAAACAATCCCAATGTGACTAATGTAAAGGGCAGGGACAGTATCGTCAAAATCGGTTTGACAAACATATTCAACACAGACAATACAAAGCTGGCAAGAACGGCCGTCCAAATACTGCTCACATGGACCATCGCAGGAAAAAGAACAGCCAATGATATGAATGTTAACGTATTAACTAAAATACGTTGAAAGTACGACATTAAAAGTCACTCCATTCGTCATCATCGATTTTTTCCGCTTCTTTGCGTTTTTTTGTTTGTTTACGATAATTGTTTTTTTTATAATATGCATTGTTATGTCCATAGTTTGTTCGTTCAGAAGGCGCATCTGGAATAATCAAAGCTAATAGAATGTATAAAATGATGGGACTACCAAAAGCAACTAAGCTTAAGAATACATAAAGCACTCGGATAACAGTCGGATCGATCCCGATATATTCCCCTATCCCTGCTAAAGTCCCTGTCAAAACTTCATTTTCATTGGATTTTGTCAACTTTTTTTTCATCATGTCTCACCTCTGTTCTACTATTTTAAATGAAGAAAATCGTTGTGACAACCTTCTTCTTAATCGGTGTCTTTCTGCAAAATTCTCGGTCACAAATTACCATATTCATAAAACGTGACGAGCTTTTTCTGAAATTATTCCTTGTGTCTCGGCGATAATTGGCAGGTTCATAATCTCTTGGTAAACGGTGTTCAAGAGATAGCCTATCGGCAATAAGGCACAATTTTGTAAAATAGGGGAAGCTATTTTACAAAATCGCTTCTTATTGCTCAAGGCTGAACATCTCTTTCACAACCTCTTTATTTATCTGTATCTTTTAAATAGATACTTCCTGTTGTCGTTGAAAGTTGCACTTGCGCGATTTCACCATCTGAAACACGACGGAATTGCAACATTTGGTTTGTCCGTTCTTTTTTCTCACGAACTACTTCGTAATTGGACAGACGGCTGTTGATACTTCCAAGACTTGTTTTAGCATGTCCTTCCAAACCGATGCCATCTGGTAAAGCGACTTTGACATTTCCGTTCACTGAACTTGCTTCTACTTTTTTCAAATTATCTTCTTTAATCGTAAGACGTACATCACCATTTACCAAAGACACAGAAAGGTTTTCTGCTGTCGCACCAAATGTCACTGTACCATTTACTGTTTCGATAATAGAATCTAAGATGTTCCCGTTTCGAATATCGATATTGCCGTTTACACCTTCTACTTCCAGCATCGTTGCAGTTAATTGGTCCACGATGATGTTACCATTCGTAGATTTTGTATAAATATCTTTAGCTTCCAATGTTTCAATCATGATGTTGCCATTTAGAAGTTTAATAGCTGCGTGGTCGTATACTCGTTTAGGTAAGTAGAAAACAAGGTCTGCACGCACACGTTTATTTGGAATTTGGAAGGAGATATGATCTTCATTAACCTCAATCTGGCTCCGTTCAGAGAATGCTTCAAATGGTTCAGCACCCATTTTTCCGTAAAGTTTGATCTTAGCTTCAACTTTCACATCGTTGCTGTCCCACGTTTTTAACGTCACGTTTCCGTTTGCTGCCTTGATATCAAGAATACTTGCTGCAGGAGCTTCATAGTAAAATTCATGCTCAAATTTCGTTGTCGCAATCCCAGGGACACGTAAGCTGACATCTTTCCATTCCATGTTGTCATTCACTGTTTCTGAAACAGTTTGGAATGTTTTCTTCAAGAATTTGCCTAACTGTGATCCAGCTTCTGACATTTTTTCGCCTACTTGATTCAGTGTATCTGTTGCTTGATCTTTCCAATCATCTGGCAATTCAAACTTATCAGTAAACGTTTCTTTTTTCTCAGACCATTGATTCTTACGGATATCTTTTAATTCTGCTTCTAATTTCAATTGTTCTTCTAACAGTGTATCGCCACTAGCTTCTAATTCTTTGATTTCTGCTTCTAACGTCTGACGCTGTGCTAATTCTTCTTCTGTCAACTCGCCTAATTCTTCTTTTGTATTCAGCTGCATCAATGCTTCCTGTTTCTCATTGCGTGCTGCCTTATTGTCAGCGAATTGAGCATTTACTTCATCTAGACGCGCCGAAGTTTTATTCGCTTCAGTTGCTAGTTCATCTAAGATCTTTTCTAAGTTTTCTTGATCTTGTCTTTCTCTTTCCTTTGGATCAACTGGCTCAGAAATTTCTTCTTCGCCGTTTTCAAGTTTATCGATCAATTGATTTGCCTGATCTTTTTCTTTATGACTAGCAGTTACCTTGTCTGCTTCTTTTTTGATTTGCTTTTCGTCTTTTTCAGTTGCCATGCTTTCTAATAAATCTAAGCCTTCTTCAGTCGAAAGGATTCCTTTTTTCACTAAATCTAAAATACGTTCTCTTTCTTTCATGGAAATTGCCTCCTTAAGCAAAATTGTTTGCAAGCTTTTCCTTACATCCATATTATGCACTGATTCAGTAAAAATGTCATAGGACTTAAGTTGTAACTTTTACTCCATCTTGAGTTGTTCTTTCTTTTTTGTAAAGAGATATGCTGTAGTCACGCAGGTTAAAGGAAGAACAAGTAGTGCGGACAATGTGGTAAGAATAGCCATCGTATATTCTAGAACAAATGATTTTTCATTGATCACTTGCTGAAAAGGAATGTCTAAATCAATAAACCAGAGGATCAACGCTAAAGAACTTCCCATGAATGCAAAAAGAAGTGTCATTACTGTTGACGCCAATATTTTTTTAGCAATAGCGAAACTAGAATGGCGCAATTGGTAAAAAGATAATTGCGGATTTGCCTGATATACTTCGAATGTCCCACTAGAAATTGCTACACTCGCATCTAAAACAGCACCACTAAGACTAATCAGAAGCAACGATCTCGTAAGTAATCTAAAATCAATCGCTAAAGTCTTATCTAAGCCAGATAATTCTTCTAGTTCTACCGATGTAAAACCTTGGATCGCTAAAAAATCAGTGATAGGAAGCAATAGTAGGAAACAAAATAAAAAGATCAGTATACTCACAAAAGCTGCACGCATTTTTAGATTATAACCGTTGATAAAAAATAAGATAACCACAGCAATCAATAAAAATCCTATGACCGACAATGCCAGTATCGGCCACTTCTGATGATAACCGAATAACAACAGGAAAAAGATCCCTAAATTGATGAATAAGCCTAAAAGAATATACATACCTTGCGTACCGCCAATAAGTAGCACGCTGATTGCTAAAATCCCAACAAGTATAATAAGTACATTCATCGTTTCAGCCTCCTTACAGTCAGAAAAAAGAGGACCGAGATGGGGATCGATAATACTATTCCTAAGCTGCCAGCAATGACGCGTAAAAATTCCAATGATAAATGCTGTTCTATCGTTTCTTTGAACGACCATTGATTTCCTAAATATAAAAGAAGCGATGGAACTGACCCACTGATATAGACGAACAAAAGGATATTGGTCATCGAGCCAATCACATCTCGACCCACTTGCCTTCCTGAAAGCCATAACTGTTTCGCTGTTATTTCTGGTTGTTGCTTAGTCAATTCTTCTAATGTCGCAATGACTGTGATAACGGTATCGAGTGTTCCTCCAGCTGTTCCAATCAGTACGCTAGAAAGAAAAACAGAACGATACGGTCGTGTCAGATAATTCAGTTCCTCATAGCGCAGTCCTTGGTCTTTCCAATGATTCATTGTCAAAAGACAAATAAAAAATGCTAAAAAAACACTCGTAACTGCAGCTGAAATTTTGATTATACTGCTTCTATTCCATCCATTTAAAGCCAATATGCTAATAATCATCCCTATAACGACGAACAGGATAGATATATTTAATAGAGAAATCCCTTCTGTTTTAGTAAAGATGAGCAACAAAAGTAAAAGTAAAACGATATTGATGATGAGACTTCCTAAAGCAAATAGACCCTGTTTTCCGCCAATAAGCAACATGGCGCCAATGAAGATACTTGTGAAGAAGAAAAGCCAGCCATCATTTTTTTTTGCTACTAGCTGCCATTCATCTCCATGCATTTGGACTAGATACATTTGTCTCGCTTTTATATTTGCTGTTTCTATTTGATTTTTTTGATAAGGAACCGATAAATAAATCGATTCTCCTTTTTGATCCGTGTTCATCAGTCTTCCTGTAATCAATTGATGATCCTCTTTTATTCGTACTTTTTCGATCTCGATGACAGGTACTTCATATAAAGCAGCTTGATGCTGAATAACCCATGAAGTAAGCACACAAATAAAAAATATAGTGAGGATGCTAATTTTTTTTTGCATTCTTTATCCTTTCTATGAAATGATGAAAAGGGTTTGTGACATGTTTTGTCACAAACCCTTTCCCGAATAAACGGCAGAATCACAGCTTCAGTTTAGAAAATCTCATTGTGGTTCGTATTTAACTCAGTGATTTTCCCTGTGGCCAAGTAGACGATCCATTCACAGATGTTTGTCACATAGTCTCCGATCCGTTCTAGATAACTGGCAACATTCAAGTAGTCTGTTCCACTGATGACTGTCTCAGGATTTTCCTGCATATTTTTGATTGTTGCATTATAGATTCGATTGAAATAGTCATTGACTCTTTGATCCATATTGGCGATCGTACGCGCGTCTTTTTCGTCTGTTTTGACATAAGCAACTAGGACGTTGTCCACCATTTTTTTCACATAATCGGACATATCGGAGATCTCTTTTTCGATTTCCGGTATTCTCGTCTGCCCTTTTACGCGAATCGTGGATTTAGCAACAGACACCGCATGATCGGCCATACGTTCTAAATCCGAGCTAGCTTTCATGACCGTAATGATCATACGCAAATCAGTTGTAACTGGCTGTTGCAATGCGATCATTTCAAAACTTTTCTTCTCCAAGCGTGTTTCCATGTTATTGATATTTATATCGTTTTCGATAACTTCTTGGGCTAAGATTTTATCGTGTTTGATGTATGCACGAACTGACTTGTGCACGGCGCTGCTCACCATCATCCCCATTTCGTAGAACTGATTATGGAGATTCAGCAATTCTTCTTCAAATTGTGTACGTAGCATTCCGTTTCCTCCTTATCCAAATCGACCTGAAATATAATCTTCTGTCTCTTGTTTTTCTGGATTCATGAATATCTTCTTCGTATCATTGTATTCGATCAAGTGACCATCTAAAAAGAATGCCGTCTTATCTGAAATACGTGAAGCTTGAGACATATTATGGGTCACGATGATCATCGTATACCGCTCTCTTAATTCTAACAGCATACTTTCGATTTTCCCAGTAGAAACAGGATCAAGCGCACTTGTTGGTTCATCCAATAAGATGATTTCCGGATTAACTGCCAAAACACGTGCGATACATACACGCTGCTGCTGCCCACCGGATAAAGATAAAGCACTTTTATGCAATTTGTCTTTCACATCATCCCAAACAGACGCTGCCTTCAGGCTTTCTTCAACTACTTGATCAAGGACTTTTTTATCTTTTTCCCCTTTTAATTTCAATCCATAGATGACATTTTCATAGATAGAAAAAGGAAATGGGTTTGGCTGCTGGAATACCATGCCGATTTCTTTTCTTAGTTCAACAACATCTGTTTTTGGACCATAGATGTCTTTGTCTTTATATAAAACACTTCCGGTGATCGTTACATTCGGAATCAGGTCATTCATCCGGTTCAAAGAACGCAGATAAGTGGATTTTCCGCAACCAGAAGGACCGATCATCGCAGTGATTTCCCCTTGATTGAAGCTTAGATCGATCCCTTTTAGTGCTTCTTTCTTTCCATAATACAGATGAAGATCTTTAGATGAAATAATCTCTTTTGTCATGTTGAGGCCTCCGTCTTAACCAAAATGACCGGACACATAATCTTCGGTTGCCTGAATTTTTGGTCTGGTAAATATCTTGTTAGTTTTGTCATATTCCATTACTTTTCCTAAATAGAAAAAGGCAGTATAGTCGCTGATACGAGCTGCTTGTTGCATGTTATGCGTCACGATGATGATCGTATAGTCTTCTTTCAAGTTTACAAGTGTTTCTTCAACCGTTCCTGTCGAAATAGGGTCCAAAGCACTTGCCGGCTCGTCTAGCAGCAAGATATCAGGTTTCATCGCGATCGCACGAGCAATACATAAACGTTGCTGTTGCCCGCCAGATAAAGCCAAGGCACTTTTGTCTAAGCTGTCTTTTACTTGGTCCCACAAGGCAGCTTGTTTCAAGCTTGTTTCAACGATTTCATCTAATTTCTTTTTGTTTTTTTCGCCGTGCTGTTTCAAAGCAAATGTAATATTGTCATAAATCGACTTGCTGAACGGATTAGGACGTTGAAAAACCATGCCAATCCGTTTGCGCATCTCATAAACATCCACTTGAGGCGCATTAATATCTACGCCTTGATACATGATTTTCCCAGTGATTTTCGTATTAGCGATCCCATCATTCATTCGATTCAACGAACGAAGATACGTAGATTTTCCGCAGCCGGAAGGACCAATCAGTGCAGTGATCTTATTTTTTTCAAATTCCAGATCCACTCCTTTGATTGCTTCATTGTCGCCATACCAGACATGTAGATCATCCGTATATAGTGCTACTTCTTTCTCTTTTGGCATGGTGATGACATTTGTTTCATTCCAGTTATATTTTTTCATTTTGCTTCTTCTCCTTAGGCTGAAGTCATTTTTCGGTATAATCGTTTGCCAATCGCACGAGCGCCGAAGTTGAACAGTAAAACAGCAATGATCAACACGGCAGAAGCGCCAGCCGAAACAGAAACACCATCAGGCATCGTGCCTTCTGTATTGATCTTCCAAATATGGACAGCTAATGTTTCAGCTTGACGGAAAATGCTGATAGGGCTTGAAACACTTAATGGATTCCAGTTCGTAAAATCTAACGCAGGTGCACTTTGTCCAGCCGTATAGATCAATGCAGCTGCTTCACCAAAAATTCTTCCAGAACTTAGGATCACACCAGTCAAAATCCCTGGTGTCGCTTCTGGAACCACCACTTTTATCACTGTTTCCCAGCGTGACAAACCTAAGGCCAATCCTGCTTCTCGTTGTGTGTAATGGACCGCTTGTAAAGACTCCTCAACTGTTCTAGTCAAAAGAGGCAAGTTGAATACAGTCAAAGCCAATGCACCAGAAATAATCGAGAAACCATACTGGAATTGAATAACGAAAACCAAGAAACCGAATAAACCGACAACGACAGAAGGCAATGAGCTCAAGATTTCAATCGACGTGCGAATCACATCTGTTAGCCAGTTTTTTCCAGCATATTCTGAAAGATAGATACCCGCACCTAAAGAAATAGGAAAACTGATGATCATCGTGATCAAAAGCAAATAAATCGAGTTAAATAGCTGGATCCCGATTCCACCGCCTTCTTGGTAGGCTTTGGAAGGTTCGGTCAAGAAGGACCATGAAATGTGCGGTATTCCCCGAACTAAGATATAAAGTAGTAAAGCTGCTAAAATCAATACGATGATCCCCGAAACTACATATAAAACACCTGTAGCAATTTTATCTGAGCGTTTTGCGTTCATTATTTCAGCTCTCCTTTCTTCCCAATCATACGGATCACGATATTAAAGAATAATGACATCAATAGCAAGATCAGCGCTAATGACCATAACACATTATTTTCAACTGTTCCCATGATTGTATTTCCGATTCCCATTGTTAAGATGGACGTCAATGTAGAAGCAGGAGTAGTAAGTCCTGTTGGCATCAATGCTGCATTACCGATGACCATTTGGATAGCTAAGGCTTCACCAAACGCACGAGCCATACCAAAAACGACTGCTGTTAAAATCCCGGGCACGGCTGCTCGTAGCACGACTTTGTAGATTGTTTGCCATCTTGTGGCACCAAGCGCTAATGAAGCTTCCCGATAGTGCCGTGGTACTGCCTTTAATGCATCAACAGTCATCGTTGTGACAGTCGGCAAGATCATAACGAACAACACAAATGTACCAGCTAAGATACCAAACCCAGTCCCGCCAAAAATACTTCTGACAAAAGGCACGATAACTGATAAACCGATAAAACCATAAACGACAGAAGGAATACCTACAAGCAGCTCGATGACCGGCTGTAAGATCTTCGTTCCGTTTTTAGGAGAGATCTCCGTCATGAATACTGCTGCACCAATGGCAAATGGCGTGGCAACGATAGCAGATAAAAAGGTCACAATAAACGAACCTGTGATCATAGGCAATGCCCCTACCATTGGTTTCCCATTTGCTCCGATTTGGCTTGGATTCCAATCTGTACCAAACAGAAAATCAAATACATTGATCTTATCAGTAAAAAAGGTGGCCAATCCTTTACTAGCTACAAAATAAAAAATAGATAATACAACCAACACGATCAGCGCGATACATAAAAAACTGATGAATTTTCCACGCTGTTCCATTTTTGAACGTTTTGATTTTGTTAATAATACTTTTTTCACATCTTCCACAGATGACTCCCCCTTAATCAGGTTTAACATACTCACTCAGTGTACAAATTGAACATCAATTTGGTTTTAATAACATGTAAAAGTTTAGCTAAGTTTGTAAATTTTGTGTAAAGATTACTCTTTAACGATATTTCCTTGCCAATCACGTTCGACTTTCATATGAGAAACAGGGATATAACCTAGTTCTCCAACGATGTTATCTTGTACTTCATCAGATAAGATATAGTCTAAAAATTCTTTTGTCAGTTTTTTTGGATGATCTCTTGTGTACATATGCTCATATGCCCAAATCGTCCATTTGTTCGTTGTCACATTTTCATCTGTCGGTTCTACACCGTTAACATTCAACGTATCTACATCATCGGAAACATAAGAAAAAGCAACATAGCTGATTGCACCGGGTGTGTCGGCAACGATCTGGCGCACCATTCCGCTTGAATCTTGTTCTTGTGCCTGAACAGCTGTTTCTCCGTCCAATACCCATTTTTCAAACGTGCTACGGGTTCCGCTTCCTGAAGCGCGGTTCAATATAACTACTGGCTGATCTTTTCCACCGACTTCACTCCAGTTTTTGATCTCGCCTGTAAATAGTTTTTTCAGGTTTTCCATACTGATGTCTTTTACGCCAATATCCTTGTTCACAATAGGAGTGATCCCAACAACTGCTACTCGATGATCGACTAATGCTGAGGCATCGATCCCCGATTTTTCTTCCGCAAACAAATCAGAGTTTCCGATGTCGACTGCTCCTGACTGTACTTGAGACAAACCAGTTCCGCTTCCGCCCCCTTGTACATTGATGAATTTTCCAGGATTTTCTGTCTGGTAAGTTTCAGCAACTGTTTCTACTAAAGGCTGTAAAGCAGAAGAGCCAACAGCCGTAATGGATTCTCCTCGATCAATCCACTTTGAACAGCCTGATAAAAGAATAGCTAATCCTATTATTGGTAAGAATAATTTAAGTTTTTTCATTAGAAATCTCCTTTAATCCTAAAGTATGTTTATTTTATCATTTTCATTACTTGATGAAAACGAATCAAAATCATTAAATAACAAAATAAATTCTCATAATTGTAAAAAAAACTATCTCATTAAAAGTTTCTATGCTATACTAGCTTTGAAATGTGTCTCTTTTAATAGCATATATTAGCTTATTTCTTGCTTTCCCCAAAAAACAAGAGATACCCCAAAGTTAATTTCGCTCATGCGAGACGCTTTCTCCATTTCTGACGTACTCTCAGAAATGGCCCCGTTAGAAAAGGACACGAGATCTCCATCTGTTGATGGTTCTCATGTCCTTTTTATGTTTTAAAGGAGCGGCGAAATCAATCTTGCTAATCCTTCTTTCATCTTGATGATTATTCCTCGGTTTTCATACATTTCTTTTGTGAGATGCGTAGAAATTTTCGAGTCTTCAAAAAAAGCTTTTCTTACACGTGAAGCCATTCGTTCATCATAAACCAGTGTATTGACCTCAAAGTCCAAGCGAAATGAACGAACATCGATATTTGCTGAGCCAACTGAAACAATGCCACCATCGATAATCATCGTCTTTGCATGAATAAATCCATTCTCATATGTTTCGATCCTTGCTCCATACTCGATTAGCTCTGCAGCGAAAGAATACGTTGCCCAGTAAACGAGAAGATGATCTGGTTTGTTAGGTATTTGGATATGAACTTTTACGCCTGAAAGAAGAGCCAACTTCAGTGCTTCATGAATCGATCCATCCGGTATGTAATAAGGCGTTTGGATCAATATCTCCCGTTTGGCTAACGAAATCATTTTCAAATAAGTCATTTTGATTTGTTCATGTTCGGTATCTGGTCCGCTTGTCACGATTTGAACAGCTATATCACCAGTAGAGTGAATGGACGGAAAAAATTTGGGAGAATAGCCTACTTCTTTTGTATGCTGAGAATTCCAGTCCATCAAAAAACGGTTTTGCAAGGTATACACCGCTTCTCCGTAAATACGCAAATGATTGTCTCGCCAATAACCAAATTTCTTTACCAATCCTAGATATTCATTTCCAACATTGAACCCACCTGTATATCCGATTTTCCCATCAATAACTACGATTTTACGATGATTGCGATAATTGATCCGAGGATTAATATACGGAACAAATAGAGGAAAGAAAAATGCGACTTCTCCGCCTGCTTTTTTCAAATTCTGAAAAAAGCTGGAAGAAACTTGTGTGGAACCCCATGCATCAAGAAGGACTCTGACTTTTACCCCTCGTCTTGCCGCCTCTGTCAATGCATCTCGAACTTCTTCACCTAATGCATCACTGCGATAAATATAATACTGGAAGTGGATATGGTCTTCTGCCTGCTTGATATCTTCAATCAGCGCATCGAATTTTTCACGACCATCTGTAAATAAAGTGATTTCATTTTTAGTCGTATAGAGCGTACTTTCAAATACCGTGAGCATATAGATCAATTGTTTCACATCTACTTGTCCAGTAGGCGGATGAGGATAAAGCCCTCGCATCAATGCCTGTTTGTCTTCTTCAATTTCCAGGTTCTTACCGATTTTCCCTTGGATCTTCAAATCAAAGATTTTCTCTTTGGAAATCCCTCTTCCTAAAAAAATATATAAAATAAATCCTACAACTGGAATGAACATCAAAACGAGCAGCCATGCCCATGTTTGAGCAGTTTCCTTTCTTTCTCGAAAAACGATGATAAAGGAAAGCAAAATATTCATAATCAAAAGGATCGTAAAAAAATTGTCAACGATAATTTTCACGGCTTCACCTCTTCTTCTACCAACTTAAGAATACCCAAGTTGTTTTTTAAAGTAAAGGGAAAAAAGCCGCTTCCTTCTATTCTCCTAGCCAATAAAAAAAGAAAGCTGGAACGAAACTGTCCAACTTTCTCATTTTATTTATATTGTGGTATTAAAATTTCAAGAAACGTCTCATAGAAATGATCGAGCCAAGTGAACCAATGATCACACCAATGCCGACCATTAAAAGATTGATTTTCCAAACGATATTTTGTGGATGAATCAATGAATAATGGGAACGTAATAATGATGGATTGATCAATTGGAAAAACCATGCATAACCAAATGTGATGATCAAAATCGGAAGAATCGCACCGATCAGACCGATCCAGCCACCTTCAAGGAAAAACGGCCAGCGAATATATCCATTTTTTGCACCGACTAAACGCATGATTTGAATTTCACGCTGTCTAGACAAAATCGTGATCCGAATCGTGTTCGAAATGAGAAACATCGCTACGAACAGCAGCAATGCCGCTGCAACTAATCCCCATGTCCGAACTGCACCAGCGATTTGGAAAATCCGATCTGAGGAAGCTCCACCGTAATCAGAACGAGAAACATTCTTCAAATCTGCTGCTTCTTCTGCTACTTGTTTTGTATAAGAAGGATCAGTAGCACTTACTACATACACATCATATAACGGGTTATTGTCACCTTCAAACAATTTCCAGGAATCACCCATTTCGTTTTGGATTTTTTTCAATTCCTGTTCTTTACTTGAAAATTCAACTTTTTTAACATGATCTAAGTCATTCAATTCTTTTTCTAGCTTTTTCATCTCTTCGTCTTTTGTACCGATATCTACGAATACAGAGACATCAACGTTTCCTTCTACATCCTGAGCTAATTTAGTTGCATTCATGATAACTGCCATGAATACACCGACTAAAGTCAACGTGATCGTTACCGCACTGACTGAAGCAACTGTCATCCAGCCGTTACGTTTCAAACTCTTGATACTTTCTAGTAAATGGCGGAAAAAGGTTCTAATCATCGTATCCATATTCCCCTTCCGCTTGATCTCGAATAATGCGGCCGTTTTCGATAGCAATTACTCGGTGCCGAATCGTATTTACGATCGTACTGTTATGTGTAGCCATCACGACAGTAGTTCCTTGGGCATTGATCCGATCTAATAATTTCATGATTTCCCATGAGTTTTCTGGATCCAGATTTCCTGTAGGTTCATCCGCGATAAGTACTTTAGGCGTATTCACGATTGCCCGAGCAATAGAGACACGTTGCTGTTCCCCACCGGATAATTCGCTAGGAAAGACTCGAACTTTGTGTTTCAAACCAACAAGGTCCAGCACTTCCATTACTCGTTTTTTGATATCCCGAGGTTTTCTGCCGATAACTTGCATAGCGTACGCAACATTTTCATATACTGTTTTTCTTGGTAATAATTTATAGTCTTGGAACACCACGCCGATTTCTCTGCGTAGATAAGGAACTTCGCGGTTTTTGATTGCTATTAGATCATGACCTGCGACGTTCAAAGTTCCTTTTGAAGCTTTTTCTTCTCGATACATCAATTTGATGAATGTAGATTTACCGGCTCCAGACGGACCAACCACATAGACAAACTCTCCTTGTTCGATGACAATTGAGAGATTGCGGATAGCGGTCGTACCATTTGAGTACTTCTTCATTACATCCTTCATTTCAATCATGGCGTTCTCTCCATATCTTTTTCAGTCTTTAGCTATTATAGCATGGCAATGTTTCAACATGCTTGCAAAATCTTACAATTTTATTTCAATTTAACAATGGGTTCTTATTGTAGATGCATTTTTAAATAGCCGTCAATAAATAAATCAAGGTCACCGTCCATAACTGCTTGGACATTTCCTGTCTCTACGTTTGTCCGATGGTCTTTTACCATAGAATATGGATGGAAAACATAAGAACGGATCTGTGAACCCCAGCCGATTTCTTTTTGTTCTCCTCGAAGTGCAGCTGCTTCTTGTTCTTTCTTTTCCACTTCTAATTGATAAAGCTTAGCTTTTAACATCCCCATCGCTTGCTCACGGTTTTTCAATTGTGAACGTTGTGCCTGACTAGCTACTACTGTTCCTGTAGGCAAGTGAGTGATCCGTACAGCAGATTCTGTTTTATTGATGTGCTGACCACCTGCACCACTTGCTCGGTACGTATCGATTTTCAAATCATCTGGATTGATTTCTATATCGATCGTTTCATCAAGCTCTGGCATCACATCTACCGAACAAAAAGAAGTATGACGTCGTTTCGCTGAGTCAAAAGGCGAAATCCGTACAAGGCGATGAACACCTTTTTCTGATTTTAGATAACCAAAAGCGTTGTGTCCTTTAATCAGCAGGGTCACACTCTTGATCCCTGCTTCATCACCTGCTTGATAATCTAGTGTTTCTACTTGATAGCCATGCTGCTCTGCCCAACGTGTATACATACGTAAAAGCATGCTGCCCCAGTCTTGGGACTCCGTTCCGCCAGCCCCTGGATGCAATTCGACGATCGCATTGTTTCGATCATAAGGTCCGTCTAACAGCATAGATAATTCATACGTCTTCATTTTTTCATCTAATGCATTGATACGTGTTTCTGCTTCTTCTTGCATTGCTGCATCAGGTTCTTCTTGCAGCATCTCCACCATCAATTCGATTTCTTCTAGTTCTTCGGCAAGAGAATGGAATTGGTCATAGGTTTCTTTATTAGCGTTATTTTCGCTGATCACTTTTTGTGCGGCTTCGCTGTCATCCCAAAAACCAGGTTCAGCCATTTTTGCTTCTGCTTCCGCGATGTCTTCTTCCAGCTGATCTAAGTCAAAGAGACCTCCTGAAACTTGTGACCTTTTCCTGCATTTCTGTCAGGAGATTTCGAATTTCGGATATTTCCATGTTTTTTCCTTCTTTCACTATACTTTTTTCATTATATCTAGTCTAACAGAATCAGCAAATAACAGAAAGAAGGTGAGACGAATTCTTAAAAAAAGAATTTGTCTCACCAATCCTGCTGTCAGAAATTAGTTTGCATTTTTTCCATGACAGTTCTTATATTTTTTCCCGCTTCCACAAGGACAAGGATCATTTCTTCCGACCTTGTTCACATGGATTGGCTGTTTTTTCGCGCTAGTATTACTATTTTCTTTGGCATCTCCGTCTTCTGAGTGAGAAGCTGTTCCTTGAGAAACCTGTTCACGCTGTACGTTTTGACGGATCTCAGCTTTCATAAAGATTCGAGTGACTTCATACTCGATGGCGCCTACCATATCTTCAAACATCTTATAGCCTTCTGTTTGATATTCGACTAATGGATTGTTCTGTCCATAAGCACGTAAGCCGATTGACTGACGTAATTGATCCATTGCATCAATATGGTCTGTCCATTTAGAGTCCACAACACGCAAGATCACGACTTTTTCAAATTCCAACAGTTGCTCTGGACCATTTAGTTGAGCCGCTTTGGTATTAAATACTTCTTGTGCTCGTTCGTTTAGATACTCTTTGATCTCCTGAGCTGTTTTTCCTTCGATATCTGCAAGAGTAATACTATCTTCATGGACAAGAGTACTTCCGGCAAAATCGATGATACTTTCCAAATTCCAATTTTCTTTCTCTAATTGTGTATGCGCATCTACTACACGACTGATTGTCCGTTTGACCATGTTCATTAGTGGCTTGGATAAGCTTTTTTCTTCCATGATTACTTCTTGTCGCTGTTTATAGATTACTTCACGTTGTTCACGCATCACATCATCGTATTGTAAGACGTTTTTACGTGTGTCATAGTTATTTCCTTCTACACGTTTTTGTGCAGATTCTACTTGTTTCGTCAGCATCTTGCTTTGGATAACAGCATCTTCCTCACCGATCTTCATCCGATCTAAGAAAGCTTTGATTCGTTCTGAACCGAATCGTTTCATCAAATCATCTTCCAATGACAAGTAGAACTGCGACATACCAGGGTCTCCTTGACGTCCTGCACGTCCTCGAAGCTGGTTATCGATACGACGAGATTCATGTCGTTCTGTCCCGATAACTGCTAGACCACCAAGTTCTCTTACCCCAAGTCCTAACTTGATATCTGTTCCCCGACCAGCCATGTTGGTAGCAATCGTCACAGCACCTTTTTGACCGGCATTCATGATGATCTCTGCTTCTTTAAAGTGATTTTTCGCATTCAGCACTTCATGAGGAATACGTTCTTGATTCAGCATATCTGATAATAACTCAGATGTTTCAACCGCAACAGTTCCGACTAACACAGGTTGACCTTTGCGGTAGCGATCTTTGATATCTTGCACGACAGCGTGGAACTTGCTTTGTAATGTTGGGTAAAGCAAATCTGGACGATCATCACGGATAACCGGACGATTTGTCGGAATCTGGTATACTTGGATGTTATAAATTTCTCTGAATTCTTCTTCTTCTGTTTTAGCTGTACCAGTCATTCCCGCAAGTTTCTTGTACATACGGAAATAGTTCTGGAAAGTGATCGTCGCCATGGTTTTCGTTTCGTCTTCGATCTCTACGCCTTCTTTAGCTTCGATTGCTTGGTGAAGTCCATCTGAATAACGGCGTCCATCCATGATCCGACCAGTGAACTGGTCAACAATCAGTACTTTTCCGTCTTGGACAACATAATCGATATCTAAAAGCATGATATAGTTGGCTCTCAATGCTTGATCCAAGTGATGGGTCAATGCAGTATTTTCAATGTCGTATAAGTTATCCAAACCGAATGTTTCTTCTGCTTTTTCGATCCCTGCTTCGGTTAAACTGATTGTTTTTGATTGTACATCGATTTTATAATCTTCTTCTTCTTTCAAACGTTTCACGAAGTTGTCTGCTCTTGTATATAAAGCTGTGGATTTTTCTGCTTGCCCTGAAATGATCAGCGGCGTTCTCGCTTCATCAATCAAGATTGAGTCAACTTCATCGACAATGGCATAATTCAGCGGACGTTGTACCATTTGATGGCGGTAAACGACCATATTGTCTCTCAAGTAGTCAAATCCTAATTCATTATTCGTACTATAAGTGATATCACAATTATAAGCCTCGCGTTTTTCATCCGAAGATTTTGAGTTGATATTCAACCCCACTGTTAATCCTAAGAAATTATAAAGTTCGCCCATTTCCGTCGAGTCACGGGTTGCTAAATATTCATTGACGGTAACTACGTGTACCCCTTCGCCAGTCAGAGCATTTAGATATACTGGCATCGTTGCGGTCAAGGTTTTACCTTCACCAGTACGCATTTCAGGGATATTTCCATCGTGAAGCACGATTCCACCCATCAATTGTACGTGGTATGGATATAAACCTAATACACGTTTTGCTGCTTCTCGGACGACTGCAAAAGCTTCCGGAAGTAATTGATCTAATGTTTCTCCTTTTTGGTATCTGCCCTTGAATTCAGCAGTTTTTGCCTGTAATTGTTCATCAGTTAATGCTGCCATTTGGTCAGCGTATGCTTCAACTTTTTTTGCAATGCTATCTAAACGTTTTAGTTCTTTCTTATCGTTTTCGATAAGTGAACGAATCAAATTGGCCATGCGTTGTGTAATCTCCTTTTCCTTCTGTGTATTATCCAGACTATGTAGACTTTACTTTTCATTTTATCATTAGTTATAGATAATTGAAATATCTTAAGCGTATTAAAGTAAGAACTTCATAATTTATTCATATTTCATCTAAAAGAGGA
Organism: Enterococcus sp. E4-223; assembly: GCF_035727065.1. NCBI lineage: Bacteria > Bacillati > Bacillota > Bacilli > Lactobacillales > Enterococcaceae > Enterococcus > Enterococcus sp. E4-223. The sequence goes on along the minus strand of NZ_JAPMLH010000002.1, from coordinate 124,900 downwards.
GGAAACTCAAAAAAACTTGCGGCAGCTGTCAGTAGCTGCTGCAAGTTTTCGTTGTTATTTAAGTAAGGCTGATCAGTCTGTTTCAATCAGTCCGTATTTTCCATCTTTACGGCGGTAAACGATACTTGTACCATTTGTTTCTGCATCTTCAAAAATAAAGAAGTTATGTCCCAGCATGTTCATTTGTAAGACTGCTTCTTCACTATCCATTGGTTTCAATGAAAGGCGTTTCGTACGTACGATATCTAATTCAGAATCATTTTCGTTTTCGTCCTCTTCATTGAATAAAGCAGCAGCATCTGCAGTATTCATGCCCGTTTCACGGGATTTACGATTAATTTTTGTTTTGAATTTGCGGATTTGGCGTTCCAATTTGTCAACAACCAAATCGATACTTGCGTATAAATCTGGAGAAGTTTCTTCGGCACGTAATACAAGATAAGGTAATGGGATCGTTACTTCCACTTTTGCTGTTTTTTCTGTATAAACTTTTAAGTTCACATGCGCCGTTGCATCGGGTGCGTCACTGAAATAGCGTTCTAGTTTGCCTACTTTTTTCTCAACGTAGTCGCGAATCGCTTCAGTTACTTCGATATTTTCGCCGCGTACATTATATCTAAACATAAAAATTACCCCTTTCGTCTACCACAATCAAGAAGGAGAAGGACCACTCTTTCCCTCTTCTTAATTCTATTATATCGAACTCTAGGTTATTTGCAAATTAAATCGCTATCAAATTTCCACATCTAATTCATCTCGCCAAAGAAATGGTTCGGATGATTTTCGGCTGTGCGACCTGCAAACAATCTGCTGCGTGGAAAAGAGTCTGTCCTGTTGTATAGACATCATCAATAATCAATATTTTTTTATTTTGTATCTTAGAAAAGGTGACTGCAAGTTCAAAAGGTTGAGGCATCTCCAATCTTTCCTTTCGCGTGTTTTTTGCTTGAGCCAGCAGATGCTTCTCTCTTTTGAGTAGCATCTGAAAAGGAATTCTTGCTGCTTTCAACATCTCGCTTACTTGATTGAATCCTCTTTCTGTTCGCCTTTTTTCAGATAAAGGTATTGGACAATAGATGTATGTCGGGTATTCTTTTTTTTATCTGCGTCCATTTATATGCAAAGGTGCCTGCTAGTCGGATATCTCCCATAAACTTGTATTGATTGAGCCAGGCCTTCATATTTTCATCGTACACAAAAAAGGCACGGTGCTGAAAATCATAGGTCGGATATTTCTTCTTCCATTCTTGACAGTCACTGCAGTAAACGGGAATAGACTTTACTTTCTTTTTCGTACTCTCTAGATTGAAATGGATTGGTTTTTGACAGCCAGAACAGCCTCTTGTTTCCAATAAATGAAATTGTGCGCGACAAACTGAACAAGTCTGAGGTAATCTGTATTTCGAAACACCAATAATCTCGCTGAATGTTAAATTTTGGACGATATCTTTACTGCAGCAACTGCACCTCACAGCATCTTCTTCCCTTCTTCATTCATTTCTTTGATTTCCTGACAAGCTTTTCGAATAGCTGTAGTTTTTTCTTCATAGAAAAAGTATACTTGACTGTTCGTATAAGGCCCTTTACGATCGGCTCTTCCTGCGATTTGTACCAAAGAAGATTTAGTAAAAACCGGATGATCCGCTCCTAAAACGATAACGGATATTCTTTCAAATGTGACTCCACGTTCAAGGATCATCGTGGTTAACAGTATGTCATATTTTGCTTCTCGCATTTTCTGGACTTTTTCCGCCCGCTGATTGTCTCTTGAAGAAACATCTGTGATCTCATATCTCGGAAGAGCCTCTTGAAGTGTGGCTTTCAAACGATGCATCATCGTGATACTTGGACAAAATAAAAGGATATGGTTTTCTTTAATTAATTGATGAATGATCCGCACCAAAGATTTTATCTTCTTCTTGTTCTTGCATTTTTGTCGCCAATTATTCATGAAAACCAAGACGGGTTCAGGAAGCAAACGCCGATGAAAGCGTAAAGCAAGTTTGTGGATGTCAAACGTCTGCTTGATTTCCTTTAGTAACTTTTTATCAGGTGTGGCACTTAAGTAGATGAATCGTCCGTCTGGTTTAATCGCTGTTTGCACAGCATGAGCTAATCCTGCATCCCCGTTATAAGGAAACGCATCGATCTCATCGATCACTATTAAATCAAAGGACCGATAAAAACGGTATAGCTGATGAATCGTACAGATAACAAAAGAAGTAAAGGTATAAGCCGTTGCTGTATTCCCATGGAGCAACGTGATTTTTTCTTCTGGAAAAACATAACGATAGCGTAAAAACAATTCATTACAAACATCGACTCGCGGTGTACAAATCGCTACTCTTCCTCCAGCTTTTAAAGTTTCCACTAAAATAGGATAAAGCATCTCTGTTTTCCCTGCACCTGTTACAGCCCAAATAAGATGATGTCTTTTTTCTGAATGGCAAAGTATTCTCTTTGAGATTTCCGTTTGTTTTTCAGTAAGCTGTCCTGTCCAAAAAAAGACGACTTCTCGAGGTTTTGCTTCAGGCTGATCAAACAAATATAAATCTTGTTGAGTGTCGCATCGCCCTAAATATAGACAATGTGTACAAAAATAACCGTAATCTGCAAGCTGTCCATCAATGACGGACGTCCTCATTCCACAGCGATGACAAAGAATCCAGTTGCCCAAACGTTCCACTGCTGCGATCTTCTCATAATTTGGTAAATTTACCTCCTCACAGTCTATTGCTTTAATATCTCTCGTCAGAAGCCTTCTACCCCAAAAATGATTCATATTATTCGCCCTAAAAAAATATACGAAAAAACAAGCGATCTATTTTTTGGATCGCTTGTTCGATAGTTATACTGTTCTATTTATTCACCTATGAGCGTGATTGCTTGATCTAACACTTTTTCGCCATTCATCATACCATAATCAGCCATATTGATGACATCTAAAGGAATGCCTTTTGGTTCCAGACGTTTCTCAAAATCAGCTTTCATAAAGCGAACTTGTGGGCCTAATAACAACACATCCACGTCTTTATTTGCAAGATTGTTATCTGCGTCAGAAGCGGACACAGCGAAAATATCAGAGTCGATTCCTTTTGTTTCAGCAGCTTTTTGCATTTTTGTTACTAGTAAACTTGTGCTCATACCAGCCGAACATACAAGCATGATTGTTTTTTTAGCCATACTTTTCTCTCCTTTTTAAAACAAACTACGCAAACGTTTTCTTCGCGTCTGTTACTCTATTATATAAAAAGAAAGAAATTTGTCAACGTTTTCTAAACGCGGTTTATTTAATCAAATAGCCAACTAGATTTCACTAATTTATTGAACACGACATATTCTTTGTCCAAATTGATGACAACTACTTCATAGCCTGCATTTATCCAGCCATAGGCACCTTTTTCAGGGTGTTTATAATCATTTGCCCACCAATCTGTACTTTCCCTTGCTGTTTTGGGAAGTCCGTTACTGGGAAACAGCAGTTCGTCAAATTGGGTAAAGGTCAACGTTACTTGAGAGCCGCCATTGTTCTTCAAATAATGCGTAATTGCATCGTACTTTTTCATTCGTTCCTGCATCCCCAGATCCACCTGCCTTTGTCTTTATTATCGCATACTACAGCAATTGCGCAACCGTTACAGTGTTGAAACAACCTAGAACTTTATTTATACTGAATAAAGAAAATGAAAAAAAGAGGTGACAAGATGATCGAGCGCTATCGTACAATAAAAGAAAATGGACAAAGTGAGATTGAGATCAAAAAATCACGCTTTATCTGTTCTCTTAGACGAATAGAATCAGAGGACCAAGCAAAAAGTTTCATTCAAGAAATAAAAAAAGAACATTGGAAAGCGAACCATAACTGCAGCGCCTTCATCATTGGAGAAAAAAATGAAATCCAGCGAAGCAGCGATGATGGAGAACCAAGTGGAACGGCGGGCGTACCGATGTTGGAAGTCCTCAAAAAAAATCAACTGATCAATGTAGCTGCAGTAGTCACTCGATATTTTGGAGGAACGAAACTCGGCACAGGCGGATTAATACGAGCATACACTCATGCGGTCTCTCAAGCATTGTCTGACATTGGAATCGTAGAAGGTACCTTGCAACAGGAGATCTCTGTGATGATCACGTATCCGCAACTAGGAAAATTACAGAATTATCTTGAACTCCAACATTTTTTTATAAAAGAAATCCAATATACTGATCAAGTTAGCGTCATCTGTGCTGTAGATGAAAAAAGTGCTGACCACTTTAAAGAATCCATCATTGAGCTGCTGAACGGACAAGTCCAATTTGAAGAGGGTCCTGTTTCTTATCACGAGCAACTGGTAACTGATCATATATAAAAACAGGTGATTCTGATTCTCTTTTATTTCTAATAAGGAATCAGGGATCACCTGTTTTTTATTTTTCCAAATAAAACTCAAAACGATTTCCTACGTATTGCGTACGCACATACTCAAACGGCGTACCGTCTTCAAAATAAGAAATCTGGCGCAAACGAAGAACTGCATCTCCTCGTTTTACCTCTAAATAGTCAGCAATTTTCTCAGAAGCCAACACAGCAGTAATCGTTTGATTCGCTGGACCGATCTTTTTCCCGCCTTTTTCTTCTAGCGTGCGATACAACGATTCAGTAATCTCTGCTTTGCTGTAGCCATCGATCAGCTTTTGTGGCACACTGGCAACTTCAAAACAAATAGGGACATCATCTGCGAAACGAATACGTTCCATTCGCAAGATCGTGTCATCTTTACTCAAGTTTAGTTTTTCCATTTCACTTGAGCTTGGCGAAGTCAAGAAATAAGAGATTGTCCGACTAGACGGTACTCGATTTTGCGATTCCATAATTTCTGTAAAACTTGTTGCACCAGACATTTTTTCTTGTACTTTTTCTCGCGCAACATATGTACCCGAACCGATCTTTCTTTCTAAGATCCCTTCATCTGCCAAGTTTTGAATTGCTTGTCTCAACGTCATACGGCTGACATTGAATTTCACTGCTAATTCTCTTTCTGAAGGAAGACGGTCTCCGACTTTCCATATACCTTGTTCGATTTCATTTTTTAATTGGTCATGAATCTGTATATATACAGGTAATTGATTCGACATAACGTACACCCGTCCTTTCGTTTCTTCTATTATAACTGGTATATACCTGATTCACAACTGAAAAAGATAAAGGTTTCTATCCATCAACAGAGGATTTAGACACACATCGTTCTCCCTACTCCTATTGTCAGAAACAATTTTTTAGATATGTTCAACCTAGAAAATAACAAAAGACCCTAAAATCGATGAAAATGCCGACTTATGGATCTTTTGTTATTATTAGCGGTTTTTAGCCATCCATTTTTTTGTATGATTCGTTGGGCGTTTTGATTTTACCTGGACCGCTTTTCCGCCTTTTTTCGGAATATTCACTTCAATATTGTATTTTTCTGATTTGACCAAATCATATAACTTTTCAGCTGCTTCGTCTACTTTTTCTTTCCATTTCATGTGGATCCCTCCAATTCTTGTAGTTAACTTAACTCTATCTTAAATCAGCAGAATCTTCAAGGAACAAGGTAGCAAAGCAAAAAAAAGAGCTCTCGAACTAACGAGAGCTTACGATTGTGGTATACTGGGGTAGCTGGATTCGAACCAACGCATGAGGGAGTCAAAGTCCCTTGCCTTACCGCTTGGCTATACCCCAATGAAATGGAGGAGAGTGGATTCGAACCACTGAACCCTAAGGAACGGATTTACAGTCCGTCGCGTTTAGCCACTTCGCTACTCCTCCGAAAGGTTTGTATCAACCTGACTTAGTTATAATACCTAATTTTCCAGATTTTTGCAACCCTTTATTGAAAGTTTTTTTGATATTTTTTTATTCGTGCAGATTCCAGTGTCGAATCACTGTTTCTATCGCATTTTCAAGACTTTTTTCTTTTCCAAAATCTTCTTCACCAAAGAAAATTTCATATTCTTTTGGCCCATAGGCTAAGATCTCACCAATCATTTTTTTCCCTATAAATAACTGAGTGACTTCATAATTCTTACCTTTGATATCTTTTTTCACTTCTTCTATACGCACTTCAATATCTTTATTTTTTTTTGACATCATTTTCACCTCTCAGACATTTTATCATACTGCAGCAAATAAAACATTCCTTAGGTAAAAATCTCCTATTCATTTCATTCACTTCTTTTATGCAAGCTGCACCTTCTCTAAAGCTCTTAATTCTCTCCTTGACGTACAGCGAGATAGTTTGCTGCTGCACCTACAAGATTAGCATCGTTTCTGTACTCACATAATAAAATCTGCGGTTCGAAATCATGCAGATCGAATTGTTCTGTCAGCTTCTTCATTCGGCTTTTGATCTCATCAATGAGCCCTTCTTTTGCAGAAACCCCGCCGCCTAATACGATCACTTCTGGATCAAACGAAAATTGAATACTGAATAATCCCTTTGTAAGATACGTATAAAAACTCTCAACTTCTTCTTTTGCTATTGCATCTCCAGTTTCTGCTAATTCAAAGACATCTTTTCCGGTATAAGCATTTTTATCGAGACCTTTTCGTTCACAATAACGCCAAGCCATCTGTACCGCTGTACCAATTTTACTGAATGTCTTATCGCCATCTAAGAACATCAACCCAAATTCTCCACCGTAAAGATGTGCCCCTTTATTGATTTGTCCTTTCGTGAACAATGCCCCGCCAATCCCAGTTCCTGCTACAACAAAAGCAACATCTTGATAATCGCGGGCAGCACCTTCATAAAATTCAGCCATTCCGGCACAGTTGGCGTCATTTTCAATCGTTACTGGAAGTTGAAACAGAGTTTCCAAATCTCGGAAAATATTAAATCCATGAATATAAGGAATCGCACTGATTCCCTCAATCACCTGTTTCTCATTATTCACTACTCCAGGAGAGCTGATTCCAATTCCTTCGACTTCAAAAGAAACGAGTATTTTTTTATAAACTTGAAATAATTGCGCTTTCATTTCTTCCCAAGATTCAGGCGTTGCAAATTGTCCCTTACCTTTAATCTCTTTGCCATCCCAACAACCATATTTGACAGCCGATCCACCAAAATCAAAAACTAATATTCCCATAAAAATATTCTCCTTTTTGTTTGCTAAAGCTATTGTAATGTATCTATTTAGCATTTGAAAGCATTTTCTTGAATTGAAATTTTAATAGTTAAAGCTATTTTTAGGTAAGTGAATTGCTAAAATCACTTGATCCCTTAATTGATCTCCATTTTCAAAAATGGGCTCAGAGTAATGATGGATAAAATAGTCTTTGACTCGACCAATCTCCACATAGCCCATTTTTTGATAGAGATGTAACGCCGCACTGCTAGTACTGCCGGTTCGTATGATGATCTGAGTTTGACTGGAAGCGAGTTGTGAAAGCTTCTGAAAAGCTGTCTCAAGTAATTTTCCGCCAATCCCCTTTCCTTGATACGTTGGGGCTACTGCTACATTGACGATTTCGTATTCTTTTTCCCTTGCCACATAGATCAGTACACCTATTGTTTTTTCTTTTTCTTTCCATATCCAGCCACTCCCTCTGGAAACATATACTTGAACTTTTTCTTTATCAGGATCTGCATCTAATAACAAGGACCATGGTAAATCTTTCTTGTTTAGTTCTTCGATCATTTTTTGTCCCCCATATAAGTAGTTGCGGAGTTGTTACTTTGACAATAATTTTCCTCTTTTTCTTTATCGCTCAGTGCTACCCGTATTTTTCACAACCTTTTTATAATCTGGTTCTTTTTTATCTTTCTTATTTCGCGTTAATTGGAATGTCAATGGTACATAATCGATACCGCCTTTGACAAAAGGATGACAGCGTAAGATCCGTGCAGTCCCCATTACCGTCCCTTTTAGCGCACCATGGGTTTGAATTGCTTTTATCATATAATTGGAACAGGTTGGGTAATAACGGCAGCTAGGTGGAAATGCAGGCGAAATAAAGCGCTGATATCCTCTAACTAAATAAATCAATATCTTCTTCATCAATTAGATTCCTTCTTTTCTTTTACTAAAAAAAGGGATCGCGACTAACGTCAACGTTCCCTTCTGTTTTCTTTTATCATGTTCTGCTTCATGGCTCACTTCATATCGACTAGAACCACTGTGATTCTTATTTATCAATGAAAAAAGTCTCGAATATGAATCCACAAACTTGGCTGAAATACTTTAAATGGATTGCCGCCACCGATGACACCATATCCGATCATCGTTCCGGCCACAAAAAGAAGGATAAGCAATAAGATCACCACTAAAATCTTTATCAAAGTTAATAAGATATATCGTTGGTTACTCATTCAGCCACTTCCTTAAGCAATCGTTTGTGCTGTTTTTTCAGCAGAAGTTTGATCCATGTCTACACGTTCAACGTCTGCACCTAATTGCTGTAGTTTGATATGGAAATTATAATATCCACGGTCTAGATAATTCAAGTTACGCACACGTGTGATTCCATTTGCTTTCAAGCCAGCTAAAACTAATGCTGCTGCTGCCCGCAAGTCTGTTGCATATACTTCTGCACCTTGCAATTCATGGTTTCCATCCATGATTGCTACATTTCCGTCGATTCTGACATGAGCGTTCATACGGCGCATCTCTTCTAAATGTTGGAAACGATTTTCAAACACTGTTTCAGTCACTACACTTGTACCTTCTGCAACTAATTGGATAGCTGTCATTTGAGCTTGCATATCTGTAGGGAAACCAGGATGAGGCATCGTTTTTACATCTGTAGGTAAGATATGTTTTGGTCCGATGACACGGACTCCGCCTTCTTCTTCAATGATTTCTGCACCCATTTCGATCAATTTAGAAATCAATGGGCGGTTATGTTCAGAGATAGCATCTGCAATCAGCACATTACCTTGTGTCATTGCAGCAGCAACCATAAAGGTACCTGCTTCGATACGATCTTGTACGATTGAGTGGTTGACTGCATGTAAATGATCTACGCCTTCAATACGCATTGTTTCAGTACCAGCTCCATAGACTTGAGCGCCCATTTTATTCAAAATGTTTGCTAAATCAACGATTTCTGGTTCGCGAGCTACGTTTTCAATGATGGTTGTTCCTTTTGCTTTTACAGCAGCCATCATGATATTTTGAGTAGCACCTACACTAGGGAAATCTAAATAAATCGTGTTACCGATCAATTCATCCGCAATTGCTTCGATATAGCCGTTTTTTTGAATAATTTTTGCTCCTAAAGCTTGAAATCCTTTTAAATGCAAATCGATTGGTCGTTTACCAATCGCACATCCACCAGGCATAGCTACTTTTGCATGTCCATTTCTGGCAAGTAGCGGACCCATCACAACGATTGAAGCACGCATTTGACTAACATACTCATAAGGCGCTTCGATTTCTAATTGTCTTGAAGCGTCGATTGTTACTTGATTCTTTTGTTCATCAAAATCTACATCTACGTTTAAGTGACGAATCACTTGATTCATAGTGAAGACATCAGAAAGAATCGGAACGTTGTCTAATGTCGTAATACCTTCTTCTGCTAACAAACTAGCAGCTAAAATAGGCAAAACAGCATTTTTAGCTCCTTCAATTCTTACTGTTCCATTTAATTGATTGCCACCTCTTACGATGATCTCTTCCATGTTGTTCCCTCCAAAAAATTCCAATGAGCATACACTTACTCAAAATCTTTTCTATTATAACATCCTTGCTTTTAAAATAGTACCTTTTTTTAAAATTTACAGGCTAACGAAAAGATTTCGGCATAAAGCGATAACTTCTAAGAAAAAATTACTTGCAGTGTACCCTAAAAAAATTGAAAAAAGTACGATTGCCATTCTAATTTGCGTATTATGCATTGATCTGAAAAAAGTTTCAATGCGTAACGAACGTAAAGACCAGAAGGCTAAGTAGATAAACGCCAAATGACTCACGATTCGAAGCACCGCATCAATTCCGTATACTTGCATAATGACGTCCTTTCTAACGATTGTTTTATAATAACTAATAAAATGATAATACCATAAAATGTATAAAAGGAAAAACAAGTATACTTAAAAATATAGGAATCCCCTTACATTTTTTAGGAAATAAATGCTAAAAATATGCAAAAAAAGGGACTGAGACAAAAGTCTTGTCGCAGTCCCTTATTCCAAATAAACGGTGTTCAATCATCTGACCCTCGGTATTAGCTCAAAAAACGGCAAAATATGAGGAACTATTTTCCATTTGTTTCTCTAATACTCAGGACAAAACGCTGATTTCACAATCTCTGATATACGGTGTTCCAGAAGTAGCTTCTTCGAAAAATAAGCTGAGATTTCACAAAAATTTGAGAAGCAATTTTCGTAAATTCCTTCTTATGTCTTGAAGCTGACCACTTCTGTCATAACCTCTTTTTACTGTTCTTAAACACGGATAAACATCCGCATCTCATTTTATGAGTGCTTAGATACTTTGATACGATTGATTGCTCGGTGCAACGCAACAGTTGCCCGTTTCAATTCGTTCGTATCTTGTTTTGCTTTTGCTTCTTCGATTTGGCGTTCTGCACGTTGTTTTGCACGTTCCGCACGAGATACATCGATATCACGTTCACGTTCCGCACTATCAGCAACGATTGAAACAACATTATCACGAACTTCCATGATTCCGCCATTAACAGCGATCCAATCGACGTGGGTATCTGAATCTGTTCGTTTTACACGAACTTCATCAATCGTCAATGGAACGATGATTGGTGCATGTTTAGGCAAAATCCCAAGCTCACCAGCTGTCGTACGTGCAACGACGATAGCTGCATGGTGATCATAGACCAAACCGGCAGGAGTTACCACATTTACTGTTAAATATTGATTCATGGGGCACCCCTTTCTAGTAGCCTAGTGTTTTCGCTTTTTCTACGACGTCTTCGATTCGGCCAACACTTCGGAAAGCTTCTTCAGGAAGATCATCGTATTTGCCTTCCAAGATTTCGCGGAATCCTTTCACTGTTTCTTCTACAGGGACATATGAACCTGGAAGACCAGTAAATTGTTCAGCCACGTTAAAGTTTTGTGACAAGAAGAATTGGACTCTGCGGGCACGAGAAACTAACACTTTTTCTTGATCGGATAATTCATCCATACCTAAGATAGCAATGATATCTTGTAATTCACGATATCGTTGCAATACGTGTTGGACTTCTGTTGCTACTTTATAATGTTCTTCTCCCACGATTTCAGGTGCTAAAGCACTTGAAGAAGAAGCCAATGGATCTACCGCTGGATAAATCCCTTGTTCTGTTAATTTACGTTCCAAGTTGGTTGTCGCATCCAAATGGGCGAATGCTGTTGCCGGCGCCGGGTCAGTGTAGTCATCGGCTGGCACATAGATTGCTTGGATCGATGTGATCGAACCTTTTTTCGTAGATGTGATACGTTCTTGCAATTGACCCATTTCTGTTGCCAATGTTGGTTGATAACCAACCGCAGAAGGCATCCGTCCTAACAAGGCTGATACTTCAGATCCAGCTTGAGTGAAACGGAAAATGTTGTCGATAAACAACAGTACATCTTGACCTTCTACATCACGGAAATATTCCGCAATCGTCAAACCAGTCAAAGCAACACGCATACGTGCACCTGGTGGTTCGTTCATTTGTCCGAACACCATGGCTGTTTTTTCGATAACTCCTGAATCTTTCATTTCGTAATACAAGTCATTACCTTCACGAGTACGTTCACCTACACCGGTAAATACAGAAATACCACCATGTTCTTGGGCGATATTATGGATCAGTTCTTGGATCAGTACGGTTTTACCAACACCGGCACCACCGAATAGTCCGACTTTCCCACCTTTTAAATATGGGGCAAGCAAATCGATAACTTTGATCCCTGTTTCCAAAATTTCTGTACTTGTACTTAATTCGTCAAAGGCTGGTGCTTTTTTATGAATTTCGCTTCTTTCCGCATCTTCTGGGAAAGGTGTTTCTAAATCGATCGTATCTCCTAGTACGTTGAATACGCGACCTAATGTTTCTTTACCTACAGGAACAGAGATTGCTTTGCCTGTATCAATGACTTCCATTCCTCTTTGTAAACCATCTGTTGATTCCATCGCAATGGTCCGGATCACTCCGTCCCCTAATTCTAACGCTGCTTCAAGAACAACTTTTGATTTATTTTCGTCATTTTTATAAACAACTAATGCGTTGTTGATATCTGGTAAGGATTGGTCTAAAGAAAATTCCACGTCGACAACGGGACCGATTACTTGAACAATCTTGCCTGAACTCATCTTTTTTCCTCCAATCTCAATACTATTCTAGTGCCGAAGCTCCGGCAACAATTTCGGTAATTTCTTGGGTAATAGCCCCTTGTCTTGCACGGTTGTAAGAAACCGTCAGCTCATCAATGATATTAGCAGCATTATCAGTTGCTGTTTTCATTGCTGTCATACCAGCAGCATGTTCTGCTGTTTTGGCGTCAACGATCGCACCGTAGATCAAACTTTCAGCATACTGAGGCAATAACTGAGACAAGATTTCTTCTTTTGAAGGTTCAAAAATATATTCTTGTTCGAAAGTAGTTGCTTCTTCTGGATCTAAGTCTGAGATTGGCAGCATTTTTTCTACACGAAACTGACTAGTTAGCGAATTGATATGATGGTTATAACATACGTATAATTCATCGAATACTTCGTTTTGGTACATAGTTGTTGCCATATTTACGATTTTGCGGACTTCATCAAAGCTTGGCTGATCAGATAGATTGCGCAGCTCATATGCTAGATTGATACCGCGTGCTTTAAAGAAGTCTGCACCAGTTCCGCCAATTGCGATCATCACGTAATCATCGGGTGATTGGTGGTCTTCTTCTAAAATAGACATCGTTTGTTTCAATATCGAGCTGTTATATCCACCGACTAAACCGCCATCTGCAGTGATGACGATATAACCAGTTTTCTTAACAGGACGGCTGAGCAGCATGCTGTTGTAATTGATATCCCCTCTAGGATTTTCTGAGGCAATATCATTTAACTGAGTAGCAGTCAAATGCGTAACGATTTCTCTTACTTTTGTTGCATAAACCTGAAACTTCTGTGAAGAAGCTTCAGATTTTGTCAACTTAGAAGCAGACACCATCTGCATTGCCCGCGTGATTTGGCTCGTTTTTTTCGTTGAAGCGATACGTGTCTTGATTTCATTTAATGAAGCACCCATTCATCTCACCTCACTATGCATTTTGAATGGATTTCAATTTATCTTCTGTAGAGGAATTATTTCCTTTTGTAGCTAAGAACATGTCTTTATATTCCTGAATCGCACTGTTCAACGCTTCTTCTTCTGGAAGATCTTTTGTTGTACGGATTGTTTCAAAGATATCTGAATGATTGGTATCCAGATATTCGAATAATTCATGTTCGAAGTCTAAAATACTGTCTACAGGGATACTATCTAAGAATCCATGTGTCAAAGCATACAAAATCACTACTTGTTTTTCAACAGCTAGCGGTGCATGCAATTTTTGTTTCAAGATTTCTACTGTACGGCGTCCACGATTTAGTTTTGCTTGTGTTGCTGCATCCAAGTCAGAACCGAATTGTGTAAATGCTTCTAATTCACGGTAACTTGCTAAGTCTAGACGTAAAGTCCCAGCAACTTTTTTCATTGCTTTGATTTGCGCAGAACCCCCTACACGAGATACAGATAGTCCGGCATCAACCGCTGGACGAGTACCTGCGTAGAACAAGTCGCTTTCTAAGAAGATTTGTCCATCAGTGATCGAAATAACGTTTGTTGGGATATAAGCAGAGATATCTCCAGCTTGTGTTTCAACAAATGGTAAGGCAGTCATTGAACCGCCACCTAAATCATCACTTAATTTTGCTGCACGTTCCAATAAGCGTGAGTGTAAGTAGAAAACATCCCCTGGATAAGCTTCACGACCTGGTGGACGGCGAAGTAGCAAGGAAAGTTCACGATAAGCAACAGCTTGTTTTGAAAGATCATCAAAAATGATCAAGACATGTTTCCCGTTGTACATGAACTCTTCACCCATTGCAGTACCAGCATATGGTGCGATATAAAGCAACGGCGCTGGTTGAGACGCACCGGCATTCACAACGATTGTGTAATCCATTGCGCCATATTTTTTCAATGTTTCAACTTGTGTACGAACTGTAGAATCTTTTTGTCCGATTGCTACATAGATACAGATCATATCTTGACCTTTTTGGTTGATGATCGTATCGATCGCAATGGAAGTTTTCCCTGTTTTACGGTCACCGATAACTAATTCACGTTGGCCGCGTCCGATTGGTACAAGAGCGTCGATTGCTTTTAGACCTGTTTGCATTGGTTCGTTAACAGATTTACGTTGCATAACGCCTGGTGCCATTGCTTCTACTGGACGAGCTTTGTCAGTAACGATTTCACCTAGTCCGTCGATTGGCTGACCTAGCGGATTAACTACCCGTCCGATCAAGGCCTCTCCAACTGGAACTTCCATGATCTTTCCTGTTCGTTTTACTTTATCTCCTTCACGAATGGACTCGAAATCGCCAAGGATAATGATACCTACATCATTTGATTCTAAGTTTTGCGCCATTCCGTATGAGCCATTTGAAAATTCAAGCAACTCACCACTCATCGCGTTTTCTAAACCATGTGCACGAGCGATCCCGTCACCTACATAAGTTACGGTACCGATTTCTTCGACTGAAAGCACGTTTTGATAATTTTCAATTTGTTCTTTAATCAAGGCACTAATTTCTTCTGCTTTGATGGCCATTCGATTCACCTACCTCTTTGTACTATCTATTTAATTGATTACGCATATTTTCTAATTGCGTGCGAATGCTTCCGTCGATTACTCGATGGTTAGCTTCAACAATCGCGCCACCAATAATAGAAGAATCAACGATTTGTTTTAATTCGACTGATTGATAGTTCATTGTTTTTGCAACATTCTTTTCTAATTGTATTCGTTGTTCGTCTGAAAGTGGAACTGCTGTTGTGACACTTCCCAACAGCAAACCTTGATGTTCATCATATCGACGTTCATATTCTTCGATCATGAACAAAAGATCATCCATCCGGTTATACGCATAAACAACTTCTAAAAAGTTTTTAACGATTCCATCATAGCCACTAACAAGCTTGTCCATGATTTCTCGTTTTTCATGAGGTTCTAGACGAACATCACTTAACATATTACCTAATCCAGGTACTTGTTCATAGATTTGACGTAAGCTTACGAGATCTTGATAGATTTCTTCTGCTTGATTTGAATCGATCGCCAGTTCAAATAAAGCTTTCCCGTAACGTCTTCCTACTGTATATTTATCTAGTTTCATTTGAAGAACCTAGACCTTCGATATATTGATTGATTAATGATTCGTGCATTTCTGGAGATAATTCTTTGTTCAAGATTTTTTCCGCGATTTGAAGAGATAGTTCTGCAACATCGTCTTTTACAGAGTTCAGCGCTGAATCACGTTCTACAGTGATATCAGCTTGGGCTTTACTTTTTAGACGAGCTGCTTCTTCTTGAGCATCCTTCAAAATATTTTGGCGGCTTAATTCTCCACTTTCTTTCGCATTTTTGATGATATCAGCTGCATCAGAACGAGAGGCTAACAATTGTTGTTCGCGTTCTTGTTCCATTTTCGCTGAGTTGATGCGAGATTGTTCTGCAGAATCCAAATCATTGGCGATCTTGTCTTCACGTTTTTTCAAAATATCGCTGATTGGTCCCCAAGCAAAATGCTTCAAGAGAGCCAGTAGTATCAAAAATGAGCCGCTGACAACGATGACATTTCCTAACATCGCATTGCCAACTTCTGCAATTGCCAATTGATTCAGCATAGGCGAGCCTTCCTTTCTTTGAAGTACTTCTAGTTTTCATGTAAAAAAGCAGTAACAAACCAAATTGTTTCTGCCTTAATACTGATTCAATTAAACACCAAAAACTAGAATCAAGGCGACAACTACCCCTAAGATAGGAACAGCTTCGACTAGAGCTACCCCGATAAACATTGTTGTACGGAATTGACCAGACATTTCAGGTTGGCGAGCCATTGATTCGATTGTTTTAGAGATAACTTGACCGTTACCATAACCGGCTCCGATTGCTGCTCCCATGATTGCGATTGCTGCTGCGATATAATTCATAATTGTTTTCCTCCTAAATTAGATAAATAGTAGTTTGTTTTTAAAACGAATATTATTCTTCCACTTCAATCTTATGGCTCATATAAACCATAGATAAAGTAACGAAGACAAATGCTTGGATGCTTCCGATAAACAAGGAGAATGCAATCCAGACCATCTCTAATGGAATTGCTAACGGCAATGAGAACCAGCCTAAGCTTATTACCATTTTTGCAATCAAGGTTAGCAAAACTTCCCCCGCATAAATATTCCCATAAAGACGTAAAGCAAGTGTTAATAAGTTTGTAAATTCTTCAATCAGTTTCATCGGAAACATAAAACTATATGGTTTCAAGAACGAATTTACGAAATATCCTTTGAAGCCTAACTTTTTCACCCCAAATAAGTGAGTAAGTAAGATCATTATAAATGCCAAAGTTAAAGTAACAAACGGGTCTGCTGTCGGGCTTTTCCAAAGTGTTGTTTCGTTAGGTAAAACGATTTTTGTTACTAAACCGATGTTGTTTGCAACAAAAACAAATAAAAACAATGTAAATGCCAACAAATGGAAATTGCTCAATTCTTTTCTAGGCAGATTATCTGTTACGATTCCTCGACTAAAATCAATGACCCATTCTATCGCATTTTGTTTGCCTGTTGGTTTCAACTTAAGATTTCTTGTAAAAAAGTAAGCTAAGAAGAAAACAATCAAACAGGTCAGTAACACCATTATACAAACTGTACCATCAAACCAAATTGGTCCAATGTGGAACGTTAGCGAGCGTTCATCCAATCCATTTCACCTCTTTTCCCCGAAA
This sequence comes from Enterococcus sp. E4-223, assembly GCF_035727065.1. Lineage (NCBI taxonomy): Bacteria > Bacillati > Bacillota > Bacilli > Lactobacillales > Enterococcaceae > Enterococcus > Enterococcus sp. E4-223. The sequence continues at coordinate 107,941 of NZ_JAPMLH010000002.1, read as the reverse complement.
TTCACATAAAATCAATTCATGTGCGTATCTGGTTTTTTCCAATCGGTTTCTAACCACACGGTATCATACCACCATGAAACAGAAAATTCAAAACATTTTCATGAAAATTAGACACTTTTTTATTTCAGTCAAAAACGAAGCGAATTTTTCTTTATACACGGTGCTCCTGATCTAAGAAAAAACCTATGATAATCATGTTTTATCAGATTAAATGCTAACAAATTTTATCATTAAGTAAAAGCAAAAGCACCGAATATGCGAAAAAGGATAATGAAATTATCTAGAGAAATTTTTTAATGTTCGATCAATTTGTCGATCGATATCTTTTCGTTTCAAATCTTCCCGTTTATCATACGATTTTTTCCCTTTTGCCAGACCAATCAATACCTTGGCATAGCCGTTACGAATATAGACTTTTAAAGGAACAACAGTGATCCCAGTATTTTTCAATTCATTTTCAAGACGGATGATTTGTTTTTTGTGTAATAATAACTTTCTCGTGCGCAACGGATCATGATTAAAAATATTTCCTTGTTCATAAGGACTGATATGAACATTATGCAAGAAAGCTTCTCCGTTGCGGACGCGAATAAATCCATCTTTTAGATTGATCCGGCTGTTTCGTATCGACTTGATCTCGGTTCCTTGCAAGACCATCCCTGCTTCCATCGTGTCGATGATCGAATAATCATGGCGAGCTTTCTTGTTTTGTGCAATTAATTTTCCCTCGCCTTTTGGCATAGCTGTTTCCTCCAACTCATTTTATTTTTTCTTTTTCTTCTTTTTAACACCTTTGTAAAATGGCTTCTTCCCTTTTTTCTTACCGAACGTTTGCTTACTATCGCTATATCGTTTGTTCTTCTTGCCATTTCTTTCTGGGCGTTTTCCTGCTTGTTTTCCTTCGCGTTTTCCTGATTTTCCATTTCGTGTTTTTGGCCGTTCCAACGCTGTAACCTCTTCTGCGGAAACAAGTTCAAAATCTACTGCTCGTTCATCTGGATCAGCTTTGACTACTTTTACTCGCACTTTCTGTCCGATTTTAAAAGTCAGACCAGTTCTTTCACCTACAAGAGCTAAATGATTTTCAACAAAATGGAAGTAGTCCTGTTTCAATTCATTGATATGGATCAATCCTTCTACTGTATTCGGCAGTTCGATAAACAGGCCGAATTTCACAACAGAGCTGATGATCCCATCGAATTCTTCTCCCACTTTGTCCATCATGAATTCTGCTTTCTTCATGGAATCTACTTCACGTTCTGTTTCTACTGCACGACGTTCCATCTTAGAACTATGATCTGCAATTTCAGGAAGTTCCGCAGCCCACGAACTTTGATTGCTTTCACTTTTATCTTCACTGTAAGAACGGATCAGACGATGGACGATTAGATCGGGATAACGTCGAATAGGAGATGTAAAGTGTGTGTAGTAATCTGCCGCTAAGCCATAATGCCCAAAATTGTCTTCTGAATAGCGTGCTTGTTGCATGCTTCTTAGCAACATAGTATTGATAACTGCAGCTTCTGGTTTGTCTTCTACTCCTTCGATCACATGCTGTAAATCTTTTGGTGTGATCGTTCCTTTCGTTCCTCGGACCAGAATGCCCAAAGCTGAAGCAAAATCAAAGAAGCGCTGCATTTTTTCTTCTTTTGGCTGTTCATGGATTCGGTAAATAAACGGCAGATTTAATTTATTATAATGTTCAGCTACCGTTTCATTGGCCGCAAGCATGAAAGATTCGATCAAGCGTTCACCAATTCCTCTGCTTCTTAGCTGGATGTCATTTGGGTGTCCTTCAGCATCAACAAGGATTTTCGCTTCGCGATCCTCAAAAGAAATCGCGCCACGTTTGATTCGCATCGTTTCAAGGATTCGGTGCAATTCACCCATTTCTTGGAACATAGGTACGAGCTGAGCATAGCGTTGCATCGTTTCTTCGTCTTGATCTTCTAAGATTTGATTGACAGCTGTGTAGGTCATCCGTTCTGTTGTTTGGATCACACTTGGGAAAATATCATGAGAGACTACTTGTCCATTTGGATCAATCTCCATTTCGCAACTCATGGTCAGCCTTGGAACATGGGGATTCAGTGAACAGATACCATTCGATAAACGTTGCGGGATCATCGGAATTACTCGATCAGTCAAATATACACTTGTTCCTCTTTCATATGCTTCTCTGTCCAATTGACTGCCTTGTGTCACATAGTAAGAAACATCTGCAATGTGTACTCCAAGAAAATAATTACCGTTATCTAATTTTTTAACCGTAACTGCATCATCTAGATCTTTTGCATCTTCTCCATCAATCGTAACAATGAGCTGATTTCTTAAATCTCTACGTCCAGTTATATCCTTTTCGCTGATTTGATCTGGAACTTCATCTGCTTCAGACAATACATCATCAGGAAATTTCGTAGGGATACCATTAGCCACGACAATTGAGAGGATATCCATGCCAGGGTCATTCTTATGACCAATCACTTGCTTGATTATCCCTTCTAAACTAGTCGCATACCCTTTTTCAGGGTAATGGGTCAGTTCGATCAGCACAATACTTCCGTCAACTGGACGAACTCCCTCTGCTGCTGCATATACTTTAAATTGGTTGAGCTTTCTATCTTTCGGGATAACAACGCCGTAAAGATCTGTTTCTTGTATTTCTTCTTCTGAATAAGCAACGAATTCCCCTGCTAACTGAGTAGTCGCCCGGTCTCGAATCTCGACTACTTTACCCTCTGCTCCGCGATCCATATCTGTATTTGCTCGCTTCATGATATCGATTGCTACGGTGTCTCCATCCATTGCAAAACCAGTCGCTTCTTTTGGGATATAGATGTCATCTTCTTCGGGATCAATCGTTACAAATCCAAATCCTCGTTCATTTGCTCGAAATGTTCCTTCGATCAAGATTGGTTTTAAAGGAAGTTTCACTTTTCCTTTTTTATTGAAAACTATACTCTGTTCTCTTTCCATTTGAGCAATCGTTTGTACTAGTAATTTAAAATCATCGCTTTTTTGGAACCCTAAACCTTCAGCGATTTCTTCCATAGAAAAACTGCGTTTGCGACTGCTTTCCATGAAAAAGAGAATTTTCTCTTTTATCGTTTCTTTTGTCATATTTATTCCTCATTCCAAGGTAATTTTTCTAAAAATTCCAAGACGTCTTTTTCTAATTCGCGTCTTGCTGTACCAACTGTAATCACATGACCACTTTCAGGATACCATTGAAGTGTCACTCGCTGACGGCTCAACTTGCGTGCAGTTTCAAATACGCCATTAGGGTCGATCATTTCATCTTTCCCAGCTTGAGCTAAAAATATCGGCTGTTGGATATCTGACAACCTACTTTCTACGATTGCTGCCTGATCTTGTATATCCATTAATTGTTGTTCAGCTAACGAGCGGTAAGCAACTGCTTTTTCATTGATTTCTTTCTCTGATTTACCTGCTGTCTTCAGCACTTGACGTACGTATTTTTCAAAGTTTTCAGGCACGTTTGTTTTTACAGGAGACAAAGGCGAACAGAAAAAACCGCCGCCAATCACTGATTCTTCTTCTAGTGCTCGTACAGCAAAGATGCCGCCCATCGATAATCCTAATACGGCAATATCAGAAAACTGCTCAGACTGTAAAAAATGGATGGCTTTTTTAGTGTCTGCCCACCAGCTTTCTGCTTTTTCTTGCAAGATATCATATGGCTCCATTGTTCCGTGTCCTTTAAAAAGCGGCGCATAAACTGTATAATCTGCTTTTTCCAAAAATCGTGCGAGCATTCGAACATCGTTTGGACTTCCTGAGTAAGCGTGAAGCAGCAAAACCGCTCGCTTTCCATGTTTTGCATAAAGGTGTTTTGGTAATTGTCTCACTCGTCTCACCTCTTTCGCCTCATTTTACCATAGTTTCTTTCATAACTTCTTCTTAAGCGTTCTCTTTGCAATAAAAAAAGCCGCCCGCCGTTTTGCGAGAGGCTTATTCAACTACTTCGAAGATAAATATGCTAGGACAAATAATAAGATCATCCAGATAGCTCCCATAACTGCAGTTGATCGCTGCATGACAGCTTCAAAGCCGCGAGCTTTTTGTTTGCCGAATAGTTGATCCGCACCGCCGGTAAATGCACTCGCTGCACTATTTTGCTTGCTTGGCTGCATCATAATCGCAATGACCATAACAATCGATAAAACGATCACGATTCCCAAAATTAAATTATACATATCGCAGCCTCCTTCCCAAAAGATATCGTCACTTTAACTTTATCATAGATAAAAGTCCGTGACAACTCTATATAAATGGAATAACAGCTGAAAGTTCAAAACTTTCAGCTGTTATTCTTATGACTGACGTAAGACGTCTTGATATTCTGGTTTCTTTTCAAACTCTTTTTTTGCATAAGGGCATAAAGGAATGATCTTTTTCCCGTCTCGTCTTGCTAATTCTACTCCAGTATACACTAGCTTTTCAGCTAACTTTTGACCACGATATGCTGGATCTACAAATGTATGGTCAATGATCATGATGTCTGGGCCCGCATCTGACCATGTCATTTCTCCGATCTCTTGTTGTTCATCATTGAATAAAGCAAGACGATTTTTTTCTTCTTTGATTTCCATATGCCGCACTCCTCAAATAACTGATATTTTTTTATTCCTACCTTATTTTAGCAGTCTCCTGATCTATAAACAATTATTTATCCTCGAATTACTTACAAAAAAGAAGAGAAAATTAATTCATCGTTATTCTTTGTTCAATAAATGAAAAAATCACTGTCCAATAGGTTTTCGGATCTTTCATCGATGCTTCCAAGTGTTCTGCTTCTGGAACAAGCAGCAGTGCTTTATCCCCTGCCGTAGCATTTTGAATCGTGTACGCTGCTTCTGTAGGGACAAAATGATCTCTTTCACCATGGATGACTAATAAAGGCAGATGATTGCTGCCAAGCTGTCTCGTAGCTGATGCTTGCTTTAAGGAGTAACCGGCGTATTTCTGGGCATAATGATTCGCATATCTCATGACCATTTTTTTAGGAAAGACAGTGATTTTACTTAACATATATCGGAATTCTGCATAAACAGAAACATATCCGCTGTCTAAAATAAATCCTTTGACCGCTGATGGAAGTTTTTCACCACTTGCCATCATGATCGTAGAAGCTCCCATTGATCCGCCGTGTAAAATAATGGACGCATTCGGCTGTTCATCTAAGATGAGTTGGATCCAGGCAATTAAATCTAGCCGATCTAGCCATCCCATTCCGATGATTTCTCCTTCACTTTCTCCGTGCGCACGTAAATCAGGTACAAGAACGTTGAATCCTTTCTCTGCATATCTTTTACCTATATGAGACATGTCTCTTTTCCCTGTGCTTCGGTAATCATGTACGCAAATGACCCATTTATTCTGCTTATTTGGATGAATGAACATCTGACCAGCTAGTTTCAACCCGTCATAACTTTTGATTGTTTTGGGTGTTCCCTGCTCCCAAAAGCTTTCACACTCTTCTTCTAATTTTTGTCGTTTTTTTTCTACTGACGTGACTGCAGCAGGGTCCATCAAACGATGACCAGTGTCTTCATACCAGTCATATCCTCTCTGTACTCCCGCTCTTACTAATTTCTTTGCATAAAAATAAGAAAGAAAATGGTAACTGATCCCTATAATTATCAGAATAAGAATGAAATAAAAAATAACCATTGTACACCCGCCGCTTTCTGCCAAACTATAATCTATCTATTATCCAATGTACCGATCCATAGAATTCTTTATTTTCGGCACACGTAAATTCCATTTCTTTTTCATTGTATCATTTACTTAAAGCTCTCCTCAATAGATTTACTTGTAAGAGAGCATTTACATTCGCAATAAAAGCCAGTATACTAATTTCGTGCATTATAATCAAGACGCTCGTCTTGGACTGGTTCGGAAACTTCCCAGAATAAAAAACTAAGTATCTCTAAAGAAAGGAGATTGGAAATAATGCGAAAAGTAATTATTGATTGCGATCCAGGGATCGACGACACTTTAGCTTTATCATTAGCTGTCAAATCCCCTGATATCGAAGTAGTTGCTATTACCGTAGTTTGTGGGAATGTCCCTGCAGATATAGGTACGCAGAATGTGCTGAAATGCCTGGAACGCTGTGATCGTTTAGACATTCCTGTTTATCAAGGAATGGAAAAACCTTTGAAGCAACCTTTCATCAGTGCACAAGACACTCATGGTATGGATGGTTTAGGGGAAACAAATTTCCCGATGATCTTGAGAAAACAGGCAGAACCTCTCCATGCCGTTGATTTTTTGGCTGATTATTTCAAAGAAAAGACAAATACATCAGTCATTGCTTTGGGTCCTTTGACCAATATCGCTTTTGCTTTGAAAGTCAACCCAAATCTTGGGAAACATATGGAACGTTTTGTCTCGATGGGTGGAACTTACAAAAGCCATGGTAACTGTTCGCCAGTTGCTGAATACAATTACTGGTGTGATCCTGAAGCAGCTTCTTATGTATTCGAGAATCTCAAACAAACGATAGAAATGGTTGGGTTAGATGTGACAAGAGAAATCGTCTTGACACCGACTATCCTCGAATACTGCTGTCAAATGAATCCTGAAGAGGGAGAGTATCTAAAAGCGATCACTCGTTTTTATTTTGACTTCCACTGGAAACAAGAAAGAATTTTAGGATGTGTCATCAATGATCCGTTAGCTGTTGCTTATTTTATCGAGGGGGCCATCTGTGAAGGTTTCAAAAGCTTCACTGCTGTGGAAACTCAAGGAATAAGTCGTGGACAAACATTGGTTGATCGTTATGAATTTTGGCAGAAACCTGCTAACAGTAAAATTATGACAAAAGTAGATACTCGTCTTTTTTTCCAAAAGTTTTTAACCGTTCTTTTAAATGCACAAGAAGAAACGATTATGAAAGATTTGGAAAGGTTAAAGATGGGCTAACAAAATGAATAAAAACAAAATGGCAACTCGCGTACTTACAGTGATGGCTTTGTGTATTGGGATCAATTATATTGGAGGAACGATTGCTTTATGGCTTCGTTTGCCAATCTATCTCGATTCTATCGGAACGATTTTTGCTGGTGCATTGCTTGGGCCTGTACCTGGAATGCTGACAGGATTGTCCAGCGGTATTTTAAGTGGAGTGACTACAGATATTTTTTCTCTGTATTATTCGCCAATCCAAATTCTCACAGGCTTGCTTGCTGGATTGATTTTGCCAAGATATCTCGGCAAAGATAAAAACAGCTTGAAACTGTTATTACTCGCTTTGATTTTGTCGGTACCTGGAACGATCGTTTCTTCGATCATTACCGTTCAGTTATTTGGCGGGATCACCTCCTCAGGATCCAGTATGATCGTTCAGCTATTACATGGGTTAGGTTTAAGTCAGACAACAAGTGTGATCTTGGTACAGGCAGGTACAGACTACCTTGATCGTTTGTTGTCTATCGTCGTTGTTTCATTAGTCATCACTATGTTGCCACAACGCTTGATATATTCAAAAAGAAAAACAGGCTGAATAAACAGAGCTGGATTAGCGAAATAATGCTAATCTGGCTCTGTTTTTTCATTTATTAAAAAAATCTTACGCTAAGTAGGATAAAATAATTCCTTGATATTTTTCGATCATATTCAAATAATTATCGATTTCAACATACTCATCTACTTGATGAGGCAAAGTAACGACACCAGGCCCAAAGACGACAAAGTCGAAGGAATGGTTAGCTTTCGTAAATTCGGCTGCATCCGTTGTTGCTGCCGCTCCAACCAAAGGTAATGGCTGGCTGAATTGTTGCTGAATGCAATGAATCAAAGGAGAATCTGGATCAGCTTTGACAGGTATTTTGTTGTAATCGATCATCAATTCCAAATGATAGTCTGTCTCTTGATTCAATTCATTGACGATTGATTTCAGCAATGCAATGATTTTATCATTTGGGTATTCTGGAATCGATCGAATGTTCCCTTGGAGCTGCGCATGGCTTGGGATGCTGTTGACTTGATTCCCGCCACTGATCAATGTAACATTATGGATTGTTTTTCCTAGGACAGGATTCTCGATTGTTTCAGCGAGGTGATTCATTTCAGCATTTGCTTTCGTAATGAATTCATTTAGGTGATTGATTGCATTATAACCTTGGTCTGGCATAGAGCTATGCGCTTCTTTTCCGTGCGAGGTGACTGTATAGTTGATTGATCCCATGTGCGTATACATCAAACTGTAATTGGTTGGCTCTCCGATGATCAAGGCATCTAAGTCATCTACATAGCCTGCTTTCGTGAGCTGTTCCCCACCTAGTTCACCCACTTCTTCTCCGACAGTGGCTAATAATTTGACTGTTCCGTTAAATGGTTTTCCTGACTCTTTCAGTTCGATCATGGCAATCACCATTGCTGCCAAGCCACTCTTCATATCTGTAGCACCACGTCCGTACAAACGGTTCCCATGGATTTCTGCTGCAAAGGGTGCATAGGTCCAAGACGATTCATCACCAGCCGCCACGACATCCATATGCCCAGATAGGCCTAACACTTTTCCTGATTGGCCCTTTTGGTAACGAGCAATCAAATTATCTCTACCATCTCTGTAAGAAACAATCTCTCCTGTTATGTCATGCTTTGCCAAAAGCTTATTCAAATAGGCTGCTACTTCACCTTCGTTTCCATTCACTGATTTAATTCGGATGATCTCTTGTAAAATCGCGATTTTTTCTTCTTTTTTCATCTAATCCTCTCCCTTGCCATTTCTTTTTATTGTATTTGAGTGTGCTCGAATTTTCAAATAGGAGCAACCAAAGTAAAAATGAAGAAAGAGAGCCACTTTATGAAAAATATGCTGCTACTTCCCTCCTATTTTATTTATACGAGAGGACTTGCCCATAGATTCTTATTCTACTGTTCTATCCTTAAAAGCTCTTATATGATGCTAGTTATTGTTAGCTTTCCTTTTTCAAGGATGATCTTTTCTTGTACCTTTCTTTGTAAACATCATATACAGAAGCTAGTTGCAAAAAAACTCTCTACCTGCTGATATTTCAGCAAGTAGAGAGTTCGATTACTTAACTAAGTGATCATACTCGACTATCTTTCAATAGTCGATCATGTATCTTCATTAGAAAAGAATTATTTGTTTTTTAAGTTGTAGAAAGATTTCAAACCTTTGTATTCTGCAACTTCACCAAGTTGGTCTTCGATACGTAGTAATTGGTTGTATTTAGCAATACGGTCAGTACGTGATAGAGAACCAGTTTTGATTTGGCCAGCGTTTGTTGCAACAGCGATATCAGAGATTGTTGAATCTTCTGTTTCACCAGAACGGTGAGATACAACTGCTGTGTAGCCAGCTTCTTTAGCCATTTCGATAGCTTCGAAAGTTTCTGTTAATGTACCAATTTGGTTCACTTTGATAAGGATTGAGTTAGCAATTCCTTTATCGATACCTTCAGATAATTTTTGAGTGTTTGTTACGAACAAGTCGTCACCAACTAATTGAACTTTGTCGCCTAATACGTCAGTTAATTTCTTGAATCCGTCCCAGTCGTTTTCGTCTAATCCGTCTTCGATTGAGATGATTGGATATTTAGAAACTAATTCTTCGTAGAATTTGATCATTTCGTCAGTTGTTTTTTCGCCTTCGCCTGAATCAGCTAGTACGTAAACACCTTTTTCTTTGTCGTAGAATTCTGAAGAAGCAGCATCCATAGCAAGAACAACGTCTTTACCAGGTACATAGCCAGCTTTTTCGATTGCTTCGATGATTACTTCAAAACCTTCTTCGTTTGAACCAAGGTTTGGAGCAAATCCACCTTCGTCACCAACAGAAGTTGCTAATCCGCGAGCTTTCAAGATTGAAGCTAATGCGTGGAATACTTCAGCACCCATACGTAGAGCTTCTTTGAATGTTGGAGCGCCAACAGGCATGATCATGAATTCTTGGAAGTCGATTGAGTTATCAGCATGTGATCCGCCGTTGATGATGTTCATCATTGGTGTTGGCAATACTTTTGTGTTGAATCCGCCTAGGTAGTGGTATAAAGGTACTTCTAGGTAGTCAGCAGCTGCACGTGCAACAGCGATAGAAACACCTAAAATAGCGTTCGCACCTAATTTACCTTTGTTAGGAGTTCCGTCTAAAGCGATCATAGCTTTGTCAATAGCCATTTGGTCACGAACATCGTAGCCAATGATTGCTTCAGCAATGATGTTGTTTACGTTGTCGACAGCTTTAGTTACACCTTTACCGCCATAACGAGCTTTGTCTCCGTCACGTAATTCAACTGCTTCGTATTCACCAGTTGAAGCACCTGAAGGAACCATTCCGCGGCCAAAAGCTCCGCTTTCTGTGTATACTTCTACTTCGATTGTTGGGTTACCACGTGAGTCTAAGATCTCGCGAGCGTAAACATCAGTAATAATTGACATGTTTTGTCTCTCCTTTGAGTTTGTTTTTTCCTAAGGGATTTCCCTCATATACGATTTTAGTTAATTTTGCTCATTAGTGCAAACATTTCTTGCATTTTTCGCAAATTTTCAACAATTATTTTACAGCGTCTAACAATGACAAGAATGAATCTGCTTGCAAGCTTGCGCCACCGACTAAAGCACCGTCAACATTTTCTTTTGCCATGTATTCAGCAATATTTTCTGGTTTTACAGAACCGCCGTATTGGATACGAACTGCTTCTGATACTTCTTTTCCATAAAGTTTTTCAACTGTTTGACGTACAACTCCACAAATTTCGTCAGCGATTTGTGCGTCAGCTGATTTACCAGTACCGATTGCCCAGATTGGTTCATAAGCAATAACCATGTTTGACACCTGTTCAGCTGAAAGATCAGCTAAACCAGCTGTAATTTGTCCTTCGATCCATTCAGCAGTTTTGCCTGCTTCATAGGTTTCTAAAGATTCGCCACAGCATAGGATTGGTGTCATACCATTTGCAAAGATAGCTTTCGCTTTTTTATTGATGTCTTCGTCTGTTTCATGGAAATATTCACGACGTTCTGAATGTCCGATGATCACATAATGAACACCTAGATCAGCAAGAGCTGCTGGTGAAGTTTCACCAGTGAACGCACCTGAGTTTTCCCAGTAGCAGTTTTGTGCTGAGATTTTTAGTTCTGTACCTTCAGCTGATGTCATTAATTCTTGTAAGAATAATGCAGGAGATCCGATGACTGAATCAACTTTGTCATTTGAAGGGATTTTGTTTTTTACTGCTTCAGCAAATTCTTTTGCTTCTGATGCAGTTTTGTTCATTTTCCAGTTACCTGCGATAATAGGTTTACGCATTGAGGAACACACTCCTTAATTTATTGAAAAATGGCTAGGGAGTCATGAAAACTCCCTTCACCTTTTGTTCGATTACTCGTCAGAATTGAGCAAACTTGGTCGTTTATTTATCGTTGATTGCTGCTAGTCCTGGTAATTCTTTACCTTCAAGCAATTCCAAGCTTGCGCCGCCACCTGTTGAGATGTGTGTGAATTTGTCAGCAAATCCTAATTGTTCTGCTGCTGCAGCTGAGTCTCCGCCACCGATGATTGTTGTTGCGCCTTCTAAGTTAGCGATTGCTTCACAAACACCGATTGTACCTTTAGCAAAGTTACTCATTTCAAATACACCCATAGGTCCGTTCCAAACAACTGTTTTTGCACCTTGTAATGTATCAGCAAATAATTTTACTGATGCTGGGCCGATGTCTAAAGCCATCAAACCATCAGGAATGTCTCCTTCGATTACTTGTGTTTCAACATCATTTGAAAATTCTGGTGCACAGACATTGTCGATTGGCAAGACAAGTTTGTCGCCTGCTTTTTCGATTAATTCTTTTGCTAGTTCTACTTTATCAGCTTCTACTAGAGAGTTACCGATCTTGATTCCTTTTGCTTCGTAGAATGTGTAAGTCATTCCGCCACCGATCAAGATTTTATCTGCTTTAGGAATCAAGTTTTCGATTACACCGATTTTATCAGAAACTTTTGCGCCACCAAGGATTGCAATCATTGGGCGTTTTGGTTCTTCTACTGCTTCACCGATGAACTTGATTTCTTTTTCCATCAAGAATCCAGCAACTGTTGGGATACCAGTTGAAGCGATACCTACGTTAGAAGCATGCGCACGGTGAGCTGTACCGAAAGCATCGTTAACAAATACATCGCCTAATGAAGCCCAGTATTTACCTAGTTCTGTATCATTTTTGCTTTCTTTTTTACCGTCAATATCTTCAAAACGTGTATTTTCGAATACGACAACGTCGCCGTCATTCATGTTGCGGATTGCTTCTTCTAATTGTTCTCCGCGAGTTTCAGGTACGAATGTTACTTCTTTACCTAATAATTCGCCTAGACGTTTTGCAACTGGAGCTAAAGATTTTCCTTCTTTGTCTTCTTCTGTTTTTACACGTCCAAGGTGAGAGAAAAGGATTGCTTTTCCGCCTTGTTCTAGAACGTAGTTGATTGTTGGCAATGCTGCTTTGATACGAGTGTCGTCAGTGATCACGCCGTCTTTCAAAGGAACGTTGAAGTCAACACGGACAAGAACTTTTTTGTCTTTTAAATCGATATCTTTCACTGTTTTCTTAGCCATTTTATTTCCTCCTGAATAAACTTATTATCAAAAAAAGCGGAAGAAGCGCGATTGCTTCCCCGCTTTTAAATGTACATGTCTATAATTTACACTTGTACGTTTGTCTATCTTATAAGTTAGCGAAGTATTCTAAAGTACGTACTAATTGTGCAGTGTATGACATTTCGTTGTCGTACCAAGCAACAGTTTTAACTAATTGTTTGTCGCCAACTGTCATTACTTTAGTTTGTGTAGCATCAAATAATGAACCGTAAGTCATACCAACGATATCTGAAGAAACGATTTCGTCTGTGTTGTATCCGTAAGATTCGTTTGAAGCTTCTTTCATTGCTGCATTGATTTCGTCAACAGTTACTTCTTTTTCAAGAACTGTTACTAATTCTGTTAATGAACCTGTTGGTACAGGAACACGTTGAGCAGCTCCGTCTAATTTACCGTTCAATTCAGGAATTACTAAACCGATAGCTTTAGCAGCACCTGTTGAGTTAGGAACGATGTTTGCAGCAGCAGCGCGTGCACGGCGGAAGTCACCTTTAGGATGAGGTCCGTCTAGAGTCATTTGGTCACCTGTGTAAGCGTGGATAGTTGTCATTAATCCTTCAACAACACCAAATTTGTCGTTCAATGTTTTAGCCATAGGAGCTAAACAGTTAGTAGTACATGAAGCACCTGAGATAACTGTTTCTTTACCAGTTAATGTTTCGTGGTTTGTGTTATAAACGATTGTTGGAACATCGTTTCCGCCAGGAGCAGAGATAACAACGCGTTTAGCACCAGCTGTTAAATGTTTTTCAGCTGCTGATTTAGAAGTGAAGAAACCAGTACATTCTAGAACGATATCTACGCCTAGTTCGCCCCATGGTAATTCTTCTGGGTTGCGGTTAGCTAATACTTTAACTTCTTTTCCGTTTACGTTGAATGAACCTTCATGAACTTCAACTGTTCCGTTGAAACGTCCTTGAGTTGTGTCGTATTTTAACAAGTGTGCCAACATTTTAGCATCTGTCAAGTCGTTGATTGCTACTACTTCGATTCCATCTACATCTTGGATACGACGGAATGCTAGACGTCCAATACGTCCAAAACCATTAATACCTACTTTAACTGTCATTTAAGATTTCCTCCTTATGAAAATCAAAAAAATATTTATTTTAAAGGGTTACCCCTTTTAAAATCTCATTTGCAGCAGCTTCATCAGTGATGAGCCACGTTTGTTTTGGTGCATTTTTCATATAAGCTCGAATTGCTTTGGCTTTTGATTTTCCGCCCGCGATTGCCATGATGATCGGGACTTTTTCCAAATCTTGCAATTCTATGCCGATTCTAGGGACCTTATAAACGACTTCACCTTTTTCATTGAAAAAGTAGCCAAAAGATTCCGCAACAGCATTTGCTTGTTTCAGCATGACTAATTCTTTTTCAGTCATCTTACGACGTGCTGCCATGTGTAATGCACGCCCAATACTATGAATAACACAATTCGCTTCACTAATCAAGTTTAAGACTTCTTGGATAGATGGCTCATTGAGTAAAGAATTGTAAGTTGCCAGACTTAATTGTTCCGGAACATAAAGTGCACGGTGGTTACCGTTTGCTTTAGCAGCCATTCTTGCACTGACAGAATTTGCCTGTACAGTTATCGCTTCACCAATCCCGCCTCTTGCAGGGACAAACAGGTTATGCCGTTTCTTATTTTCCAGATTAGACAATTGTTCGGCTACCACAGCCATAGTAGTTCCTCCCATCACAGCGATGATATTCTCGCCTTCTGGAAGTAGTCGGTCTAGGGCTTCGCTCAGCGCTTCGCCGAATGCATCAGCCACTTTGGTCTGCTCTTCGCTGTTTCCTGAAACAACGATACAGCGTTGGTTACCAAAATATTCTGCCAACTGTTGTTCGGTTTGATGCGTACCTAAAAGCTGATCCATGAAGTTTTCAAGGCTTTGATAAACTTCTTCGCCCTTAGTTGTCAGCGTCATACCGCTTTTTGAGGTGTCGATCAAATTCAGATTTTTCAAAAGATCTGTTTCTGTTCGCAATACTCGTTCTGTGATCCCCATACTTTCCGATAAACTTCGACGTCCAATCGGCTGCATCCAATAGATATTTCGTAAAATTTTATAGCGTTCTTGCAACACTTCGATAATATCTGGTGCAACAGATTCAATCATTTTTATTTCATCCAGCATAGCGATCTCCTTAGTTGGACACTTTACGTCCAATGTAGACTTAAAACGACCCATATACGATAAAAAAAGAAATTAACTATTCGAATTTCACATCAATAAAGGGAAATCTCAACCTCACGACTGTAAGTCTAACAGTTTTGCTCTCGTTTTTCAACTAAAAAGACTAGAAAAAGTGAAATACTTTTTCTAGTCTTTTGACTGATTAGTTATCATAACGTTTTCTTTTTGATGAACTCGGGATTCCTAATAAATCACGATATTTTGCTACTGTTCGTCTTGAGATCGCTATCTCATCTTTTTTCAGCAATTCAACCAATTTCTGGTCAGACAACGGCTTGTTTTTGTCTTCTTGATCGACTAATTCCTGCAACTTTTTCTTCGCTGTATCTGATGAAAGGTCTTCTGTCTGTTCTGTACTATTCGTAGGAATTCGTGTAGTGAAAAATTTTTTTAATTCAAATACACCGAAATCTGTTTCCAAATATTTCCCGTTGACTGCACGACTGACCGTGGATTCATGCACATCTATCTCAGTTGCAACTTCCTTTAACGTAAGAGGCTTGATTGGACGTTCCTTGTCGATAAAGAAAGCTTTTTGCCGGGAAACAATGACTTGAGCAACCCGCAAAATTGTATCCCCACGTTGTAGGATCGTTTTCTTCAACCATTCGAATTCCTGTTTCCGTTCTTTTAAATAATTTTCAGTTTCTTTATCTGCTTGTTGTGACATTTGTTTGAAGTAACTCTCTTGAAAGCGTATATTTGGCTGATTTTTTCGGTTTGAGATAACTTGTACATTTTTATCGTCGTCCACTAATACCCGGACATCAGGAATAATGTACAATTCGCTGCTACGGTCGAAAATCCGGCCAGGGCTTGGACTCAACGTTTGTAAATAGTCGAATATCTGCTGAACAGCATGTAGATCAACAGAAAAACGTTGTGCGATTTCTTTCCATTTTCGCTCCACCAGTTCCTCAAAACATTCTTCCAACACGATATAAGCTAATTCCGGCGCATAATCATCTCGTTCTGTTTGAAGCATGAGACATTCTTGCAAACTACGTGCACCTACTCCAGCTGGTTCTAATTGCTGAATCAGAGTCAACGCATCGAGCATTTGGATAGGCGTAGCTCCAATCTCTTTTCCGGCTTCTTCTAAACTAATCGTCAAAAATCCGTTCAAATCGATGTATTCTACAAGATAAAGAACGATTTTCCTCAAAAAAGTATCTCGGTAATTCAGATGGACTTGTTCGATCAATGAATCAAATAAAGACCCTTTTGTATCAGGAATCTGATTTAGGTAATTTGTCTCTTCTCCTTCATAAGAAGATGAAGAAGCTTTTATGTAATCTGGCTGCCATTCCGGCTCAACAACTTCCACCAATGGATTTTCCATTGCTTGATTCTCAACGAATGCCAACAGCTCCTCACTGTTATATTGTAAAACTTGGATGGACTGTTGCAACTGTTGCGTCATGGCTAGTTTCTGTGTCTGCTGCTGTTTTTGTGAAAAATTTTGCTCAAATTTCATTTTTTTGTCCAATCCCCTTGTAATTTTTTATCTGTTTAGTTACAATTATCCCAGTGCTTGCGTCCTTAGTGTAGTGGATATCACGTAAGATTCCGGTTCTTGAGACGGGGGTTCGATTCCCTCAGGACGCGTTCTACTGCTATTTTAGCATAATTTACGAATAGTTGCTTCTTTATTTTTAAGTGAAAACTGTCCGCCAAAGAAAATTGGTGGACAGTTTTTTGTTGTATCTGTACAGATATTGTTAAGCCTTTGCAAGTAAGGCAGTTATGTGTTCAACTACTTATTAAAATGTGTTATTTATTAAAGATACTTGTCTCACTTACTGAACTGGCCGATGATCGTTTCTACCATAGTAGTTCTCGACAGCCGTTGGATGCCCTAATAAATCCCCAACTGTCGTGATGCGACAGCCTTGCTCTTTCAGATAATCGATCACTTGAGGAACGGCACGAATCGTTTCAGGATAGATATCATGGAATAAAATAATTGCCCCATCGTATACTGTTGCTTGGATCTTCTGCAAAATCAAGTCAGGATTTCTTGTCTTCCAATCTTCTGAATCAACAGACCATTCGATGATCGGTCGCTGGATGATCGTTGCCCCTACATTCGTGACAGAACCATAGGGCGGACGAACAAAAGCGGGGGTTTTGCCAGTGACTTTTTTGATCTCAGTGTCTGCTTTCGTCACTTCCTCCGTCATCGACTGGGCAGAAAGAGTGGCCAGATTCTGATGATCGTATGTGTGATTGCCAATCTCGTGCCCTGCTTCAGCTGTCTGCTTCACGATTTCAGGATGCTGCGCCGTATTTTCTCCTAAGACGAAAAAAGTGACATGCACGTTTTTTTCTTTTAAGATTCGCAGAAGCTGCGGCGTTGTGGTCGCTCCTGGTCCATCATCAAAGCTGATTGCGACGCTTTTGACAGCCGTATCTCGGCTCGTTTTTGTACTGTCTTGTGTTGATGGTGATGACTGACTTTGTACCTTTTCCGCTGATTCTTGAATGGCTTCTTTGACGTTAGCTGTTTCAGTTGATTGGCTTTTAAAGGTTGATTGTTCTGATTGTTTGAAAGATTGTGACGAATGCTCCGAAGAGTGTGTTTGCCCTTTTACTTCGGTGACCAAGGAGGCCACCGAAGTAATTTCGAAAAACAAAAGCATGGATAAAGCAATAATACTGATAACTAAGTAATTTCTTTTCACTATATCTCTTCTTTCTCTTTTTCTCTTCTTATTATTTACTTGTACTTACTTGAAAATTGAAACTGCTAGTCGCAACTACTTCTCGTCTAATAATCCAAATAATCTTCCGATGCCAAAATCGTTTTTGTCACGGACTTGGGAATGACAAATTCTGGTGTACCCATATAACCGGGAGCAATTTCGTATTGAGAAAAAGTCAAAACTAATTGATGCTCTTTGTTCAAATAAAAACTTCGTGTAGGCGTAACAAGTGTTGGTTTTTCTATTGTCCCTTCTTGAATATCTTGCTCAGTCCAATAGTACTTAGATGGATCTTCCTTGACTTGTTCGGCCATCTGCCGTTTGACTTCTTTTGTCAAAACAGATAGATAGGTGTCATCTTTGAATAAAAGTGGAAGTGAGAGCTGGACACTGTTTTTCTTGTCGATTGTGTCGTATCTTTTTTCAACATGGCTATCTGCTGCTGTTTGGGTGATCTGCCTTTCAATCACGAGAAACCGGTTATCGTCTACGATTTTCTGATAATCTCCCAAAACTTGGTAATGATCCGTTTCAAAATTTCCATATTCTTTTTCAGCTTTTTCAAAATCTGCTTGTCCTTCGCGAAAGTATTTTTGATTTAATCCATGAATTGTTTTATTTTCTTTCTCATTTTGTGTATTGATCTTCGGTACCTGAATATCGATTTTTTCAGATCGATCAGTAAAGCGTTCGCCTAAGATCAATTCAATGACTGATCCTAAGATGGGTAAATCTTCTGCAAAGCTTCGAACTTGACTATTAAAAAGAAGGCTACTTGTTGTAATCATTACGATAGCCAAAGATACTCCGAACCCTTGGAGACGTCTCTTTCTCCGCCTTGCTTTTATAAATGATTGCTCTTCGATAATAAAACGCTGGCGGATCTCCTCTTTAAGCCCTTTGGGAATTGCTTGTTCTTTATAAGTTTTCTTTAGTTTTTTTAAATTTTCTTTTTGGGAATACATGGCACTCTTCTCTCCTTCATTCTAGGATTTGACGTAAAGCATTCAATGAGCGGTACATTTTCGTTTTAACTGTGTTTTCATTCACATCCAAGATAGTCGCAATTTCTTTCAAACGAAATCCTTCAAAAAAGTAGAGGATCAGAATCTCTTTTTCCGGACTGTCTATTTTATCTAAAATCATATGGAGCTCTGCAACGGAAGTTTCTAAAGGTAACTGTTGGGGGATATCTTGAATTTCAAATAAGTCCACAGGCGTCCTTTTTTGTCTGCGCCAACTATCTAATGCCGTGCGGATCAATATCCGATAAAACCATGCACTAAAATGCTCGATCTCTTTTTCTTTTTCAAAATAGTTCAGGGCTTTATGAAAACTATCTTGCATCACATCTAAGGCCTCTTCTTTATCATGTACGTAATTCATCGTGATACGGAACATTTTTTGATAATCAGTTTCGATGAGTCCATTCAGCAGGTGACGGTATTTTTCGATCTGCCGTTTTTTCTTATATCCAGTAAAAATCATTCTCCACTCCTTTCTGCCTCACTTAATATGACGTACAAGGTGCGCTAAAAGTTTCAATTATTTTATATTTTATGTATTTACTTGGGATTTTTATATACAAAAAAGAAGGTGTGACAAAAATCGTGTCACACCTCCTTATTCTGATAGGCTGATCGTCTCTGTCACAACCTCTCGTAAGAAAATAATGTTTATTCTTTTTCAGAGTCAGAAAATTCTTCCTCTTCATAATCTTCATCATCATCGTCTTCGTCTATGATACTTAAATCTTCTTCGATATTTCCTGGCAAGTCTTCTTCATCATCTGTCGGGTCATCTGCTCCGATTTCTTGCAAGTCAGAATTATAAGCAGCGATTTCTTCATCTTCATCATCATCGTCATCAAACAGATCATCGTCATCTTCTTCTGTCAGATCTGTATCTTCTGGGTCATCGTCATTGTAATCGATCGCGTCTTCATCATCATTGATAAAGGCGTTGACTTTCTTGCGTTTACGGCGACGTGGAGTATCTTCATCCTCTTCGTCCATTCCATGGTTTACTTCTTCATCGATCGAATCGATAGCATACCATGAACGCAAGCCCCAACGATTATCCCCTAATGAGATAAAGCTGCCGTCAATATTCAAGTCAGTATAAAATTGTGCGAGTGAATCACGAATTTCACTGTCTGATTTCCCAAGATAGTTTTGGATCTGGTTAGCTAAATCAGAAAAATCCATGACATCGCCACGTTGTTCTAAGATCGCGTGTGCTACTTCGATCATTGATAATTCGCTTTTGTTTGCACCTTCAAATACACTAATTTCCAATCAGGACACGTCCTTTCACAGTCTACTCCTTATCATACAAAATCAGACACAAAAAATCAAACTTTTCTTTTATATTTACGCTGTAAAATCCAAGGTCAAATAATATTCGCCGATTTTTTCCGGTCCCATGAACAGATCATAATCGATTCGAACCTTTCCTGCTGTGGGACGGTCTTTCAAACTTACATGCAGTTCTTTCGTAAAGGTAGCAATCTGAATCATACCGTATGGTGTTCGGTAGGCTGTTTCTAACCGTTCTTTATAACCAAATTTCAAACGCATTCGCATTTCTCCTGCACGAATCAGCTGTACATGACCATCTGGAACTAATTTGATCGTTACAGGGATTTCATCGCCTGTTTCCTCTTGCATCTCTTTATACCGTATGTACAGCGTATCGCCAATCGTCACCATTTGCCCTTTCAAATCAAAATAAAAATCTTGCATTTCCCCTTGTTGTTTCACTTTTGTACGCAATTTGATCGAAATCGGTGTTCCTTGTGATAATTCCATTCTTCATTCTCCTTTACTTCTCATAGCTACATTGTTCCTAGTTTCTTTTGTTTTGTCAACCAACTTGTCCATTTTTACAGAAAACCTTTTTTCCAAAACAACTCCTTGAATTTAGAGTATAATATTGTAGAAAATATGAATTTATAAAAAGGAGCCGGTTGAATGAACCCTGCGATTCGACTAGATCAGCACATTTATCAAAAAAACGACTTTTCCCCTTTCGCATTAACAGATATATTAACGGAATATTCCAAAGAACACCAGCAGATCTTTTTGCATTTCTGGCAATATGACTGCACCGTCATCTTAGGTATGAAAGATGTTCGGACACCTTTTCTTAGAGACGGGATCCAAACACTGAAAGATGCAGGTTATGCTCCGATAATCAGAAACTCAGGTGGATTAGGAATCGTATCAGACGAAGGGATTTTGAATATTTCTTTGATTTTCCCCCAGAATGACAAAAAAAAAATAACCATCGATGAAGCTTACGAGCAAATGCTTCGATTGACTAAATACGCCTTTCCTAAGGCACCGATTCAAGCATTCGAAATCACCCATTCTTATTGTCCTGGAACTTATGATTTAAGCATCCATGGCAAAAAATTTGCCGGCATCGCTCAGCGTCGCATCAAAAATGGGATTTCTGTTATGATGTACTTAAGTGTCAACGGTAATCAGGAAAAGCGCGGGCAAGTCATGAAACGATTTTATCAATCTGCTTTAAAAGAAGGCTTTGGTACAAATGGCTATCCTGCAGTTGATCCTGCCACAATGGCAACACTTGAAGAACTGCTTGACCATCCCCTTCTCGTAGAAGAAGTCAAAGAAGCATTTGCAAAAGCTTTTGAAAAGCTGTATTCTGCAAGTGATTTACTGGATTCTACCGACTGGCTAAAAAAAGAAATCCAGCTGGAGCAATGGAACAACCAAATCCAGAGAATGGAACAACGCAATAACATAAAGGAGCTACAATATGACAACCCCTTATAAATATCAAATGCTGCCTATGGAGAAAGTTTTTCGTGACCCAGTCCATAACTATATCCATGTCCAGCATCAAGTAATCTTAGATTTGATCAACTCGAAAGAAGTCCAACGTCTGCGACGAATCAAACAATTAGGCACTGCTTCTTTCACTTTTCACGGAGCAGAACATAGCCGTTTTACCCATTCATTAGGTGTTTATGAGATTTCAAGACGAATTTGCGATATCTTTTCTCGAAATTTTCCAAAAGAAAAGATAGGCAACGGAGGCTGGGATGATCAGGAACGGCTGGTAACTTTATGTGCGGCACTATTGCATGATGTCGGTCACGGTCCTTACTCTCATACATTCGAGCACATCTTCCATACGAATCACGAGGCTATCACTGTAGAGATCATCACTTCTCCAGAAACAGAGGTGTATCAGATCCTTAACCGAGTAGAAGAAGGTTTTCCTGAAAAAGTAGCGAGCGTGATCCAAAAAACCTACTCTAATCCGCAAGTTGTCCAAATGATTTCCAGCCAGATCGATGCAGATCGAATGGACTATTTGCTTCGGGATGCTTATTTCACCGGAACGGAGTATGGAACATTTGACCTTACCCGAATATTACGTGTGATTCGTCCATATGAAGGCGGGATCGCCTTTTCCATGAGCGGCATGCATGCAGTGGAAGATTATATCGTTAGCCGATATCAAATGTATGTGCAAGTGTACTTCCATCCTGTTTCCCGTGGTATGGAAGTGATCTTGGAGCATCTGCTTCATCGCGCGCACGAGTTGTATCAAGAAGATGCCAGCAGTTTTGAACTACACTCTCAACTACTCTTGCCATTTCTTGACGGAAGCTTTACTTTAGAAGAATACCTCAAACTTGATGATGGGGTCTTGGGTACTTACTTTACTCAATGGTCTGAATCTGCTGATCCTATTTTAAATGATTTAGCTAAACGTTTTTTGAATCGTAAACCACTGAAATCCGCCACTTTTTCTGGCAACCGGGATTCAAATTTGATTCAAAAACTCACTTTGTTAGTAGAAAAGGTCGGCTATAACCCTGTTTATTACACTGCTGTCAACTCTAGCTACGATCTGCCTTATGATTTTTATCGCCCAGAACAAGGCAGACATCGCACGCAAATCGAGATTTTGCGAAATGACGGAACTTTGATAGAATTATCACAGGTTAGTCAGCTTGTTGCCGCTTTAGCGGGACAAGAACAAGGAGATGAGCGATTTTTCTTTCCAAAAGAAATGGTTGACCCATCCTTGCGTGATCATTATGATTTATTTGATGAAACTTATCAAGAATTTGCCAGCCATATCCGTAATGGCGCATTGATTGAAATAAACTAAAATATATTGGAGGAAATTATGGCTATCAAACTAGTCGCTATCGACATCGATGGTACTTTATTAAATGAGAAAAGAGAAGTAACAAAAGAAGTAAAAGAAGCGATTGCCGCTGCTGTTGCAAAAGGGGTCTCAATCGTTTTATGTACTGGTCGCCCCTTACCAGGTGTCCAAGAACAGTTAAACGAGCTGGACCTTTTTCAAGATAATGATTACGTTATTACTTATAATGGGGCACTCGTACAACAAACAAAATCAGGTAAAATCATCGCCCGTCACGGTCTGACTCATGAAGATTTTCTAGAAATCGAAGTGATGGCACGCCGTGTTGGCAGTCATCTCCATTCGATTGATGACAAAGCAATCTACACACCTAATCGAGATATCAGCGCTTATACGATACACGAAGCAAGCTTAGTCAAGATGCCGCTAAAATATCGAACACCTGAAGAAATGACACCAGACATGAACATCGTCAAAATGATGATGATCGACGAACCAGAAATTTTAGACGCAGCAATTGCACGTTTACCGCAAACTTTCCGTGATAAATACACAACGGTCAAAAGTGCACCCTATTACTTCGAAGTACTAAATAAAGAAGCAAGTAAAGGTGCGGCAGTTGCGAATCTTGGACAACATCTTGGTATTGACCAAGATGAAATCATGGCTATAGGGGATAACGAGAACGACTTATCCATGATTGAATATGCTGGTCTAGGAGTAGCTATGGGAAATGCCGTTTCTCTTGTCAAAGAAGCAGCAAATGTCATCACTTCATCGAACGACGAACACGGTGTAGCTGAAGCAATCAAAAAATACGTTCTGTAATAAATAAAAAACTGAGAGAAAGCTGGTCTACTCGCTTTCTTTCAGTTTTTATTTATTATTTTTTTCGATCCATCTCTCGACTGCCCATCGATGGCTGCCACGTTTCAATTTATCAAGTGCTTCTTGAGGGCTCACCCACCAAATTTTATTGGTCTTTTCAGTTGGTTCTCCTATACGCTTCCAAGAATCAGCAACAAAGAAATATCCTGGATTATAATAATAAGTTGCACGATAATTCGAGTAAAAATACTCATCAGCTTCTCCCAGATAAGAAGAAATTTCTGCCACAATTCCCATTTCTTCTATCAGCTCACGGACAATCGCTTCTTCTTTCGTCTCTTCTCCTTCAATTTCCCCGCCAGGAAGAAAAAAAGCACCATTTGGAGCCTCGATTACTGCAATCTGCTGATCTCTTTCTATGACAATATATGCTGCATAACGGGTTTGATAATCAGCAAATTGCTTTTTTTCACCAAAAATTGGTTTATCCATGAATAGTTTCCACCTTAACAGTTTTATTTTCTATCCATTTTACATGAGAAATTTCTCATGAACAAGCACAAATCAACTATTTCCTTACTTCTTTTTGTTATGATTGAGTAAAAGGAAAAGGAGAGATGAATCTATGAAAATGGCTCACACATGTGTTCGAGTGAAAGATCTTGAAGCATCAATCGAATTTTATCAAAAGGCATTTGGTTTTGAAGAAAGCCGCCGCCGTGATTTTCCAGAAAACAAATTTACACTTGTTTATTTGACACTTCCTGGGGATGACTATGAATTAGAGTTGACTTACAACTATGATCATGGTGCGTATGATCTAGGAGACGGCTATGGTCATATCGCTATTGCAGCTGATGATCTAGAAAAATTACACGAGCAACATAAAGCTGCTGGTCTTGAGATTACTGACTTAAAAGGATTACCTGGCACTGCGCCTTCTTACTACTTTGTCATTGACCCTGATGGTTATAAAATCGAAGTCATCCGAGGATAGTTAGTATGGGGCATTTTACTCTTGATTGAATAAAAAACAAACACCAATAATTAAAATGAGACGCAAACTTTTCATTAAATTGAAAAAGTTTGCGTCTTTTTTTAACAACCATTGTAGCTATAAGGCTGCCACTCTCCACCAATTTATTTTTAATTCATTTGAAAGAAATCAAATAAACGAGGTACCTTTAGAAAACAAAACTGCTTTTCCTCCTATTATCACACGATCTTCTTTTAATTCACATTCTAGATCCCCGCCCCTTGATGACATTTGATGAGCTGACAATTTTGTTTTATTCATTCTTTCTGCCCAATAAGGAATAAGATTAGAATGTGCTGATCCACATACTGGATCTTCATTGATTGTTAATTTTGGAAAGAAGGTTCTAGAAACAAAGTCTTTTTGCACACTTTCTGCTGTCACGATGACTCCTATTCCTAATTCAAAATTTTTGATAGCTGTAAAATCTGGCTGCAATTTAGCCACCGTTTTTTCATCTTCTAATACGAAAAATAAATCACGTGCTAAGTAGGCTTCTTTAATCTTAGCCGCAATTGCTTCTTCATATTCAGTCAATATCGGCACTTTTTTCGGCATAATACTAGGAAAATCCATGTAATAATAATCTTTACTTCTTGTCACAAATAGATTACCGCTTTGAGTAGAAAATTTAATCGTTTCATCAGGTATTTTGTAATAGTTAAATAAAACAAATGCTGTTGCTAATGTCGCGTGACCACAAAGATCGATTTCTCGATCTGGCGTAAACCATCTAAGCTCAAATTCTTGGTTTTTCTTCACTGTAAATGCTGTTTCAGATAAATTGTTTTCAATGGCAATTTTTTGCATCGTACCTTCTGGCAGCCATTCTTCTAGCACATAAACCGCTGCTGGATTTCCTTTGAACACCTCATCTGCAAATGCATCAACTACGTAATAATCTAAGTTCATTTTAAAGCCCCTTTCTCTAATTTGTTATAAATATATTCTGCACAACAAAGATCTTCAATAGCTAGACCAACTGCGTCGAAAATCGTCGGCCTCGATTCTCCTTTATAAAATGTTTTTTTCTCAGAAACTAATTCGCCTAATGTACCAACAATACAAGATTCCTCTAAATCTCCTTCTGCCATGGCTATAAACAGGTCCCCGCTTTCTGTTAAGGCAGCTGAGTAATCATCTACATAGATTTGAGAAGTTTCCATCAACGATGTACTTATCTCTCTTGTATCAGGAGTAAATGTGCCCACAGCATTGATATGTGCGTCTTCCCTTACCCACTCTTTTTGAAGAAATGCCTCTTTACTAGAGGTCAACGTACAAATGATTTCCGCTGGACGTACTGCATCTTCTACTGATATTGCATTTATAAACGTTATTTTAGGATACTGTTTTTTAGCTTTAGCGATAAAAGTATTTCGTCTTTCTTCTAAAATATCGTAAACAAACACTGTAGTGATGGGACGAATGGTAGAAATCGCAGTCAAATGCGACAATGCTTGTTGACCAGCTCCAATTAAAGCAAGTGTTTCTGCATGCGGATTTGCTAAGTAATCTGTTGCCAGCGCAGATACAGCAGCTGTTCGAATCCAGGTGACTGCATTTGCGTTTATCAATGCTTTGGGTAGTCCGTTTTGAGCATCAAACAAGAAAATCTCTCCTAAATGAGAAGGTAAATGATACTGATGATTATCCGGAAAAGCGGTAATGACTTTTGTTCCAAAATATCTATTCTCCCCCAAATAAGCAGGCATCATCGCAAACATATTTTTGTCTTTTCCGTCAGGTAAAATTTCCACCAATCGAGGATTTTGGCTGATTTTACCACTTTCATAATCAAAAAAACATTTTTTCATTACTTGAATCGCTTCTTCAAAACTAAAAGAAGCTACTACTTCCTCAAAATTAATAATTTTCATAGACAATTCCCTCCTCACAAAAGATTAACTTCTAAAATCAATACAATCAATGGTAAAATTGTATGGTATACAATTTTAAGGAGTGGAGAAAATGCCTATTAATTCTTATGACAATTACCCGTTAACTTGGCGACCAGACAAACAAAAATTGAAGCGTCCTTATTATCGATCGTTGATTCAACAATTAGAACAAGATATTTTAAAGAATAAATTACAGAAAAACACTCAGTTACCCTCCCAAAGAGAGCTAGCTGATTATTTAGATTTAAATTTTACTACCGTTGGCAAGGCTTATAAATATGGAATTGAGAAAGGTTTGCTGTATACGAATATTGGAAGTGGCACATTTATTTCTCCCAATGTCTTTGAGTCCATCACCCTCTCTACCAATGAAGTAACCGAACATATCATTGATTTTGGTCTGGTTAGTTCTTTTGAAGAATGTAATAAATTCGTTGTCCCGTTTATTCAATCAACTAGTAATAACCCAAATCTTGTTGGTTTGCTTAATTACCAAGATCCCAAAGGCACAAATTTTCAATTGACTACTGCAGCAAATTGGTTAAAAACTCAAGGAGTCATTCCGTCCTTAGAATCTCTATCTATTGTTTCCGGTGTTCAAAATGGATTGGCTATCACACTTTCTGCACTTTTCTCTCCAGGTGATAGAATAGCAACAGACCGATATACATACGCTAATTTCATTGAATTGGCTCAGTTATATCATTTAGAGATCGTTCCAATTGATTTTGACGAGCAAGGAATGCGACCTGATATATTGATTCAGGAATGTAGAAAAAAGAAGATTCATGGTGTCTTTCTTATGCCTTCTTGTAATAATCCTATAGGGTTTCAAATCTCTCACAAAAGACGAGAGCAATTAGCCGAAGTGATTGAAAAAGAAGGTCTATGGGTTATTGAAGATGATATCCATTCATTTTTAACAACTTACTATCAACATACGATCATTCCTCCTTTCCAAAAATTATTACCTAACCAAACAATCTACTTAGCTGGAATGACAAAATTTATTTGTTCTGGATTGCGAGTTGCTTATCTTGTAGTTCCAGTACATGTCCAAAGCAAGATAGAACAAGCAATTTTTAATATAAATGTGAAAACTTCTGGATTAGATGTGGAAGTCATCACTCAAATCCTCCATTCAAATGAAGCAAATAGGATCTTAGAAACTAAATTAAGTCTTACGAAAAGAGCCAATCAGCTTTTTGATTCTCTTTTCAAAGTAGAAAAACCAACGAATCGTGTCCCTTACTATCGAATTCTTCCAGTTGATCCTGAGATTGACCCTAAGATAATTGAGAATGACTTTCTTGCTAACGGTATCCGACTTTATCATTCCAGACGCTTTACTACACGTGCGCAACCAGATGCATTCGTTCGAATTTCCCTATCCTCTAATAACCTTGAAATTTTAGCTTCTGGACTAAGTATCGTAAAAGAAAAAATAAAAAAATATGAATTATAACCTATTGATAAATAAAGGAATCAAATCTTATTGATTCCTTTCAATAAAAAAGAAGCACTACCCGAGGTTCAACAACGGGTAGTGCCTCAAAAAATAAACGAACATTTTGCACTTAAAGTATCCAAGAAGCAAGAAAAATTATTTTATTTTCTTATTTTACTAAATCACTAGGTTTCTGTCAGAAGATGAAATTATCCAATCATGACACTTTCTTCTGGATATTTGTATTTTGATTGTGTTCTTTGTGCTTTTGTCATCAGAGAGAAGACCACAGTCAATACACCAACTCGTCCAATGTACATAAGCGCTATAATGATCAATTTCCCTATTGCAGTCAAGTCTGGCGTCAATCCCATCGTAAGACCTACTGTACCAAACGCAGAGAAGACCTCAAAAGCAATATATTCGATGCCAGAAGTTTTAGGTATCGTTTCAGTCACCGATAAAATCATGATGGCGACTACACACAACGTCAACGTAACAAAAAATAAAGTAAGTGCCCGCAACACTGCGCCTTGTCGGATGGTACGGCCAAATGCTTCCGCTCTCGTACGTCCTTTCAACATCGAACGCATCTGGATCAGCAACACACCTAACGTAGTTGTTTTCAATCCGCCGGCCGTCGACCCAGATGTTCCGCCGATGTACATCAAAAACATCGTTAAAATCAGACCTGCATGGCTCATATGGAGGTAATCAACTGAATAATATCCAGCTGTTCTAGGTGTCACACTCATAAAAAAGGTGTTTGCCAATCGTTGAAACATATTCCCTTCCACTAGCGTTGCCCCATTGCGCTCTGTGAAAAAGAACACAACGAATCCGCCTAATAAAAGGGTACCTGTAACGGTTAATGCGATTTTTGAATGAATCGTCATCTTCTTTTTCTGATGATATTCCAGTAAATCACGCCATACGATGAAGCCTAACCCACCAGAAATGATCAAAGCAGATACCACCATGATCAAATAAACATTTTGCTGGTGATTGGCTAAACTGTCTCCTAACAAATCAAACCCTGCATTACAAAAACTAGAGATTGCATGGAACAAACTGTACCAGATACCTTTCAACCAGCCAAATTCAGGCACGAATACAAAAGATAAAGCAACCGTACCAATCAGTTGGATCACAAAGGCCAATTTCAGGATGTAAAGCATGAGCTTCATCACACCTGATACTTCTTCTAGATTCAGCGCTTCTTTTAATATAATACGTGTGCTGAGACTGACTTTCTTCTTTATCAATGCAAAGCATAGAATCGGAACCATCATAAAACCAAGACCGCCGATCTCAATCAAAAGCATGATCAAAAATTGACCAGCACTGTTCCAATGCTCTGCTGTATTCAATGTTGTCAATCCCGTTACACAGACAGCAGAAGTTGCAGTGAAAAGCGCATCGATAAAATTTGTCCCATGCCCACTATTACTAAAAAATGGTAGGGTAAGTAGGCCGCCGCCAATTAAAATCAGGAGAAAAAATCCTAATGCGAGAAGCTGAACAGCCGGCAAGCGTTTCTTTATTTGTTTGCTTTGTTTAATCATCGTTTTCCTCTTTTAAAAAAGGATACCACTTAGTCAGTGGTACCCATATTTTTTACTTTGATCAACCTTGTTACTTCTGCGCGCTCGTTTTCTTCCAGCTTCATACGAATATAATAGATCGTTTCTTCTAATTGAGGGATCGTCATATATTCTAATGCATTGACTCGCCGACGTGTCTTTTCGATTTCACTCGCCATCAGTTGACAAGTTTTTTCGATTTCTGTCAGTTCCAAAAGTTTTGGAAGCAGGGTAGTAAACCGATCGATTGACCGATCCAGTTCGGCACTGGAATTCAAATACCCGTATTCCAAAGGTGTGTCTGTCAGCTGTTCATCATATTCAAAATTCATCACAGGTACTTTTACACTCATGATATTTTTGTCTACGATAGACAAATCAACGTTTTCCGCCGGCAAAACAAATAATTCTTCGATGAAAGGTTCCGTGATCGAAGCATTTGCCAATACAAAATCAGACATTGCTTCTGTCATAGACTCTTCCATTTCTTGACGCAGCTGGTTGTTCTTTCGAATCAACAGGATGAATTGACGCATCAGTTCATCTTGCTTATCTTTTAATAATTTATGCCCTCTTGTGGCAGTTGTCAACTGTTTTTTCAATCGAGTCAATTCCATGCGGGTCGGATTCACATTCAATCGTGCCATCAGAACTCACTTCCCTTCTGGCAGATATTTGTCCAGCATGTCGTCTTTGATTCGTTTTAATTCGGTTCTTGGCAACATCGATAGCAGTTCCCACCCTAGATCAAGTGTTTCAGTAATCGAACGGTTCGTGTAGAATCCTTGATTGACATATTCTTTTTCAAACCGCTCAGCAAACTTCGCATAGATCTTGTCTACATCAGATAAAGCAGATTCACCTAAAACTACGGCTAATTCTTTTGCCTGTTTTCCTTGTGCATAGGCTGCAAAAAGCTGATTCATCGTAGCTGCATGGTCTTCTCTTGTCTTTCCGGGTCCAGTTCCCTTATCTTTTAACCGCGAAAGAGACGGGAGTACATCAATTGGTGGCTGAATCCCACTCTTGTAAAGCTCTCTAGTCAAGATGATCTGTCCTTCTGTAATATAACCAGTCAAGTCAGGGATTGGATGAGTTTTATCGTCTTCTGGCATTGTTAGAATCGGAATTTGAGTAACCGATCCTTTTAGTCCGCGGATTCTTCCTGCTCGTTCGAATAAAGTAGCTAAGTTCGTGTAAAGATACCCAGGATATCCTCTTCTTCCTGGAACTTCTCGCCGTGCTGCAGAAATCTCTCGCAATGCCTCTGCATAGTTGGTCATGTCTGTCATGATAACCAAAACATGCATTCCCTTTTCATAAGCAAGATATTCTGCAGCAGTCAAAGCCATACGAGGAGTAGCGATACGTTCGATTGCAGGGTCGTTTGCTAAATTCATAAACATGACAGAACGGTCGATTGCGCCCGTTTGACGAAAATCTTCCATGAAAAATTCTGCTTCTTCAAAAGTGATTCCAATAGCAGCAAAGACTACGGCGAAATCATCTGATGAATCGAGTACCGTTGCTTGTCGCGCGATCTGAGCAGCTAATTCTTTATGAGGAAGACCAGAGCCAGAAAATACTGGTAATTTTTGCCCACGAACTAATGTATTCAAATGATCGATTGCAGAGATACCTGTTTGGATAAACTCATCTGGATAATCCCGAGCTACTGGATTGATTACTTCTCCGTTAATATCCAAATGCTTTTCAGGCAGGATCTCTGGTCCGTTATCTTTCGGTCGTCCCAAACCATCGAATACTCGACCGATCATGTCTTCCGATACACCTAGTTCTAAAGGATGGCCTAAAAATCGTACAGAAGAGTCACGTAAATTGATACCACTTGTTCCTTCGAATATTTGGACCATTGCTTTATCTTCTTGGACTTCCAATACTTGTCCACGACGAATCTCGCCATTTTGCATACGGACTTCGATTAATTCTTCATATTTGACACCAGCAACTTTTTCAACCGCCATCAATGGACCGACGACTTCACCGATCGTACGATATTCTTTAATCATTGCTCATGCCTCCTTCTGAAACGATCGTTTGCATCGTTTGCTTGATTTCACCAATAATTTGATCTAGTTTTTCTAATTCTGTTTCCGGGATATATTTGCTTCGTCCGATCCTTTCACGAATCGATACGGTACCGTCCATGATCTCACTTAAATAAGCACCTAACGACAACGCACGGCGTCCTTCTTCACCAAAGGTCAAGATCATCTTCAACATTTTGAATTGTTTCTCTCTTGAAGTGAATGTATCGACATCATCAAAAGCATTTTGCTGCAAATAATCTTCACGAATGGATTTTGCCACTTCTAATGTCAGACGGTCATTATCTGAAAGGGAATCAATCCCTACCAAACGCACGATTTCATTCAGCTGCTGTTCTTTCTGCAAAATACGCATGCCCTCGGTGACCATGGATGCCCAGTCAGCTTGAAGGATATGATCCATATACTTCCCTACTTCTGTTGAATAAAGAGAATAGCTTTGTATCCAATCGATCGAAGGAAAATGTCTTTTTTGGGCTAAACTGGAATCAAGACCCCAGAATACTTTTACGACCCGCAATGTATTTTGTGTGACTGGTTCCGAAATATCCCCTCCAGACGGCGATACAGCACTGATTGCGGTTATACTTCCTTCGCGAGCTTCTGATCCTAATGCAATGACTCTTCCAGATCGTTCATAGTATTCCGCAAGCCGTGAACCAAGATAAGCTGGATAACCTTCATCACCAGGCATTTCTTCCAAACGTCCGCTCATCTCACGAAGTGCTTCTGCCCATCGTGAAGTGGAGTCTGCCATGATAGCAACGTCATAACCCATGTCACGGAAATATTCCGCAATTGTGATTCCCGTATAGATAGAAGCTTCTCGAGCCGCTACTGGCATGTTTGATGTATTAGCAATCAATACCGTACGTTCCATCAACGATTCTCCTGTATTAGGGTCAATCAATTCAGGGAATTCATTTAAAACATCCGTCATCTCATTTCCACGCTCGCCACATCCCACATAGACAACCATGTCCACATCGGCCCATTTTGCAATTTGATGCTGAACGACTGTTTTCCCTGCACCAAAAGGACCAGGTACAGCTGCTGCTCCTCCTTTTGTCACTGGGAAGAATGTATCAATCACTCGCTGTCCAGTGATCATGGGTGCATCCGGGTTTAATTTTTCTTTGATTGGCCGACTACGTCTTACTGGCCATTTTTGAAGCATCGTCAAATTTTTGTCACCATTTTCGGTTTCAATGACACATACTGTTTCATCAATAGTGAATGAACCTTTTTCGATTGTTTTGATCGTACCTTTTATCCCATTTGGCACCATGATTTTATGTTTGATAACTTTTGTTTCTTCTACGATCCCGATAACATCTCCAGCACTCACCGTTTCTCCGGCTTCTACTGTTGGTTCGAACCACCATTTTTTCTCATGGTCCAATGCGGGCAATTGAACTCCGCGCCCTAAGAAATTACTTTGTGTGATTTCCATAAAGGTATCTAATGGCCGTTGGATTCCGTCAAACATTTGTGAAATGATCCCTGGTCCTAATTCAACAGATAAAGCTTCACCAGTAGAGCGAACCGGTTCGCCTGGACCAATTCCAGAAGTCTCTTCATATACTTGAATAGACGCCACATCGCCACGCATCTCGATAATTTCTCCGATAACTCCTAGATCTCCCACTAGACACATGTCTTGGATACTGGCATCAGACATGTTCTCAGCCATTACAAGAGGTCCGGAGACTTTTATGATTTTTCCAATTTGCAAAATTTCTATCTCCTTTTCATACTATAAGATATTTTGACCTACTGCTTTTTCTACGTTTTTTTGAATTTCTTCCAGCCCTATCCCTAATGATCCTTGATGATTGGGAATCAATACGATAGCAGGTATCATTTGTTCCTTGTAACGTTCGATCGTTTCTGGGCTCAATGCTGCACATTGCTCTGTGACATAAATCACGCCATACTCATTCTTTGCCATTTCTTCAATTGCCTGACGAACGGTTTGCTTGGTTGTACCATAACGAACATCAAAGCCAAACAATTTGAATGGCAAAACAGAATCTTTGTCGCCAACTACACCGATCTTATACGTCATAGACTTGTCTCACCCGCTTTCTGATTGTTTCTGATTCGAAATGGCTTCTTTTGCCGATAACCAGTAAACGAAGGTTTTTGCTTTCTACCTCTTTTGCGTTCAAAAAGGCTAGTAGTGGCAGTGGTCCGAAAGCCTGGGTTTGTGCTTCTTGATACAATGAACTTAGATAATCATCTTTCAACTGTTCAAGCTTTACGAGATCAAGATTTCCCTCACGGATGACAGGGCGCAGAAAATCAGCATAATCTGTCTCTAATAGAAAATTCGTGTAATCTTCCATGTCTTTATCTACAAAGTTCAAAAATACTTCTTTTTCG
Organism: Enterococcus sp. E4-223; assembly: GCF_035727065.1. NCBI lineage: Bacteria > Bacillati > Bacillota > Bacilli > Lactobacillales > Enterococcaceae > Enterococcus > Enterococcus sp. E4-223. The sequence goes on along the minus strand of NZ_JAPMLH010000002.1, from coordinate 73,985 downwards.
ATACTTCCCGAGCTGGAAAGTACCGTCGTCATGAACCCATATGTTCTTTTCTGCAATATTCCTCGAGCCATCGTTGTGATATTGGTCAAGTCAATAAAAGCAATGACTTCTGTTAGCAATTCTTGATATCCTAGCTTATCGGCAAGCCGTCGCTGCTCTGTCAAAAACTGTCGATCATAAATCACGTCAATTCCCTGAAGAATGGTAGACTCTTCAAAATAATCACGTACTTCTCGTATACTGTCCATAATGCTTTCAGGAAGTTCATTTGAAACTTGCGTATGAATGGCATCCTTCAAGGTTTCTAATGAATAAAATCCATCGTCGATATACAAATGGTCCAGATTTTGATTTGTCATCTCGGCTTTTGTCAAAACCTTCAGATTATGGAAAGTATAGCGCATCGTATAGATCCAAACGATTTCAGGCTCCGGTGCTGATTCCTTTAACCAGCGAAATAGACGGCTCTGCTCCTTTAAAAGATTCTGTTCGAAGTCATATTCATATCCGTCATAAATATATGGACTGTAAATCGTGGATTTCAATATTTCACCAAGTGCTTCGACAGAATTTGTTTGAATCATCCGTTCAAATGTCTCATTGGACAAAAGTTCAAGCTCTCTTCCGCGAATCAAGGGATTTAGTTCGTGGTATTCCATACACTGATCCCTCCTTATTCGAATAATTGATTGGCAATCTCAAAACTCATCGTTCCTTGGATATCTTGTACAAGGCTGCTGAAAAGAAAATTATACTGAACTCCTTGATCGTTTATCAGAAAACCCGCTTGAGCAGCAACAGTTTCATCACTTAAAACCATCATAAAGGGAAGTTCATTGTTCCATTCATCCAACAACGTCTGAGAAAGATAGGCTGCTGATTTTTCTCCAGCAATGAATGCTACTTTTCCTGTCAAAGGTAATGAATACAATGCATTTTTGATAAACTGGATTTGTTCAGATTCATCCCAATTTTCCATTTCAGTTACCGCATCTGCAAACAATCGTCTTAAAAATTCCTGCTTCGCATTCAAATTTTCTTGTCGTACTTCTACTTGCTGGCGATTCCTTAGCTGACGGTATTTTTTTTCGAGTAATTCGATTTGTTTTTCTTTTTGTTTTTGATGTTCTGTTTCAACTTGCGTACGTTTTTGTTCAAAGTTTTGATCGATCTTCATTCGCTCTTCTTGTTCTAACGCCGCTCTTTCCTGCTCTGCTGCTTCGTTCATCTGAGAGATGATTTTTTCAATGGCGTTCATCTGCTTTTCCTCCTTTATGCTTAGGCATTCAACACTAATAGGAAGGAAATAACGAAACCTAAAATCGCGTATGTTTCAACCATCGCAGCAAAAATGATTCCTTTTGTAGCATGTTCAGGTTTTTTCGCTAAAATTTGAATACCTGCCGCTGCGACTTTTCCTTGGGCAATACCTGAAAACAAGCCTGTAAAAGCAATCGGCAGAGAAGCACCTAGAAAGTTCAGTCCTTGTACAACTGACATGTCATTTCCTAAGTTGATAAAAATCAAAAAGGCAATAACAAATCCATACAAACCTTGCGTACCTGGAAGCAATTGCAGAATCAGAGCCTGCCCGAATTTTTCGGGTTGACTTGTTGTCAATGCTGCTGCTGCCTCACCTGTCATTCCAACACCTTTAGCTGAACCGATCCCTGAAAAAATCGTCGCTGTTGCCATCGCTAATACCGCAAATACCATTCCACCATTTTGACTAATTAAGTAATCCATCATTGTATAAAAATCCTCCAATTATTTATTGTTTTTTTTTTTGTGATTGATGTTGACGTATTTTTCCGCCGTTTTCAGCGGATCAAAGGCACGTCCGCCTCCTGTATAAAACTTCCCAAAAAATTCGACATACTGCAATCGTGCGCCATGGACATAGGCACTTAGCAGTGTCAAAAACATATTCAGTGCGTGTAAAGCGATGATCAAAAGGATCCCTACACTGAATCGAGCAGCTGGCGGCATGAAAGCAACTAGCATATTGAATGCCGCTCCAATACTTCCGCCTGAAATACCCAATGCCATCAAACGTGTATAACTGACTAAATCACCGATATAGCCGGTCAGTCCGTAAAGATTATACGCACCTTTGGCAGCACCTTTGACTTTAGACGGCGTTTGGATAATCGGAACGATCAAGATACATAAGGCAGCAATGATCGATAGCCCAGCGCCAAGGTAAACAAATGCTGTATTTTTTATCAACATGGCACCAACCAACGCAATAACGATCCCAATTAGGATACCTTGCCAGGCAAATCCATCACTGACAGCACTCAAGTAATCTTTTCTCCTGATATTTTCCTTTGCTGCCACAAATAATCCAACCAAAATCTGTATCAGACCGAAAATCACGGATAAAATCAAAATCGTATTGACGTCATCCGTCGTAGATAGGATTGGGAAAGGCAAGCGGATGCCAAACAGTTCTTTTGGTAATGCCTGTCCGAAAAATGAACTGTAGATCAATCCCCAGATGATCGATGGTATCGAGAGAATCTCAAAGAATTTTACGAAACGTTTCATCCCGCGTGGTAGAACAAGTAGTTTTTGAGCTAGTATTGTCCCAATGAGCATCAGCAATCCGTAACCAACATCTGCGACCATCATCCCGAAGAAGACAAGATAAAATGGTGTCATCCAAGGTGTTGGATCTACTTCTTCATATTTTGGCAGACTGTACATTTCAGTCAGCAATTCAAAAGGTTCGACAAGCGGATGGTTTTTCAATTTAGTAGGGACTTCCTGCTGAATCTCTTCTGAGTTTGGTGTTTCGAAACTGACGTATATATCTTCTTCTGATACGGTTTCGTTTAACACATGCAGCAAATTCTGTTTTTCTTCTGCATCTACCCAACCTTGCAAAACGATCAGATAAGTCGCATGGATAAACCGTTCTTTTATTTTTTCTCGTTCTGCAACGGCAAGTGTGACTTCTTCTACCCATTCAAATTCTTGGATATAGCCACTGCACTGACCTAACGCTGTCGTTATCTTCTTTTGCTGCTCGTGAACAATGGATAATTGCTGCTTGGTCTCTTGCAGTTTTTCTTTAGGATTTTGTTCATAAGGATACGTTTCTTTATTGAACCCGTATTTCCCAGCAATTTCTTCTATAACAGCAACTGATTTTTTTAAAGCAACATACGAAAGATAAACTTGTTTTGGCGTATAATCTATTTCTTCCATATAAACGTCATCAAGCTTACTCAGTTCTTCCTTGAAACTTTCAAAATTTGCTGCACTCACAGTCCCCATCTCAAAAATGGTCGTCTTACTTGCATACATACTTGGAGCAATATCCAGCTGTTGCCAATGAAGAAGCCATTCTTCCTCTTCTTCTAAACGATCACGTTCTTCAGTTAGTTGTTCCCACTTTTCTTTTAAATCAAGGACTTCTTTCAATTTATTTATGAAATTTTCTTCGGAATAATTGGCTTCCAAATCTTGTAAGGAAAGTTCTTGACGTTTCAAATGGAGTTTCTTTTGACGGCTATCGCCGTGGTGTTGTATGAATTGGATAGCTTCTTGGATGTCTTTCAACCGATTACCTAAAGCGCTTAATTTTGCTTCTTTATCAATAATCGTGGTATCTGGAAAATACTTCTCCACCCACTGGTTGTTTGTTCTATTTTGATACAGATCCCGGATTTCAACGTTTTGGATTCCTTGTACTGCTTGTAAAATCCTCTCCTGATTTCTTTTATCTGAAATGAGGGTCACTTTTTCCATCTTAGTGACGGCCATAAGTTTCTTTCACCCTTTCAATGATCGCACCGATCGCTTGACTCTGATGCTTTTGATATTGATCTTTCAAAGTTGCTTGCACCTTGTCTGCTTCTGCTTTCAATTTCATTTTTTCTTTTTCTAATTCTTGTATTTCGAATTGTTCTTTTTCTTCCACCAACTGTTTTAGTTGTTGTCGATAGTTTGTTTGGATCGTTTCCAATTCCTGCTCTTTTTCTGTTGCATAGATCTTCAGCTGCTGCCGCAGTGTTTGAGCACGCTTTTCATTTTCTTCTTCTGCTTTTCGGATTTGTTCCAAAGCTTCTAACACTTGCTTCACTTCCTTTCGATTTAAAAAAGAGGTACATGCTTTCTTTTTTCATTGAAAGTATGTACCTCTAAAGATAACTTAGTATAGGCAGGCCCCTTCAATAAAATGCCCTTCTCACCCCTTGAAGAACTAGATCCTTGAAGCTTACGCCCAACCTTTTTATTTCTGCTTACTTTTTATTATAACAAATTAAGCAATATTTTCAACTATCGTCATGAATTTCACACGAAATTTCTCTTTACAGATAGTAACACAGCAAGAACAGATAAGTATAGGGGCAAGTCTTACATAGTTTAATTTTTTTATAATCCTTGTTACAATAGGTCTACTTTAGGGGGAATACAAATGAAACCAATCATCGGCATTGCCGGAAATCAACTGATTCGAGCAACAGATACTTTCCAAGGAAATCAAGTGAGCTATACACCGCAAGGATTCGTGGATGCAGTTTTAGATGCTCAAGGATTGCCTCTTATTCTGCCAGTCATGTCTCCAGATTCAGCTCCTCAACTGATTGGACAAATCGACAAACTCATTCTTGCAGGCGGTCAGGATGTTAGTCCGCAACTTTACATGGAAGACCCTCATCCAAAACTAACGGAAACAAATATTCAACGAGACCAATTTGAACAGGCACTGATCTTGGAAGCATTGAAACAAAGAAAACCAATTTTTGCAGTCTGCCGGGGACTCCAACTATTGAATGTCGTTTTGGAAGGTACACTTTATCAAGATCTTTCATTATATCCAAAGTGGTCAGTAAAACATGAACAACAGCCCACTGCCCCGCAATTTACGACTCACGAAGTCAAGATTGTTTCAGACAGTTTGTTAAGCAACCTTCTCCCCGATCCATATTTTGTGAATTCTTACCATCATCAGGCAGTCAAAGATCTTTCACCTTTATTAAAAGCCATCGCTTTTTCTAACGATGGACTCGTTGAAGCGGTTCAAAGCAAAGATGATATGCATAAAATCCTCGGTGTTCAATGGCATCCGGAACTTACCCACCGTGTACATCCATCTGAACAGCGCTTATTCGATTTCTTTGTGAATGAATTTTAATAGACTTTCTGAGGGGGGTGTGAAAAAGCTGTTTAGTTTCGAGTATTAAGAAAAATTTTGTGAAAATGGCTTTTCACATTTTTGCATAAATTTGGCTTAATACCGAGAAACTGGCTTTTGAACACCGTTTAAGGAAGAGGTTGTGAAATCAGTGCCTTGTCCTGAGTATTAGAGAAACAAAACGGAAAAATAGCTTCTCATATTTTACCGTTTTTTGAGCTAATATCGAGGGTCAGCTGATTGAACACCGTTTATACCAAGAGGTCGTGAGCCTGCCGTTCAACTCTGAGTCACAAGGAGCAATTTCAAAAAACAGCTTTTCATGTTTGTTTGATATTATGACTTGTGACCGAGGAGTTGGCAGAAGAACACCGTTTATCCGGAAAAAGAGACTGCAACACGACTTTTGTCTCAGTCTCCAGTCTATGGAACAATGTTCACTGGAATTTTTCTCAATCGTCCTTTCGATAGTCCAACAGTCTTTTGAGCTGGGTAATCTGCTGCTGCAGTTCCATTCCTTTTGTTGTATCACGATTGAGTTTGCGTGGTAGCTGCTGTTCGATTACTTTTTTCACATTCGTTTGGTCAGATTTTCTTGCAAATTGTTGTTCAATAGGCAAAAACGGATAATGTGTCACGATTTGGAAACCATAAGAATTGCATAATAGTGAATAACCGGCAATTCCTGTCGTTTTTTGATAAGCTTTGGATAAACCTCCGTCAATGACAAATACTTTTCCATTTGCTTTGATCGGTGACTCCCCTTTTTTTACTTTTACTGGCGTGTGCCCATTAATGATTGCTGACCCTTCTTCTTTTGTGTCGAATTCTGCTAAAATTTTTTCACTGAACCACTCTTCATCTCGCAAGTGATAATAAGGGTTGCTTTTCTCGATGTGCGTATGAGGCTCTGTGAGAAAATAACGTTCAAAAGTCGCCATTTTACTCTTACCGAATAAAGGCGAAAATGGCCCACTCCACGCATACCAAATCAAATCGGTTGCTAAATCTTCTTTTGCAGTCAGATCTTTTGCGCTTTCAGTTATCTGTTTTTCAAAAAAGCCCAGCAGTTCTTTTCCGCGATAAGATTGGTCTAATTCAAATGCTAAGAGCTGTCCCTTCTCGTCTACAGGTATACAGCCATGAAACAGCACATGCTGATTGTTCGTGAGATACATTCCCCCTTTTTCGATCAAAAACGTCATATGTTTTTGCATTCTCAAAGAGTGCTGGAATGAATACATCAAACTATCAATCACTTTTTGTTCCTCTTCCAAGAATTTTTTTGGATCATCTGGCTGGATCGTTTGAAAACAAGTTCCTTTCAACTCATAGAGCTGACCTTCTAAATCAATCGTTGATGCTTCATAGTCGATTTTTTCCAGCAATTTACGATCGTCCATTTTAAATTCAGGTCGACGATCCAATAACTGATGTTCTGATTTGAATTGAAGGATAGAAAGTGCCTGATGGATTTTTTCTAATTCTTCTTGCTCTCTTTCGGATAGATTTTTACTGTTTTTAGGCGCAAATACTGGATTCTTCTGATAAGTTTGATGAGCAAAAGAAAACAATGGACGTAAATTCAACCCATATTCTTTCTCTAATTCAAATAAATAATTATAGCGTGCTGCAATCCGTAAAAGTGTCAGTAAACATGCCTCAGAGCCGCAATACGCACCAATCCACAAAATATCATGATTTCCCCATTGGATATCTACAGAAGAAAAATCCATGATTCGATCCATCACTTTGGCTGCTTGAGTTCCTCGGTCAAAAATATCTCCAACGATATGCAAATGATCGATGACAGATTTTTGGATCGTCTGTGCAAGTTTCGTTAAAAATTTTTCTTCTTCCTTCATCAAAATAAGTTGTTCAATGATTTTTTTTACATAGTCTTTTTTTCCATTGATACGGTCATCGATATACAAGAGTTCCTCAATGATATAGCTATATTCTTTCGGCAATCCTTTTCGAACTTTTGACCGGGTATATTTGACTGTCGTAAACCGTAAAAGATCGATCAAATGATGGATCAGCTGCGATTTATCTTGTTCTTTGTACCAATCAGTCGTTAATGCATATTCTGGATAAGCCGTAAAAATAGTGAATTGGCTGATATCCGTTTCCGTCATTTGCTCAGAAAAAAGGTCTTTGATCTTTTCTTTAAGATTTCCTGAACCGATACGCAGAATATGATCAAAAGCAGGAAATTCGCCATGTATATCACTCAAAAATAACTCTGTTCCTTTTGGAAGCTGCAAAATTGCTTCGAGATTGATGATTTCCGTGATGACATCTTCCGTTGAGGGGAATTTTTCTGAAAGTAAATCTAAATAACGGTCCATTAAAACGCCTCCAAAAATTGGTATACTCAATATTATAAAGTTGTTATACACTATTTTCAATGAATATATATCCAATATAGTAAAATAAATAAAATAGGTCTATACAAAAAGAAGCTGGGAACAATAGATGTCCAGCTTCCTTCTATATTTTAGGATTGTTTTATGCTTTTTTTCGTTCATTCCTCATAATTGAAATCGATTGTTTCAATGAACTCCATAATCCGCCTTCGCTATAAACGAGTACATTCGATTTGTACATGTTTGCAGACAAGATCATCAATAAGAATGTTACGGCTACAAGTACCAACAAGGAAATCAATGCTCCGCCCATACCGACTGTCTCATTTGCTAAGCGAACCGGCATAATATATGAAGATAAGAATGGAATATACGAAGTGATCCGAATAACGATATTGTTTGGATCTGAAGCTCCTAGTATCAATCCAAGCATGTATCCGCCTAGAGATAGATAAGTCACTGGCAAAATTGCTTTTGCTGTATCTTCTGCTTTGTTGACCAAAGAGCCACATAAAGCTGCTAAAACAGAAAAAATCAAAATGCCAAAGATCATGAATAGAAGAGAATACCACAAGAATGGTCCAATCAAGTTATCCAATGAGATACCGTCTAATATATTTTTGACCATTTCCATATCTTTGAATTGACTGTATCCTATACCAAAAATAATACCGTATAATGCCATTTGCGTTAATGCAACAAGTAAAACACCTGTTAATTTTCCGTAAAAATGCTTTTGTGCAGTCGTACTGGACAGGATCACTTCCATGATCCGCGTGCCTTTTTCAGAAGCGATCTCTTGTGCAATGATCTGCGCATACGTCAAAATAATAATGAACAAGACAATCGTTGCTACATAACTTACGACATATTGGACTGTCGAGTTATCTTCTCCGACTGTCATTTTTCCTTTTGAATCAAAATTGACTTTTTGTCGAGTCAAACTTGCTTGTTGGCTCAAGCTAGCTACTTCTTCTGGTGAAATGCCTAATTGACTCGCTCGAAGCATCGATTGCAAGCCAGTCAGTTGTTGTTGTATCAGTAGTTGTGTACTTTGTCCTAATGAATTTTCGCTATAAAGCATCCCATTTATCTTATCATTCTCAGTTGAGACTACTAAATACGCATCGATTTTTTCTTCCGAAAGCTCTTTTTGTGCTTTTTCTTCAGAATCAACTGCTTTGAACTCAAAATCATCTGTTTTGACTTGGCTCATTTGCTGACTGATTTGCTCATTATCAGCCAATACGCCGATTTTATTGACATCACTATTTTGTTGAGCAAAGTTTCCTGCTACATAAATGATACCCAGCATGATAAAAGGGACTAATATCATGATCAAGAAAGAAATCGACTTAACATTTTTTAAATAGACATCTTTGGTAATAATCCAAAACTTACGCATCGATTTCACCTGCTTTCAATTTGAAAATCTCTTCCAAAGTTGGCGGTTGCTGGTTAAACATAGGAATGTAGCCGAACTGAGTCGCACGAGTAAAGATTTCTTTCCCAGCTTCAGGATCTTCTAAGGTAATCTCTAATGTATTGTCTTCATGAAGGATCACTTTTTTCACGCCTTCGATTTCTTCTACTTCCTGTTGGCTTAAACCAGATTCCAAGAATAACTTCGTACGGCCAAATGATTCACGAATCTCATGTACTTTTCCATTCAAAACCATTTTTCCGTTTCGCAACATGATCAAATGATCGCAGATTTTTTCTACATTATCCATATTGTGGCTAGAAAAAATGACACATGAACCATGTTTTTTCAATTCCAATATTCCATCTTTTAGCAATTCAGCATTTACCGGATCTAACCCGCTGAATGGCTCATCCAAAATGATCAATTTAGGTTCATGGATTAACGTGGCGATCAGCTGGACTTTTTGCTGATTTCCTTTAGACAAAGATTTTACTTTATCCGTCTTTTTCCCTTTTACCTGAAATTTTTCCATCCAAAAATCGATTTTTGGTTCAATCTCTTTTCTTGATTTCCCTCTAAGTTCTGCAAAATAAAGCAGTTGGTCTTGAATCGTTACTTTCGGATAAAGTCCCCGTTCCTCCGGAAGATAACCGATGACATCATAATCTTTCTCCCCAAGATGATGGCCATTCCATAACACTTCTCCTTGGTCTTGTGTCAAAAAATCCAAGATCAAACGAAAAGTCGTTGTCTTCCCAGCCCCGTTTTGGCCAATTAGCCCCATGATTTTTCCATCGGGGATTTGGAAAGAGACATGATCGACAGCTGTGTAGTTCCCAAAAGTTTTAACAAGATCCTTGACTTCTAACATTTCTTCACTCCTTCTTCAAGAAATCACATATATCCTTAGACACCAGACGTAAGCGATTTATTATTTACCAACAAAACGTAAACGCTCTTTTTGTTGTACATAAAATGATAGGACACTTTACTTTCTTTGTAAAGTGCCCTTTCCTCATTCCTGATGTAATTTATCAAATACGTTTTGTGCGACATTTTTCGGCAGTCCGATTTCTTGTAATTCTTCTGTCGTGGCTGCTGTGATATTTTTCAACGATTTGAACTCTTTAAGCAGCATTTTTTTTCGTTTTGGTCCTAACCCTTCAATTTCATCTAATCGGGAAGCAAAACTGTTTTTACTGCGTAGCTGCCGATGGAAAGTGATTGCGAATCGATGGACTTCATCTTGGATTCGCTGGAGTAAGAAAAACTCTGGTGAATTTCGCTCAAGCGGTATTACAGCCAAATCTGTACCGAATAGCAACTCATTTGTTTTATGTTTATCGTTTTTTGCCATGCCAGCAATAGGAATATCGATTCCTAATTGATTTTCTAAGACATCTTTTGCCACATCTACTTGTCCTTTTCCTCCATCGATCAAGATCAAATCAGGTAAAGGCAACCCTTCGCGAATCACTCGCGAATATCTGCGATAGATGACTTCTCTCATTGATGCATAATCATCCGGTCCGTTGACTGTTTTTATTTTATATTTCCGATATTCTTTTCTTGCCGGTTTTCCATCAATGAATACGACCATCGCAGCCACAGGATTCGTCCCCATGATATTAGAGTTATCAAAAGACTCGATACGTATTGGGGTCGGGATATTCATCGCGTTTCCTAAACGTTCAACTGCTCCGATCGTCCGTTCCTGTTTTCTGGCAATCAGATCAAACCGTTCATTCAAAGCAACTGAGGCATTCTTATTCGCCAATTCAACTAATTTTTTCTTTTCTCCTCGTTTTGGTTGCAGCACTTTCGTAGCTAATAAAGCTTCTACACTTGGCTTGTCGATCGTATCAGGAATCAAGACTTCTTTAGGAATGAAATGCTCATTTTCCTGATAAAACTGACCGATGTAAGTCAAGAAATCTTCTTCTGCTTCGTTATAGAAAGGAAACATTGAAACATCTCGTTCAATTAGCTTTCCTTGTCTTACGAAAAACACTTGGACACACATCCATCCTTTGTCAATCGCATAACCAAATACATCTCGATCCAGTAAATCAGTATTTGTCATTTTTTGGCGAGTCATGATTGTCTCAATGGCACGGATCTGGTCTCGGTACTCTGCAGCTTTTTCAAACTCCATATTTTCAGCAGCTTTTTCCATTTTCTGATGGATCTCTGACTCGATTTTTTCGTGTCCTCCGTTTAAAAAGTTTTTCACTTCATCAACGATTTTCGTATAGACTTTCGGATCTACGTCGAAATAATAAGGACACAGACATTGTCCCAAATGATAGTAAAGACAAGGCTCCTTCGTCTGACTAGGTTTGCATTTTCTCAGAGGAAATAATCGATCGAGGATCTTCTTTGTCTCATTCGCCGCACCGACATCAGGATATGGTCCAAAATACAGTGCTTTGTCTTTTAGTACCTTACGAGTAATCACCAAACGGGGATATTTTTCATTCGTTATCTTAAGGAAAGGATAGGTTTTATCATCCTTTAACATAATGTTGTATTTAGGATCATTTTTCTTTATCAGATTGATCTCTAAGAGCAATGCTTCGATATTCGATTCTGTAACGATGTATTCAAAGTCTTCGATTTCACTAACAAGCCGTTCCGTTTTCGTATTATGGCTGCCAGTAAAATATGAGCGGACACGATTTTTTAATATTTTGGCTTTGCCGACATAAATGATCGTTCCATTTTTATCTTTCATCAAGTAACAGCCGGGCTGATCAGGAAGTAAAGCTAATTTGTTTTTGATTCGTTCGTTCATCTGGTACTCCCCTTCATATTCAATTAAAGTTATTATAGCATGTCTGTCAAAAAAACAATCCAGCCTGACAACGTAATTATACTCAAAAAATATTAATTTGAATAACCTTAACTCAACCGCAAAAAAACCGAGGACGGAACTGGATTCAGTCCCACCCTCAGCTTATTTTTGCTGTAAGTTTTTATAAATATTGATCGATCATTTGACGTAGTTGTTCTTTTGAATGAACACCAACAGCTTTTTCTACTACTTGACCATCTTTTTTCAACATTAATGTTGGAATGCTCATGATACCGAATTGTTGAGGAGTTTCTGGATTTTCATCCACATCCATTTTAGCAATTCTGAATTCTTCTTCATCATATTCTTGTTCCAACTGATCCAAAATCGGTGCTTGCATACGACATGGACCACACCAAGTTGCCCAAAAATCAATCAATACAAGTCCTTTATCTGTTTCTTCATTAAATGTCTTATCTGTAATTACTTGTGACATATCAAAGACCTCCATTTTTAAAATCTATGACTAGTATAGCATTTCTATACTTGGATAGCGAACCATCTGCTTACCTTTAGTAAGCTTTACTTAAATTTAACAATTGTCGCACCATTTCCGCCTTGGTTTGCCGGTGCAAACTCAAAGCTTTTGACGCTCCGATGGTTTTTAAGATAATCAGTAATTCCCTTGCGAAGTGCGCCTGTTCCTTTTCCGTGGACAATAGTCACTTGAGGATAACCAGCTAGAATGGCAGAATCCAAATATTGATCTACCTCACTTAGCGCTTCTTCGTATCGTTTTCCTCGAAGGTCCAATTGATTCGGCACGTGACTACTAGATTCAGATCGTACAGCATGGATAACTCGTTGTGTCGGCTCTTTTTGAGGAGCAACAGGCGTCAGCTCGTCTTCGGACACATTCATTTTTAATATACCGATTTCTACTTGCCACTGATTCCCGTTTTTACGTAAAAGCGTCCCTCTTTGACCGTAAGTCGTAACCAACACTTCGTCTCCCGGTTTCAACGTTTTTTGTTCTTTCGCCTTCTTCAATACTTTATTTTTCTTCAAAGTTTCTTCTTGATGTAGATTTGCTAATTGGGTCTTTGCATCGATCAACTGATGCTCTTTCACATTTCCTTGCCCAATCTGCTGTTGCATTTTACGAATATCAGCAATGATTTTTTCTGCTTTTTCTTCCGCCTCTGACACGACTTCGTTTGCTTTTTTCTTTGCTTTTTCCATTTCTTTTTCACGTTCTTCAAAGAAATAGCTGTAAGCTTCTTTCAAATCATCGTGAAGTTCTTGTGCCTCAGAAACAAAATGACGCATTTCCAGATATTCGGTCTCTGCCATTTTCCGGCGATTCTCTAAATCTGTGATCATTTCGTTTAAATCTTGGCTCTCATCATTCATCAACTGCTTCGCTTCATCAATAACTTCTGTATCAAGACCTAATCGGCTAGAGATTTCAAACGCATTGCTTCGTCCAGGAACGCCAATCAGCAAACGATACGTTGGACTTAGTGTATCCACATCGAACTCCATGCTGGCATTAATCGTATTTGCCCGATTGTATCCATAAACTTTCAATTCAGGATAATGCGTTGTTGCCATCACATAAGCAGACTTTTTACCAAGATCATCTAAGATTGCGATTGCTAGAGCAGCACCTTCTTGCGGATCTGTTCCTGCACCGAGCTCGTCAAATAATACCAGACTTTTTTCATTGACTTTTGATAAAATATCTACAGTGTTCGTCATATGAGAAGAAAAGGTCGATAGACTTTGCTCAATCGACTGTTCGTCTCCTATATCCGCAAATACTTCCTCAAAAATACCGATTTGACTTTCTTCACCTGCAGGAATCGGTAATCCTGCTTGCCCCATCAGTTGTAACAGACCTAAAGTCTTCAACGTGATCGTTTTCCCGCCTGTGTTAGGTCCTGTAATGACGATGGCTTGATAGTCTTTTCCGATTGTGATGTCATTAGAAACTACTTTTTCCTGATCGATCAGTGGATGTCTTGCTTGTTTCAAGACGACATGATTGTCTTCACTGATTCCCGGCACGATAGCTTTTACTTCTTTACCAAATCGTGCTTTTGCATTCATCAGATCCATTTTACCAATCACATAAGCATTGTGGATGATTTCTTGACGATGGGGAACAAGTTCAGCAGAAAGTTCACTTAAAATACGTTGAATCTCATTTCGTTCAGCGATTTGGTATTGACGCAAACGATTATTCAAATCCACCACTTGTTTTGGTTCAATAAATAAAGTCTGTCCTGAAGCACTTTGATCGTGGACTACACCGCCAAATACACCGCGGTATTCTTGTTTGACTGGGATAACGTAGCGGTCATTTCGCATGGTGATGATCGCATCACTTAAATACTTTGCATTTTTCCCACGGACGATCCCATCTAACTGTTCACGAACAGCTTGTTCACTTCGCCGAATGTTCTGTCTTATGCTCTTTAACTCAGGAGAAGCGTCATCAGTCACGCGTCCGTCTTCATCGATTGCTTCCTTTAAACGGCGGCTCAAAACAGGGATCGTGACTAACTGATCTGCCCACATATACAAACGTGCAAATTCGATTTCACTGTCAGAAAGATCATCAATGAAACGATTCAATTCGCTTGTCGTAGACAATACTCTGGAAACTTGTGCAAGCTCCACTCCATTCAAGTCTGCTCCGATCTCGATCCGTTTCATATGGGGACGGATATTTTCAAGTTTAGGTATAGGGATCCCGCCTCGCAGACGTTGCACTTTCAATCCATCCTCAGTTTCTTGAAGCCAGTTTGTGATCGTTTGTTTCTCACTCACTGGTACCAATTCTGCCAGTTCTTCTTTTCCTTGTGCAGTCACTACAAATTGTCTGACCATCTGTTTGACTTTTTCAAATTCCAATGTTTCAAGGATTCGGTTATTCATTTTATCACCTTATCTTTCACTATGAAAAAAGAGCTGTGCCGGACATACGCTACGCAGCCTTCTTAAATAAACTACTCTGTACAAAAAACGAAATATTTTCCAGCACTATTTTCCTTAATTCAAAATATTCGTTACCCAAAGCTCATACATCTTGTGGGTAAGAAATGGCGTTCTCTCAACGATAAAACGAGCGAAACTATGCTCGCCGAATTGATTTTGGACCACATCTAATGGAACAAAGGCAAGTAACTGCAAAATCAAAAATATAGTAACGTAAGCCATGATTAGTGACAGGATGCCTCCTGCAATCCAGTCTACCTGTCTCAAGATCGGCACATACGTCAATCCATGGACAAAAACCCCCACAAATCGGGTAAGCAGCCAGCCAATTAGCAAAATAATCAGAAAAGCAGTTCCTGCATAAAAAGCTTCATCTAGGTGAAAGGCAAATACCTGATCAAAAAATGCTAACTTTGATGTTGGGGTGACAGCTGGGTATGGAATGTATAATTCCAAATGACTTGCTAATGGTTTGTAAAAATGCTGGGCAGCAATAAATGACAATACATATCCAATCGCGAATATGATTTGCAAAGCAAACCCGCGACGTGCTCCAGAAAAAAACGCAATTAGCAATAAAAATAAAATTAGCAAACTCAGCATGCTACGTTCCTTTCTCTTCTAACTTTTTTAAATTTTTCTTATTTTGATAAAAGGATCTTAATTAGAAGATTTTTGTTTAATTTGTCCTTTTCGTTTCTCGTTTAAAATCTGTTGTGCTTCCACATGATTTTTAATGGTATGATCTGCTTGACCATTTTCTTTCAATACTTCCCGAGCTTCGTTCTCGATTGCTTCAATGCGTTTCACACGATTTTCAAGCTCTGTAAATTTGATCATTTTTTTCTTTAATTCTGCTGTTTCTTCTTCCAGCTCCAAGATTCTTTCTTGTTTCTTCAATTGATCCGAAAGCGCATTGACAGCCATCAAGATTGCTGCTTGTTCATTATCCATTTGTGGTGATAATTGTTTCAATTCTGCTAACTGTTCATTAATCAGCTTCGTTACGATATCCATATGATGCTTGGTTTCCCGTCCGATAATAGTATATGTTTGGTTGGCAATAACCGCTTTGTAGCGTGTTTTTTCGTGCGCCATACGAATCATTTCCTCCTATTTGATGAAAGTTTTATTTAGTGTACCATGAAGTTGGTTCTTTCACCGTTCTCCACAAATATTTTTCACATACTTAACTATTATATGATAAACTTTAAAAAAATGCTATGTCTCGCAATCTCTTAGAAAACGAAAAGTCGTGAGTTGCGGTATAGTTTTATGTATAAAAACGAGGAGAATTTTATGAGCAACGTCATTATCAAAGCAACAAACGACCAACTTAGTCAAATGAAAGCATACTATCGCTCTTATTTGTTAAATAAACAGATTCCTTATACTAGCTTTGCTGCAAAAAAAGACGGGACGACCATTACCGCTTATACATCCGGAAAAGTGATGTTTCAAGGTACGAATGCAGCAATAGAAGCTGATAAATGGGGGGAGGCACAGGATAAACAAGCCAAGCCAGCAAAAACAGCCTCTTCTTTGCCAAAAAATATCAGTCAATTATCCGTTTTAGGTAGTGATGAGGTCGGAAATGGCAGCTATTTCGGTCCGCTAACAGTATGTGCTGCTTATGTGAAACGTGATCAGCTTGCAGAATTACGTAAACTTGGTGTTAGAGATTCAAAAGAGTTAAAAGATAGCCAAATCATCCAGCTTGCTGACATCTTAAAAAAAACCATCCCCTATAAACTGCTTGTCTTATCTCCAGAAAAATACAATGAGATCCAACCAAAATACAATGCCGTTCGGATGAAAGTCGCTTTGCACAATCAAGCGATCCATTTGCTGCTAAAAAAAATCGAGCCAGAAAAACCAGAAGCGATTTTGATCGATCAGTTTACGCCGGAAGCAAATTTTAAAAAATATGCGCGTTTAGAAAAAAATCAATTACAAGAAAAACTGTACTTCGTTACTAAAGGAGAACAATATCATTTAGCTGTTGCTGCTGCTTCTATCATCAGTCGTGCCAGCTTTTTGGAAGAGTTAGACAAAGCATCAGCTGAAGCTGGAATCACCCTTCCGTCAGGAGCTGGAACGAAATCTGACCAAGTAGCGGCAAAACTATTGGAGAAAGGCGGCATGCCTATGCTTGAAAAATATGCCAAACTTCATTTTGCCAATACAGAAAAAGCTTTGAAGCTACTAAAAAAATAATGGAACTGTGACAAAAGTCATGTCACAGTCCCTTGTTCCGAATAAACGGTGTTCTCATGCCAACTCCTCGGTCACAAGTCACAATAGTCATCAAACATGAGAAGCTGTTTTTTGAAATTGCTCCTTGTGACGCGGAGTTAAACGGCAGGCTCACAACCTCTTCCTTAAACGGTGTTCAAAAGCTTGCATCTGCGATAATAAGCCCGGCCAAACGAAAAATATGAGGAGCTATTTTTGTTTGGCTGGGCTTATTTATTACTGAAAATAAGTGGTCAATGCTTGTGTCAAACTTGCAGCAATCTGCTGCTGATAACTGTCTGTTACTAATTCCTTTAAATCACTATCATTATTCATATAACCCATCTCGATTAAAATAGAAGGTTGAAGATTTTCTCGAAGAACTTGATAGTTCCCAGTGGAGATTCCTCTTGAATCCAGAGGCAGATCAGTGAAGGAGTCAGCAATTGTCTGTGCTAATGTTTCCTCTTGTCCATAGTAATAATATGTCGTGATTCCAGTTGCTTCATTCGCATATTCCGTAGAGTCTGCGTGTAAACTGATAAAGACATCTGCCTTTTTTTCTTCACTGTAGTCGCATATATCTCCAAGCTGTACTAATTCATCTGTAGTATGGGTCAAATAAACCGTTGCTCCAGCATCCTCTAGCGCCTTTTTTACTTTTATGGCTGTACTTAATGTTATATCTTTTTCTTCTGTTTGTTCATCATTGCTTAATGCCCCAGTATCATTTCCGCCATGCCCAGGATCTAATACAATCACTGCATCAGATAGCTCTTCCGGTTTTGTTTGTATATTCTTTGTGACTTTGGTTCCATCTTCGAGGGCTAAATATCCAGTATAGCCATCATTTGTCTTGATCTGATAAGCATTTTTTGTTTCAGAAAGAAACTCCGCCAGCTCTCCGCCGTTTATAGTTGCAAGTGGGGTAGTTAGCGAGTCATCTGTATATAGTGTACGGTCATTTTTTCCGATTTTGATTAATGTCTCTTGTTCTGTGTCATCAGATGATTCCTTTGTCTTTGTAACCGTACTGTTCGTACTGCTGACCGTTTGTCCAACTATCTTTTTTTGACCAAAAACATCTATTTGAAAACAGATAATAATGATAATGATTGCAAATACAAAAGCTCCAATTATTTTTTTCATTCTTGACTCTCACCTCGTAGATCCAGACTAAGGGCCAAAACTTAAAATCAGCTTAAGTACGCAAAAAAGGGGCTGTAAAAGATATAACCGTAGAAAATAACATTACTGCTAAAATGATTTTTTTCATTTTTGGCATATCCTGAAATCTCCTTTTGACTATTCGTGGTGATTCATCTACCCAATAAATAGTTTCCTTCATTCTACAAACAATTAATTTCTTCGTTATTAAATTAAAACACTTCCTGGAACACCGACATAATAAATAAAAATATACCCTGATAATCATGAGAGAATAACAAATTTGTATTTATGAAAAACTACCTATATAAAAAAGCAAGATATAACGATCTTCGTCATATCTTGCTTCTTCACCTAACTATTTTTCTCCCTATATAACAGCTTTACGCTTCTCCTAATACACCATTCAAATATAAATCGATCAATTGCGCCACATTTAGCGGTTCTTCCACAGGTCTTTTCGACCGGGTGATGTAAGGTGCTAACACTAAGAAAAAATGCCTTGCTGCGATTTCTTTTGAAATCCCATTTCTTAGCACAGATTGGTTTGCTGAAAAGATTTCTTCAAAAGGTTCACGATAATTTTTCTTCCATAGAAAGAAAAGATGATCTCTTGTTTCCTTTGAAAGATTGCTTTCAAGATCGTGAAGCATCAGAAACAAATCGACCAGATGTGTCTCAATCAAAAACTGCGCCATTTTTGTCAAGGTCACTTGAAATCCCGTTTCGCTTGTTTGAACGATTTCTCTCAAAGCTTTTCCAACATCTTTTAAGTGGTTTTCTAAAACTGCCGTATATAGTTTTTCTTTATCACCGAAATAATGATAGAGATTGGGCTGGGTGATCCCAACTTTTTGTGCGATCTCTCTTGTTGAAGTGCCGAGATATCCCTTGGACATAAACAAGTCAGTCGCTTCTTTCAAAATTTTTTGCTGTGTATCTTTATTGTATCGATGGATCATTTTTCCACCTGCTTTTTGGTTATTCTTTTTCTTTCAATACACCATCTTCCATCATAAATATTCTATCGCATTTGTCAATCAGCCGTGTATCGTGAGTAACCATGATCGTTGCTTTATTTTTGTCTTTTGATTCTTTTGCCAAGATATCGACTACTTCTCGTGCCTTTTCTGAATCCAAACTAGCAGTTGGTTCATCTGCTAGAATAATGGACGGATCATTGTACAATGCACGAGCGATTGCGACCCTTTGCCGTTCTCCACCAGATAGTTCTTCTGGATACTTGTTGATCAACTTATCCACGCCAAGCTGCTCAAATAATTCGTTTGCTTCTTTTTGACGATGTTCATGTTTGATCTTATCTACTAATAATAACTGCTTTTTTACTGTCAGAAAAGGAACCAGATTGGAAGCTTGCAAAATAAAGCCAATTTCTTTAAAACGTAGTTTAACGCGTTCACTTTCTTTTTGATTACTGAATTCTTGATCATTGATAAATACAGAGCCACTGCTAGGCGTCTGCAATCCGCCTGCCAAAGTCAAAAAAGTACTTTTACCTGAACCAGAAGGACCGATGATTGCAACAAATTCCCCTTTATCGATACTCATGGTTGTTTCTTTCAATGCTTTAACTACTTGGTCGCCATCTTGGAAACTTTTTTCTACTTCTTTAAATTCTATTGCTTTCATGCTCTTCCTCCTTCTTATCCAATTGCCTTCAACGGATCGATTTTTACGATTGTCCGAACAGAAAATAGTGCGCCTAACACAGCTACTACTAACATCAACAAGCTAATGACGCCAAAAAACAGCCAATTGCTTTGGAATGGAACCGCATCAGGTAGAACAAGGGATGTTCCCACTGTTCCTAATAGACCAAGAAGAATACCAACAAATGATAAAATAAATGTTTGTGCCACTACAGAACGCGCAATAAATCCTCCTGTGATCCCTTGTGCTTTCATTACACCAAAGATATTAATCTTTTGCATCGTCAGTACATAAATGAAAATCCCGATCACAATAGCCGCAATAACGATCAAAAATCCGATCATAAATCCAAAAGTCAATACTTGCGCATTATATCCAGGTAATTCATTGATGAATTTAGAAATTTTGATCTGTTCTAAATCTTCAGGTAAATTACTGATTTTACCTCTGACAACTATTGCGTTAATCCGTGCATTTTCACTTGTATCTTCTTTTTCGAAGCGGATCTCTTGGTAAGCATTGATGGTTGTATAGAGAACTGGTGAGACATTGAATTTGGCATGATCCGTAAAGCCAGTTAGTTTAAACGTCTTGTCACTACCAGATAACTTAACTGTATCTCCTACGGCTAGACCATATTCTTCTTTCAAACTAATATCGCCTACTGCCTCATCATCGTTATCAAAAGCTTTTCCTTCAACAAGATTGGGCATGATGAATTGATTTTTATCGATACCGAAGAAGCTAACATTGATTTTTCCTTCTTCTGTACTGTCTTTACTAGTCACGACTCCAGGTGTCTGGGCAAGATACGCCACTTTCCCACCTTCGACTTCTTCTGCTATCTTCTTAGTAATCATGGACATCCCTAGATTTGAATTTGCATCTTTCGAAAGCACAATCGAATCTGCCTCCCACTTGTCGACTGCTGTTCGATTATCTTGAGCTAAGCCATAAGCTAACCCAGTCAAAAAAAATACCAGGTAGGCAATCAAAAACATCACCCCTGCAACTAACGCATAACGTAACTTTGAATGCATAATTTCATTTAATGCTAAAAACATTTAACTCCTCCTCCTGAAATAATCATTTTATACAACAATTTTATCACTTGATAAATTTTTGGCGAATATTAAGCTCAAAAAATTCTTCCGCTATTTCATTATATGAATTTTTTTATTCTCGATTGATTAATATTTATTATATCCCCACACAATAAAAGACCGTGATGTTTCTCACAGTCTTTTATCTACTCTATTGCTATTTGCTCTTTTAGCTAGTACTTTAAAAGCTAACTCATTAAGGTAGTGAAAACGAGGGGTATATTCAGACAGAAATCCAAAATCCTCAACTGCTAACTGTGGAATCGTAGTTTTGTGTTTCACGATATCCGCAAGCAGGTTCAAATCTGATAATAAGAATTCTTGGCTTATCAGCTGTCCGCCAATTATTTCTAATGTATCCGGATGGTAGATCAGCTTTGCATTTACTGTTTTATTTTCTTCATCGTATTGTGGAAATAGATCAAATTCTCCTGAACACGAACCGGTATTTTGTTCCAAGAATGGCGCTTCATCTTCTGTCAGCCCTACAGTTCCTAAAAAGTAGTCTATAATGACTGCTGCTGTTATCTTTTGTCTGAGGTCGTAAGCGGTTGGCTGACCACTCAAAGTTAGCGCTACTGCTCTTGCCATATGTACAGCTCGAGTAACTAAAGGTAAAAAGAGATGCCGTTTATTTTTGTCAAAACTGACTGGGACGATATCTCCAATCGCATAGATGTCCGGATCACTTGTCTGCAGATATTCATTGACTATCACAGTCTCATCCTCATACAAAGCCACTTTTTCTTTTAACAATGTCGTATTAGGACGAGTTTGGGCAGAAAAAATGACCATATCTGCCTTTATTGTTTGAGACAGAAGTTGTACGGATACTACTTTCTCTTCTGATTTTTTCCAATCGATCAAGAATTCATTTGGATAAAAATTTATTTGCTTAGTTTGCAGCTGATTTTGAAAACTGTTGATCATATCCTTATCGAAATATCTTGATAAAACATTCGGCATATAATCAACTAGATGAATAATGTATCCTTTATTTCTCAAAGCATCTGCTAATTCCAATCCAATGTAACCAGCATCGAAGATCACTACTTCTTTTGCTTCTTTTAAAGCGGCAAGTACTTGCTTAGATTGCACTAGATTTTTATAGGTGTAGACATTTTCAGCTTCAATTTGTTTATACAAGGTGACAGGAGAGGAACCTGTCGCTACGATTAATTTATCATAGGTTATGGTCTCGTTTTTTCCTTCTTTGGATGCGAGGATGAGCTGATGTTTGTCTGGATCAAGTTCAGTTACTCTCCATTCGGTGATCAGTTTTGCCCCACTTTCTTGAAGAGTCCGCATGTTATGGGCAACTTCAGCTAAACTACGTATCTTTCCTTTTAAATAAAGGTTGATTCCATTTGAAACATAGCCTAGTCCATCTTTATGATCTTCATCGATCAGTAAAACTTCTGCTTTCGGTTGAAGTTTTCTTAGATTTAGGGCAGCTGTGATGCCTGCATGGGAAGCACCAATGATCACGATTTTCATGTTTTATTCATCCTTAAATTCAATTTTTCTAAATAACATTCTTTTAAAAATTGGTTCAAATAGGGGAAATCATAATTATATTCGTTGCTAGTGAATACAAAAACTTTAGCGGACTTCTGTGACGGGTACTCTTTCAATTGGCTAGTCAAAATGATATCATACTGCTTTTCTTTCTCGTATTCGACTAAATCATATTTGATCGTATTCAGCAATTGTTCCTGGATGATTTCTTTCACGATATCCGCCATTAGCCTTTCATAAGGAAGATCATAAGCAATTTGCAGACGTAATTCTAACTGCTTGATCAGCGTCCGTAAAATAGATGCATAGCGAGCAAATAATTCAAAGCGGGCATTTTCCTCGTCTACTTCAGTAAAATCAACAATAGCAAATGTTTGTCTGACCAATCTTTCACATAAAACCAGGAATTGTTTATCTTCTACTTCAGTTAACCGCTGTTTTAATCCTTCTTGGCCAAAAATATTCATCCATCCTCTAAAATAGGCAAAATGAGCGTGGTTTTGCATCACTGTCAACGCAATCTTTTGCGAAATCTCTTCTGGAAAAACATAAAAAGAGAAATATTCTTCTATCGATTGTTTAAACGTTCGATTCAATTGAGCTACTACGTCGTCTTTGTATTTTTCGCTTATCAAAAACTCCTGGACATGCGAGTTATGTGTATCTAATGTAAAGTTACTGATCATGAAAAGATAAAAAACCAACGTTTCATTTTGATTCCAAGGAAAGGCATATTGAAAGAAGTAACGGGTCAAAAATGTATGGAGGTCCAATAAAAATTGTGTCGTTTGAAACAATCCAACAGGAAGATTGCTATAATCTGGTTTGGATTTTTTCGTACAGCGCATTCGCTTCTTCATAATGGAAAGCCATATTTCAAATTTCAATCGTCCTTCTTCTGTAATAGCAAAACTAAACTCTTTTTGCAGCAGATCTAAAAAAGTGTTTCCTGATAAATCACTGTATTCTTTTTTGTTTTCAAGATAGGGACGTCCAAACCAAAATAATTGGAAATAAAAATAACGAATTTGACTTTCTGGACCGGTCAGCCGCCCGCTTTTTATTTTCAGATGAAACTCATTTAAAGAATCATTTAATTCCTTCACTCTGCGAGACAAAGTAGCCGAACTGATATTAAGTTCCATGACAAGTTTCTGCCGATCAAATGAGCCATTTTCCAACAGATAAAGAAGTATCTGATATTTTGTAGAATAGCGCAAGTAGCAATGATAATAAACATCGACTGCTGCTATATTTCCATGTCTGATTAATAAAATATTCCCTTCTTGGATAACAATTTCCAATTGTTTGATATTTTCCAAGTTAGCTTGTAAATAAAACAGATCTTCTTTCAAGGTAGCCCGATCAACTGATAAGCGGGTAAGTACGTTATTAACGGAAACCTCTCCTTTTTCCTCTAATAAAAGTTGGAAAAGTTTGATTTGCCGTTGTTCATTTTTTTCAAGCAAACTGAAAAGTTCCAAGTCCACTCCTCCAAGCATTTCTGATTTTAACAGCAGAAGTTTCCTTCTCATCCTTGAAAAAGAGGATCTGTGACAGTTATCACAGATCCATACAAATTCTAATCACTTAGCTGGTTGGCCCAGCTGTCAGTTCCCATGTGACCATGCCTTGATACGTTGCGCCAGGTTGAGCATTCGTACTGCTATTTACCTCTAAGAGTAAACCATCGGTATCGGGAAAGTCAACGAGAACCTCTCCTTTAGCTGTTCCATCACTCTCATAAATCAACGTGTTTTGACCTTGCTGAATCAATTGCTTTAATCCAGAATGATTGAAGTATAATTTTGTTCCGCTTAATTCTTGACCTTGATCATTCTTAAATAAAGAAGTCAATGTACCTGTCAGTTGCCAAGGAGATGTGCTTGGAAGCCGAGTATCCCGTACATCAAAAGAAAAATCGCCTTTTGCTTCATAATAACTTGTCTTCAACGGTTTGGGGAGATCGTTACCAAATGTAAAATCATCTGGTACATTAACTAATGTTAATTCTTGTTTGGGGACAAGAATTGTTTTAGCAGATGTTTGGACAACTGGGTTAGGAAGCTTAGCACCATCTGCTAATGTAATATTGCTGGAAAGTACAGCTGCCTTTGTCAGTATGCTGACGGATTGTACAGAAGTATCTACAGTATTTAATTGATAGTTGTAAGTAAAATGAATGGTATCTCCTATTTTGCTCAATAGATCTGCTGGGACAGAAACTCCTTGTTGAATGCCGGTATCTGCGATAGTTGTACCATTTAATTTTAAGGAACCATTGATATAAGTAGTATTTTCAGGAAGTGAGATCGTGATTTTTTTGTCGGTTATCGCATCCCCAGATTTTGTTAACGTGAATGTCACATTTTCTTGAATCGTATCTCCTGATAGAGCAGACAGGGGATCTCCTGTCTCAGGTTGTCTGCTAAGGTTTTTTAGCTGACTATCTGCACTCACAGATGGAAAATTAGCCACTGTTATTTGAGGAAGAGTGGTGATTCCAGCTTGTTCAGACTGCCATTTGTACGCAAAAGACGGATACATGTTAGTAAGTACATCGTCCACCAAGCGATAATCAAAATAATATTGCCCTGAAGCCAATGCAGGTAGTGTAGAAGTAGCTGTATTTACACCCCCGTTATTTGATTGGATCGTTTGGAAAAGTTGATCTGTCCATCCTGTCGCTAATTTTTGGGTTCCTTTCGAATAAAGCCTGTAATGGATCGAATCCTTTTTTAGTTCAGTTGCTGACCAATTGGCCGTGACTTGGTACGATGCAGAAGAAAGGAGCTTTCCCCACTGACTATCGGCTGTTAAGTTTGTTGGTAAAACCGTTCCGTCTAGCTTGTACTGCTCCAATACCTTTAAAGCAACAGGAGAAAGCAATCCGCCTTGCGCATCTTTCCCACTGTACACGATATTGGCTGTCTGATTCAATCCACTTGTGCTTGCTGGAGTATGAGTCAGTATTGCTCCTTGTGTAACGTTTTTTCCTGTAAAATAGTTGACTACGCGATCAAAGCGACTAAATGGCAACTGATCAAAACGTCCTTCAGTCAGCCCCATCGTCAATGTCCGACTATTGGTAGAGCCTGGAAGGTTCTGGTTATTTCCATCCACGTATTCTGTGGTATCAGCAAATGTATTATATTTTCCTGTTGAATCACTTGGTGAGATGTAACTATTCCACGTATTTATCTCTGCACTTGCAGAAAATGCATATGCTCCTGGATTCAAGTTTCCGCCAGTTAATTTAGGATAAAATCTACCTGCAGCTGGAGCTAAAATCGAATTGAACATACGATCTTGGATAATATTATTCGAATCATAAAAATCAACAGAAAAAACGGCCTTTTTCGAAACAGAAGGCTGTAATCTGCCTTTTGTCAAAACTTTGTTTGGGCTCGTATCATATTTATCTCCGTTTTCTGTCATCTTCGCTACATTAGCTGTAACATCAAATTGAAGCGGGATATCGTCCACGTTGAATTCGCCTCGCGTAATAATAGCAATAATATCTGCCAATAGAGTATTTGTATCCCACGACCCCATCCCAAAACGCAAGGTATGGCTTCCTGCTGATAATAAACTTCCGCTAGTAACCTTGATGGGGGCACCGGCAATATACAAGTAGGCGTTGTTCCAGTCAATTGCTTTTAATACATCACTGCTTGATACATGTTCCGGCAAATTGATGATCGCCACAAACGCAAATCCTTGTGCAGTGATATTCACCAAATCAAGTACATTTGTTAGTTTCACATGGCTTTCCCAATGAAAACGGACCGTGCCACCTTTCCAAGGATCATTTGAACCATCGTTCAAATAAGTAGCAGTCAATTTAGGCAATTGATTAGCCCCAGTTAGTTGGACAAGCTTCCCGCCATTGACTGCACTACGTCCACCATTTGGAGGTACGATATTTTCATACGTGTATGGATCATAAGAAATGGCAGGAGGCGTTGCTCCAACAGCTTCTGCCGAAGGTGAAAAGGTAAATATACTTAAAACAAAAAACGAAGTAAAAAAGAAGGAGCAAAAAAATGAAAATTTATTTTGTAGCAACATGTTCATCCTCCTTTTCCTTTCTTCTCCATAACAACAACCACGCAAGAAGCCATAATTCTATACCAATGATCAAATAAAGAAAACGGATCTTTTGTTCATTCGTCTCCGGGAATACGCCATGTTGATTAGATTCTTTATAAATCGGTAGCTGTGTCTGCTGTTTTGATGCGCCATTGACTGAACCACTTGGATGCGGAACTGGACTTAGATCATAAAATGTAATCGTACCTGAACTTTTGGTATCTGCTTGGACTGGCTCTTGCCAGCTGAAGAACAGCAAACTTGCAATAATCCCTCCCAATAAGATCGATGTTTTCAACGAAATCACCTCATCATGTTGTTTCTCCTTTTTTCTTTTTCTTGTGGACCCACAAAAACAGCAAAATCAACCATAACACTAGAACTGCAGCAACCAATCCTGCATAAAGCCATGGGAAAGATTGTTCTTGTACTGCAAAAACGGAATTTTCATTTACTTTTTGTGCTTTTTCTTTTTTGATCGTAAAGTTTTGTGTAAATCGCCATTCATTACTGTCGCCTGATTTTGCTATGATTTCTGCGCGGTAATCGCCGGCTTTTGCTTTATCACCAGCTAAATCAAGATTCAAGTGAAAATTCGAATTTGGTGCAACTAAAAATGCATTAGAGGTATTTTCAATATAAAGCTGATTTTCATAAAAGATCTTGCTCGTAAATATCAAATTGCTGATAATCCTAGGCTGAGGATTTTGGAAACGAAGCTGAACAATTGGCTTTGCGTTGACCTCGTCCAAATCTCCTGATAAAAGTTTCAGATCCGGTTCTATCGTCTCTTGACTTTCTTGTAAAACGACTGCGAGATTATAAGCAATACGATTTTTGATTTGTGCTCCTTCTGTAGCATTTTCTGTTTCAGCTTCTTCTTTAGGTGAAACATGAATACCCGCTAATACACGTCCCTTAAAGCTTTTTGCTGGGATTTTCACTTCTATAGGTACAGTTGTTTCTGCATGTGCTGATACATTGATTTCCTTTTTCGCAATGAGCAAAACGTCACGGACATCAAACGGCAATGTCTCATCTAACGTTGTTTTTTTTTGACTATAATCGATCGTTCCACCATCACTCGTTACCGCCGGATTGACAGAGACCTCAAATGTTCGTTCTTCATCTGAAGAATTGCTGATAATTACTTCTAGTGTCTGATTTTGTTCCGGTGCCACTAATAAATCAAAATAACCGATTGCTTTATCTATTTGGTTCTCTGGAAATACCGGTTTGATTCCAAAGTCTCCTGCTGAATCCTTTGCTTGACTGATTGACGGAAAAATGAAAAATAGACTTAAAATAGAAAAAAACGAAACAAACAGTCGTTTACTTTGATTCATTGTCCACCACATCCTTTCAACAACAACTGCGGTAAAAGATCCTTCACCTATAGTATTTTCACCGCAGTTTGTTGAATTTATTTCATACTCTATGCTACTGGGCCAGCCACGAGGTTCCAAGTCAAATCAGCCGTGAATGTTCCAGCTGCTGCTTTCGGCACTTTCAGTGTGATATTTGCTGGATCATAAACAGAAAGCCATGTTCCCAGACCTTGATCTTTTGCTGCTGTAAATATTGGTGTCGCTGCACTTGCTTTACTCAACCCAGTTACAGCTTGACTAGTTGGTGCAGTGGTTTCGTTATCTGACGTACTTTTCACAGTGGATGTTCCAAAATCTAATTCAGCGCCTTGCAAAACTTGTGAACCGTTTACAAAATCTGAAACCGAAACTGTCACGTCCCACCCTTGTGCTTGGCCATCTGCACCTACACCTCGACGATCTGATACTTGGAGATAAGGTGTATCGTTTTTTGAAGCGTCTACTTGATACGTTTTTGTTCCGCTTTCAATCTCGTGTGTACCAAATGGCAATTCAGGAACTACATCCAATGTTAAAGAACCTGTCTGGCCAGTTGCTGGATTTTCCGGATCTGCTGGCTCTACTGGTTTTGAAGGATCAGTCGGGTTAAGAAGCTCAACGGTATTTGTTGGTTCAGTAAAGGTAATATCTCCTTTTGAAGTCGCTTGACCCTCAGCAAAAGCTGGTGTTGCCAAGCCGCCTAGAAGAAGTGTTGAAAGTAATAATGTCCCAATCATGTTCTTTTTCATAATAAATCACTCCTTTTTCTTAGTGACCTAAGTATAGTAGAGACAGTATGCAAAAAATCCTCATGAATTCATCCGCTTACTTGAAATTATGACCCTTTTTGTATAAAAGAGAAAAAAACAATAAAATCGTTTACATGAATATTCTTCCTTTTTTATTAAGTATGAAAAAATATTTCAATTTTATTTTTTCGTTTCAAATTATTCTATTAGTGACATCCTTGAACTATAAAAATAGGAGTACGGCATCATCTGCCGCACTCCTATTTTTTTCGTCATTTATTTCTTAAATAAAACGATTCTCACGCAATTTTATTTTTTTGATATCTTCTACTGTTTGTGTTCCAGCTAATTGCATGACCATTTCCAATTCTGTTTTAAAGAAATCAAACACTTGATGGACTCCTGTACTTCCTCCTAAAGACAATCCATAAATAACGGGTCTGCCAATAGCAACAAGATCGGCACCTGATGCGATTGCTTTGAAAACATGTTGTCCACGTCGTACACCGCTGTCAAACACGATTGGTACACGTTTATCTACTGCTTCTGCCACATATTGCAACGAATCAAACGCAGCAGGCCCCCCATCTAATTGACGGCCACCATGGTTAGATACCCAAATTCCACCAGCACCAGATTCTAATGATCGATAGACATCTTCTTCTGATTGAACACCTTTCACGTAGACTGGCAAATCAGAATGAGCAGCGATAAATTCTACATCTTTTGGACTAAGTTTTTGTTTGGAAGATTTATATACAGCATCCATCGTTTGGCCTACTCCTGATTGATAAGCCTGAACGATCGGCATTGGCAGCGGGAAGGTAAACCCGTTTCTGCGGTCTGTTTCACGGTTTCCGCCAACTGTTGCATCCGCTGTCAATACGATTGCTTTTGCTCCATTACGCTTGGCCACTTCAAGAATATCCAAATTGATTCCATTATCTTTGCTCATATAAAATTGAAACCATTGCGGTGCTTTCTCCCCGCCTGCTTCTCTTATCTCTTCTAAAGTACAAGAAGCGTAAGAACTTGCTGTATAGATCGTCCCAAAATCTGCTACACCTTTTGCAGAAGCTTTCTCCGCCTTCACATGAGCTAATCCATGAGCAGCAACTGGTGCCATGATGATTGGTGCAGTCAGTATTTCTTCGTCAAAATGTGTAGTTGTATCGGGTAATTCTACATCTCTTAATACATGAGGAATAATCAAACGATGATTGAATGCCCGTTCATTTTCTTGATAAGTAAATAAGTCGCCAGCACCACTGCTGATGTAACCATAACCACCAGCTGGAATCACTTGTGAAGCCGCGATTTCTAAATCTTCCATATTGATAAAATCTACTATTCCTTCATTTGTACCTGCTTGATATGTTTTTTCCATCTCAATGCCTTCTCTCTATAAAATTAGAATGATGAACAATATGATAGCGTTTACACTTTTTATATTACTCTTCGACATTGATA
The DNA here is from genome assembly GCF_035727065.1 of Enterococcus sp. E4-223. NCBI lineage: Bacteria > Bacillati > Bacillota > Bacilli > Lactobacillales > Enterococcaceae > Enterococcus > Enterococcus sp. E4-223. The sequence goes on along the minus strand of NZ_JAPMLH010000002.1, from coordinate 43,875 downwards.
CAGGCAAATAATCTGTTTACATTTCAGCCATTCCAGATGTCACTACTCTGGAAGAAATGATTGTAATAAAAATAGATAAAAAACCGATGGGACTTTGACAAAATTCGTGTCAAAGTCCCTTTTTTTGAATAAACGGTGTTCAAAAGCCATTTTCTCGGTATTAAGTCAAATTTATGCAAAAATGTGGAAAGCCATTTTCACAAAATTTTTCTTACTACTCGAAACTAAGCGACTTTTTCACAACCTCTCGATAAAACGGTGTTCAATCAGCTGACCCTCGGTATTAGCTCAAAAAATGGCAAAATATGAGGAACTATTTTGCCATTTGTCTCTCTAATACTCAGGTCAGAACTCTGACTTCACAGTCTCTTCCTTAAACGGTGTTCTCCTGCCAACTCCTCGGTCACAAGTCACAATATTCAACAAACATGAGAAGCTGTTTTTTGAAATTGTTCCTTGTGACTCGGAGCTGAACGGCAGGCTCACGACCTCTTTCTTAAACGGTGTTCAAAAGCTTGCATCTGCGGTAATAAGTTCAACCAAACGAAAAATAGGAGGAGCTATTTTTGTTTGGCTGTTCTTATTACTTGATGCAGGGCAGCTTTTTCACGACCTCTGATTCACGGTGTTTCTTTTTCATCAACATTTTTACGAAATACTGTGGAAGACTATTGAAATAAGTGTGGATTGTTTCTTTGTGTTTCAATCGTTTCTTGCCATTCTTCATTTAATTTTGGATTACCGTTTTCTTCCTTGAACTCATAAGGTCCTAATTCAAAAAGCCCAGACAGTATTTGATTCACGATTTCATATAGTTCAGTGTGATCAGACACATGATTCTTGAAGATCATCTCATTATAACCACGTTTGAACCTCACATTCGGGCTCTCATGATGAACCTCTATGCATTTTTCTCCTTTTTTTAACTGACGGACTTCTGAAAACATCTCATAAATATCTTCTCCAGTAAAACCTTCAGCAAGCGCCAGACTGTCCACAAGACCGCCTACTGTCAGTTCAGAGATTATTGCTTGATTGGAATCTAATTTTAATGTATAGCTTGTCGCTTCTACTACGCCACATGCATTGCAACCGCCTTCTGATAGTTCGCTTTTTCTAATCAATTGAACTTCTTTCATTTTCTCTTCCTCCTCTTAATTTTCTACTTATGTATTTTTATCACCTGACATAGGTGACTCCTATCAACGCTATCATGTGCTTTTTTCCTCAGAAATCCTATTTATCCATTCCATCTATCCCTTATTCTTCTACTTTTCTTTCTCTAGCATATAAGAGATACGCATAGTATTCAAGCAAGGATTGTCGATATAAAAAGAACAAATACTGCTATTTTGATTTCTTTTGGCTATATTACATATAAATAAAATTTATCATACCTGCTCTTTTTGACTATATCATCATCTGACTTCTATACTTCGTTTGTATTAAAACTTAGGAGGAATCATTCATGCTTACAGGGTTAAACTTATTAAATAATCCTTTTCTAAATAAAGGAACAGCTTTTACAAAAGAAGAACGGGCAAAATATGGAATCACTGGTATGCTTCCAAGTACTGTCCAAACACTGGAACAACAATCTGTTCAAGCTTATGGTCAATACTTAAGCAAACAAACAGATTTGGAAAAACGTATCTTCTTAATGAATCTATTCAATACGAATCGGACGTTGTTTTATAAATTGATGGGCGAACATTTAGTTGAATTCATGCCTGTCGTTTATGATCCTGTCGTCGCGGATTCAATCGAACAATACAACGAAATTTTCTTGAAACCGCAAGATGCTGCATTTCTTTCAATCGACGAACCAGAAAACATCAAAGCAAGTTTGAAGAACGCGGCAGATGGACGAGACATTCGTTTGATTGTTGTGACTGATGCAGAAGGAATCTTAGGTATGGGCGACTGGGGTGTGAACGGTGTTGACATCGCTATCGGCAAATTGATGGTCTATACTGCTGCTGCTGGTATTAATCCAGCACAAGTTTTGCCTGTATCGATCGACGCTGGTACTAATAATGAAGAATTATTGAATAATCCCTTATACTTAGGCAATCGTCATGCTCGTGTAGAAGGCGAAACTTACTATGAATTCATCGATCAATTCGTTCAATCAGCTACCGAATTATTCCCAGAATTGTTATTGCATTGGGAAGATTTTGGACGAGGAAATGCTGCAGCGATCTTAGAAAAATACGAAGATCAAATCACTACTTTCAACGACGATATCCAAGGTACAGGAATTGTTGTCCTAGCAGGTGTATTAGGCGGATTGAATATATCCGGTGAACAATTGAAAGATCAAATAATTTTGACATTTGGTGCTGGTACTGCTGGTGTGGGTATCGCAAACATCCTTTTAGATGAGATGATCCGTCAAGGTGTACCTGAAGAAGAAGCACGCCAACATTTCTATCAAGTAGATAAACAAGGTTTATTGTTTGAAGATACAGAAGGATTGACTCCTGGTCAAATCCCATTCGCTCGCAAACGCTCAGAATTCACTAATGCTGATGAATTGACAAACTTAGAAGCAGTTGTAAAAGCGATCCATCCGACAATCATGATTGGTACTTCTACCCAACCTGGAGCATTCACTGAAGAAATCGTGAAAGAAATGGCTGCTCATACACCACGTCCGATCATCATGCCTTTGTCTAATCCAACAAAATTGGCAGAAGCAAAAGCAAAAGATTTAATAGAATGGACGGACGGAAAAGCATTAGTTGGAACAGGTATCCCTGCTGCTGATGTTGAATATAATGGTGTAACTTACCAAATCGGTCAAGCAAATAATGCTTTGATGTACCCAGGTTTAGGACTTGGTTTGATTGCTTCAACAGCTACACGAGTAAATGCTGAAATCATTTCTCAAGCTAGTCGAGCATTAGGCGGAATCGTTGATGTAACAAAACCAGGAGCAGCTATCTTGCCTCCAGTAGCAAAAATCACTGAATTTTCTCAAACGATTGCTGAAACTGTCGCAAAATCAGTTGTCGCACAAAACTTGAATCGTGAAGAAATCACGGATATCAAAGAAGCAGTTGAATCTGCTAAATGGGTTCCTGAATATAAATCTTTAGAAGATTAAGATCGTTATAGTAAAAGAACATACAGAAACTTTGTATGACGTCTAAAAAGAAAAAAGCGACTGCGGCAAAACAGCGGCCAGCCAACTCCTGCTCTTTTGCCGCTTTTCTTTGGCTTTTTTCATATGATACAGAATAAGAAAGGATCTGTAAAAATGGCACAAAAAACAACAACTGCAACTGCAGTTGAGGAAAAGAAAAAAGAAGGTTTTTGGTCCACAAAAATCACCGGCGTAAGTTTGCCACTTTATTTGATCATGGTCCTTGTCCTGATCATTGCAATGGCTTTAGGGAAATTACCGACGAATATGATTGGACCAATCGCAGTTTTGGTTATTTTCGGTAATTTATTTCATTTTATCGGGACAAAAATCCCTATCGTCAAAAGTTATTTGGGTGGTGGTTCCGTTTTTGCGATCTTCGCTTCTGCTGCGATTGCTACATTTGGGATCTTACCTGAATATGTAGTGAAATCCACAGAAAACTTTGTCAGCAATATGGGCTTTTTGGACTTTTATATTGCTGCCTTGATTACTGGTAGCATCCTTGGTATGAACCGTAATCTATTGATGAAAGCTTCTGTTCGTTTTATTCCCGTTGCACTTATTTCAATGGTCGTCTCCTTTTTTGCCGTAGGACTCGTGGGCATGCTTATCGGAAATGGTTTTGCAAATTCCGTTTTATACATCTCATTACCTGCGATGGCTGGTGGTGTTGGAGCCGGAGCCGTTCCTTTATCAACGATTTATGCAAATGTTTTAGGTACGGATGCTTCTTCTATCATTTCCCGCCTGATTCCTGCTACAGCAATGACAAATGTCTTAGCTATCATCGGTGCAGCATTAGTTGCTCGTGCTGGACAATCAATGCCAAAATTCAACGGCAATGGTAAATTAATGGAAAAAGGCGATCTTGGCGATGGAAAACCTCGAACTGTGAAACCTTCCATTCCACAGTTAGGTGTTGGTTTGATGGTATCATTGACTTTCTTCATCTTAGGACAAATTGGTAACTATTTTGTTCCTAAAGTCCATGCATACGCATTTATGATTATTATCGTTGTCATCTGTAAAATCGCCAACCTATTACCAGAATATTATGAAGATGCAGCTATCATGTTCAATAACTTGATTGTCAAAAACTTGACAGCAGCTGTTCTTGCCGGTATCGGTATTGCGTTGCTGAATCTGAATGTATTAGCTTCTGCTTTGACATGGCAATTTGTTGTCTTATGTCTGACAAGTGTTATCGCGATTTCAGTTGTTTCAGGATTTGTCGGTCGTTTGTTTGGTTTATATCCAATTGAATCAACTATTACTGCTGGCTTATGCAACAACTCGATGGGCGGAACAGGAAATGTAGCCGTCTTATCTGCAGCTAATCGGATGGAACTTATTGCTTTTGCTCAAATGGGCAATCGACTTGGTGGTGCCATCGTTTTGATCATCTCTGGTTTCTTGATGCAATTACTTTCTTAGTCAAAAAAACAAAAATACCTGATCATCAAGTATCGGCTTGATGATCGGGTATTTTTTTGATAAAGATTTACAGGATTTTCAAAAATCTTTTTTGCATTTTATCGGAATGATAACCGATGTGTTCATAAAATTGGTGTGCTTCTACTCTGTATTCTGCAGAATTAAGCCTTATTGCCGTTATTCCTCGTTTTTTCGCTTCTTCTTCTACGCCAGTCATCAAAGCCTTTCCGATGCCTCTTTTTTCAGCATATTTAGACACAGCAAGTGCCATAATATTGAACATTGGATCGCTAAAAATCGATTCATAGGACTCCGCTTGTACATAGCCAGCTGCTTTTTTAGAAGTAGGATCTTCATAAACCAAGAAAAAATTTTTCTCTGGCTCCTTCAGCAGTTTCTTCATTTGTCTCACCGTAACGGTTAATGGTATATCATACCCTAATTGATCCGCATTGATTTCACGTAGTGCTTCTGCATCTTCTAAACGCATTTCCCGTAACATCCAAATCACCAGCCAATTTCTGATTTTTTAAAATGAATTTTTTTATCATAGTATACTCTTTTTTTCATTTAAAACAATATGTTTCAGTGATTTTGACTTGCGTTAGTCTAGATTCTCCTAATGTTTGTAAGATGACAAAGGCATTGTAACAATTAACCAAAAGAACCACGAGGACAATTACTTGAAAAATAAAGGTCACTTTTTTTGGAGACAAAATCCTGCTAAATTTTGCTCCCCACAAACCTCCAATAACAGCAGCGGGGATAATATAAAACAACATAGATAAATCAAAGCGCATAAAGCCACTTGTTAAAGCAATCGTTACTAATTTAGCCAGTTGAGAAAAGAAAATCGTAGATAGAGAATACAGCGTTGCTTCTTTTATTGGCAAGGCAAACATCAGCATCAGCAATGAAACATTGATGGGTCCACCACCGATACCTAAAAAGCTAGCTAAAAAGCCCAAGATCACCCCACATATAAGATACCAAATCCATGACGTTAGATGAAATTTTGGCTGATGATGCTTGGTGTAGAAGAACGCAAAAACCAAGGTCAATACCGTCAAGAAAATTTGGATCAGCTGCACATGCTTTTCATTTTCAAACAACCGTAAAAAAACTTCGAATACAATGTTACCGGCTATTCCTCCAACTACAGCTCCACCAGATACCCAACCGACAATCTGCCAATTCAGCGATTTCCCACTTGATACTTGTCGCACTGTCGAAACAATAGACATCGTGAATACCGCAACCGTTGAGTAAAAAGAAATACCTGCAATAGAATGGGCACCGATAAGATCAAGAATCGGTTTGATCAACACGCCTCCGCCCATGCCGGAAATAGCGCCAACTGTATTTGCCAGAACGATCACCACAAAATAAATCAGACCAATCATATCATCTTGTATATCCTTTCTCTTATTTATATCTTTTAGCGATTTTTACTCTTTGCTTATATTATACAGTAAAAGAAACGAACGAGGCTTCGAAAGCTTTTCTACTTTTTAAGGAAATGTAGTACTAAACGAAAAGAGGTTGTGAAAAAGCTGTCCTGCATCAAGTAATAAGAACAGCCAAACAAAAATAGCTCCTCCTATTTTTCGTTTGGTTGAACTTATTACCGCAGATGCAAGCTTTTGAACACCGTTTAAGAAAGAGGTCGTGAGCCTGCCGTTCAGCTCCGAGTCACAAGGAACAATTTCAAAAAACAGCTTCTCATGTTTGTTGAATATTGTGACTTGTGACCGAGGAGTTGGCAGGAGAACACCGTTTAAGGAAGAGACTGTGAAGTCAACGTTTTGACCTGATTATTAGAGAAACAAATGGCAAAATAGTTCTTCATATTTCGCCGTTTTTCGAGCGAATGCTGAGGGGCAGCTGATTGAACATCGTTTATTTGGAAAAAGGGATTGTGACAAGACGTTTGTCACAATCCCTTTTTTTATATCTTATTAATTCATTCATTCTTTTGTTCTATTCTTCTTCTTCCGCCATGAATGTATTGAATACTTCTTCAATCATGTCCCACTCTGCGTCTGTTTCGATTTGTTCTAACTCGCCTTCTGTTCCATCTTCGTTTTCGATGTATGCATAAGCTTGTAATTCTACATCTTCATCTTCTGAAACACCAGCAGGATATAAAAGAACATAGTTACGTCCAAATTCTTCTTGTCCGTCAACTGTTAGTAGGATTTCATATAATGTTTCATTTCCTTGGTCATCCACCAATGTGATGTGTTCGTGTCCTTCATGGTCGTGGGAATGGTTATGTTCTGTCATAAGATTACCTCTTTTCTTTTATTATTAAAATAATTGCTTACCTGAGCCGTCTAAATAATTTTGTAAGATCATCACAGCTGCTAATTTATCGATGACTTTTTTTCGTTTGGCTCTTGAAGTATTTGCCTGCTCTACTAGCATACGTTCTGCCTGAACAGTGGTTAATCGTTCATCTTGATAATCAACTGGCAAGGAGAATAGTTCTTTGATCTTTTCTCCGTATGACATGGAAGCCTCTGCCCTTGGTCCGATGGAATTGTTCATATTTTTAGGTAATCCAACTACAAACCGGTCTACTTCATATTGTGCTACTAATTCCTTCAACCGATCAAAGCCAAACTCTTCTTCTGCTTCATTGATCCGAATGATCTCTACTCCTTGAGCTGTCCAGCCAAAGGGGTCACTGATAGCAACACCTACTGTCTTAGAACCGACATCCAAGCCCATTACTCTCATAAATTCACTCCATGATTTGAGAGGTAGTCCTTGACAATTACTTCCATGATCTCATCGCGTTCGTGACGGCGAATCAAATTTCGAGCATCACGATAACGAGGAATGTAGGCCGGGTCTCCAGAAAGCAAGTAGCCGACAATCTGATTGATTGGATTGTAGCCTTTTTCTTCCAAAGCCCGATAAACAATCGCTAATGTTTCGCTCACTTCTTTTTTGCGACTATCGTCAAAACCAAAACGTACGGTTTCATCTGTAAAACCCATGATTCTACACCTCTTTCCCGCAAGGTAATTCCAGCTTACCTTCTACAACCTTATTTTACTCGAAGAAAGGGAAAACTACAAACAAATATTCCAAACTTCCGAATAAATTAAGAAACACTATTTGTATGTTTTTTTCCTTTTTTCTGTAGCTTTATCAAAAGTACTCTTTTCATAAAGTATACGCTATATTTCTTTGAATGTATGTTTTTACACAATTTTTTCATAATATTCATAAAAAATTCGAATAGCTGCTACTAATTTTTTGTTTTTGTTGCTTGTCCTGTCTCATAATTGATCGTGTAGCCATCTTGAACATTGTAGATAAAGACATTGAATTCAATTTTTTTGTCTTCAATGCTTTCTGCTTCCAATTGCACTCCCCTGGCTACCAGTTCATTCCCCTCAAAATGAGGAGTGACACGGTAGCGTACATGATGATTTGTTTCTTTGATATATGCCGCAATATCATTTTCGTGAGCAAGCATGTATGGAGCATTCAACGAACGTGTCCCTGTCATCAAGTTTTTAATGTTGTTATTTTGACCAGTCAGCTGGAAACCAATTAAATGGCTGCGATTATATAACCATTGCCCGTCACTTAATTTCTTTTGTTTCCAACCTGTCGGGTCAATATACAAAGGCTCTCTCTTTTCAGTAGGGAACAAATCTTTTCCAAGCATAGCATTGGCTTGTCCTACTCTGTTCAATTTATCAATATTTGAATAGCTTTCCCATGTCCCTTTGGAAAGGCTAAGATCCTCTTTTGTAAATTCCGGCTGATTCCCATTGATTTCTATTTCTTGATGTTTTCCATCATATTCTGGCACATCCGCTACTTGAGAAGCTTGTGGTGTGGAATCAAAAATAGTTGTAATCTGCTGAAAGATATCTGAATCTTTTTGTGTGGTGGAAACACCAAATGCCCCTGCAATCACAGCAGCGACAATCCCCACGATCGCCTTGGTTGTTTTTTTGCTCATTTCTTTACTCCTTTACTAACAGCTCCCTAAATCTTAACATATGTTCCCCTATAAATAAATACTGGAAAGAAATAGAAACAGCAAAAAAATAAAACCAATTTTAAGATGGTTTAAAAATACAAAAAAGAGACGGATTCCTCGTCTCTAATCAGTCACCACTCTATCTGTAAGGTATTTATTATTATTCAAAAATTTTCTTCATACTCAAGACAATACACTGATTTCACAACCGCTTGGTAAACGGTGCGCAAAAACTTGCATCTGCGGTAATAAGTCCATCCAAGTTAAAAACATAAGAAGTTGTTTTTGCTTGGCTGTTCTTATTACTTGTTGCAGAGCAGCTTTTTCACAACCTATTTTAAGCGGGTGACGGGAATCGAACCCGCGACATCAGCTTGGGAAGCTGGGATTTTACCACTAAACTACACCCGCAATACAAAAACAGTATACGCCTCTTTTATTCCTTCCTCAAGTTTTTTTATTCTTTACGCTTCTGGTATGTTTTGTAGTAAAATAAAACTAATCAATCAATTATTGGAGAAGATGCTATGACGGGAAAAGAATTAGATCTGTTGCTGGACACTTGTTTACTCGCTGGGAAAATCATGATGGAAAGCAATGCGGAGATGTATCGGGTAGAAGATACGATGAGTCGAATTGCTTTAGCTTCTGGAAATTTCCGTTTGGTCAGCTATGTCACTCAAACCGGTCTCTTTATTGGTCTTGATCGTACCTCGACCATCCGAATGGAACAAATTACCAACCGTTCGATTAATTTAGAAAAAGTAGTAAAAGTAAACGATCTTTCACGTAAATATGTTGCTTCAGAGCTAACATTAGAAGAACTTTACTGCGAACTGCAAGCAATCGACCGAGACCGTTCTTTCTTTCCTGTCTGGTTGCAAATCGTTAGCGCGGCAGTGATCAGTGGAACAATTATGGTGTTATTTGGCGGAAAGATGACCGATTTACCTGTGACTTTAGTCATTGGAGGATTGGGATACGCAGCTTATCTATATAGTTTGAAATTTTTTAGAATCAAATTTTTATCGGAATTTTTATCTTCTTTATTGATTGGCATAGCCGCTATCTACAGCGTACGTTTTGGCTTAGGAAGCAATCAGGATCTAATCATTATCGGATGTGTGATGCCTTTAGTTCCTGGAGTTCAAATTACGAACGCTATCCGTGATTTGCTAGCTGGACATTATGTCTCAGGAGTTTCTCGCGGAACAGAAGCGATGATGACTGCTACGATGATCGGTTTTGCGATTGCTTTTATTTTCCAGCTTTTTTATTAGGAAAGGAACACAAGTATGGGGACGATATTTATTCAGTTTTCTTTTAGTTTTTTAGCGACTGCGGCATTTGCCGTTATTACAAATGTACCTAGGCGTTCATTGATTTGTTGTGGTCTTTCTGGTGCTTTTGGCTGGATGATCTACTGGATCTGTTTTCAAATAGGCGGATCTGCTGCTTTTGGTTCATTGCTTGGTTCTTTAGGAGTAGCATTCATCAGCGATCTTTTCTCTAAACGTTTGAAAATGCCCGTAACGATTTTCAATATTCCCGGGATGGTTCCTCTAGTCCCTGGTGGTTTAGCTTATCAAGCGGTTCGGAATCTCGTTACTGAATCCTATCGAGAAGCGGCTCATTATGCGGTCCAAGCCATTATGATTGCTGGAGCAATCGCTTTAGGTCTTGTATTATCAGAAGTCTTTAACCATAACATCCGTAATTTCAAAGTAAAGCGTGACGCAATCATGATGAAACGAAAAAAACGGCTTTTTAAATAAACGAAGTGTAACAAAGAAAAGGTTGTGAAAGAGACGTTCAGCCTTGAGCGATGACAAAATATCTCACAAACATTGCGACAAGTAACCGCAGGAGCAATAAGAAGTAATTATGAGTATTAAAAAAAGTTTTGTAAAAATAGCTTCTCACATTTTTACATAAAATTGACTTAATACTGAGAAACTGACTTTTGAACACCCTCTATCTGTAAAAAAGGGGCTGCGACATGATTTTTGTCACGGCCCCTCTTCTTTATTCAAATTTTTTCCAAAACGTTCGTTGATAATAAACGATCCATAGAGCGGAAAGTATTAGAACTAAACCGATCACAGGAATATTCACTAACCAAAATGGATAAAACAAAGCCAACATTCCGTATAAGACGATAAGAATAATACTGATGATCAATGAACCCATCATAGTTGCGACTAAACCCAAACTTCCTGAACCTCTGTTAAATAATTGGTTAATATTGGTCCAGTTCAGCAGCAGCAACCGATAATCTCTAGCGAAATAACGTAGTGACAATAAGTAGCAGCCGAATAAAGAACCAAATAGCAAGCTAGGGATAAAAAACAAAGGCAGCCGAAAAGACAGTCCGCTTAATAATGCGATCCCACCAGTTAAAAAACTCTGCAATATCCATCCGAATCTGAACTTTTCTTTTAAATATTGGTTCATAGAGATTGGCAAAGAACGGATAAACAGAAAATTTTCTTGATCCAAAGAAATAAGATTACTGATAAAAGAAGTCTGATTAACTGTTAAGAAAGCCAATGCGATCCCTACCAGGAAAACAACACCGATTAACTTATTATCTAAATCAGTTAATTTTATTTCGCCTCCTAGGGCAAAAGCAAGAATAAAAATGATTGGAGTTAACAAGGAAGAAGAAAGAACTTGCATAATCAAATTAGGTTCTTTTACTAATTGAGCATTGTAACTAAATAAAAGCTGATGCACATTTTGGTTCTTTTTATGGGTTCTTTTTATTTTGAACTCACTGTTTGAATCAGTCAGTTGCTCTGTAAGCTTTGGTACTATCAGCTGTTTTACAGCAAGGAAAAATCCCAGAGCCATGATAGCTAGTATTCCCCAACCCAATAAACCTTGTTGAGAAAGTGGCTGACTGGCAGCATCATAGAATGGCAATAATATCGAAATCGGATGCCGATCTGTTAACTCATTTTCAATAATAGTCCCCGTTTGATGATTCATCCACATGATTCCAGCAAATGCGATCAGCATCGAGCTGCCAAGCAAGATACTAGAAACTGTTTTTCTATGTTTTTTAAACACTGCTGTTCGAGCCAAACCAAAAACAATCAAACTAGCCAGACAAAAAAGAATAATCAAAAATAGAGAAAACAAAAGGATTGAGATAATGATAGTAAGCAAAATCCCTAGATCAGCTCGCCATCCGGTTAAAATAAACATGACTAGAAGCGGAAAAACAAAAGGAATGATGGTCAAAGCAACTACCAAAATCTTTGCTGAAAAAACCTGTCCTTGTCCAAAAGGCAGAGGCAAAAATACTTGCAGGTCATTTCCTTCAAAAAAGATATTATAAATGACTGATATACTTTGAGTTAAACCTAACATACCAAAAAGTGCCACGTAATAAGTAAAGAAACCTGGCAATTTAACAAAGTTCATAGCAAACATAGCAAATCCGTAAATCAGTAAAAAAATCAGCCCTGAAAAAAGATTTTGAGACAAAAGATAGATAGTTAATCGCTTTCCCTTTTTTCCTTTCTCTCTTGCTTTATTCGTGAGCTGTGGATTAACATATAAAAGATTAACTCGAATTAATTCTAATAATTGTCGCTTATACATACGGTCCATCTCCTGTCGCTTGCCTTCCAGCCATTTTCAAATAAATCTTTTCTAGCGTTTCATCAGGTGAGCCATTCAATAATTCACTAACTGCCCCCTGATAAATCAATTCACCTTTCTTCAAAATAGCCAGTTTATCGCATAACTGTTGTGCGGTATCCAATACATGTGTAGAAAAAATGACCGTTTTTCCTTTTGCGGCATGAGCCTTCATCATTTCTTTCAAATCAAATGCTGCTTGAGGATCAAGTCCTTGCAAAGGTTCATCCAATACCCAAATATCTGGATCCGGCAGCAACGTGCCGATCAAAATCGTTTTTTGACGCATTCCATGTGAAAAACTTGCGATTGTTTCATTTTGATGACTATACATATCAAAAAGCGCTGTCAATTCTGCTAAACGCTTTTCTTTTTTTTGTGTGTCTAATTCATAGGCAGCTGAAATCAAGTCCCAATATTCTCCAGCCGTCAATTGTAAAAAAATATCTGGGGAATCAGGCACATAACCGATTTTTTGTTTGATACTCAAGCGATTTTCCGTCAATTTCATTCCATCTACTAAAATCGTTCCCGATGATGGTTCAATAATACTAACTAAACTTTTAATCGTAGTTGATTTTCCGGCACCATTATGTCCTAAAAATCCAAAAATTTCCCCTTGTCTTATCGAGAGAGACAAGTCTTTTAATGCTTGTTTTTTCCCGTAACTTTTACTTACATTGATGAATTCAATCATTTCTGTACTCCTTTTGTTTGTTATTACTTTTTATTGTACCCTTCGTTATTGGTGGAGTAAATGTCAAAAAGAGTGCATAACAAAAAAGGATAGAAACGACTAGGCTGCTACTTGGGTTGTTCTCTTCTACAGGAAAACACTCTTCTAACAGGTAAGATATGAGTCTTTGTTTTCTTTAAAATGATTCATTTTCTATCTTTTCTTGCATAAAATTCTTTAGTTTATCAATACTTCTCTTTCCCATCTCTAGTTGTTCTCCATTTGCAAATGTTACTATTTCGTTTACTCTGCTAATAGATGTGATGTTTTCAGTATTAATGATATAAGCTTTTAAATCTTTACATAAATACTCATATTCGAGTGATTTTTTATATTTTTTAATTGTGCCGTTTACGAGAATCTCTTCATCTTTCAATACTAGGCCTATTTTATTTTTATAACCTGGCATGCTCTTAGATAAAGGATTTCATCGTAATGGATATAGTGATCGCTATTACCATAACGGACAGTTGTCCACCTTTTTTTCGTAGCATGTTGAACAGGATAGTTTTCTTTTTCTTTCAATAAGTAACTTTGGATGCTTTTTTTATTTTTTTCATAAGTGAATTCTTTTATCAAATAACCACTAGGCGTAATCTTTCGATTAATAACAGTTATTGCTTTATTCGGATGAGACGTTAGATAAACAATTTTACACTTTTCATTCTTTTCTCTAAGCATTTCGCCTAGTTCAATACCGCTATAATAGGCGTTCAAATCGATGTCTAGGAAAAAAATATCTGAGGAATAGATTTCATTATTTTTAATGAATTCAACAAATTGTATAACGTTCAATCCCTGAACGATCTCAAATTTCCAAGGACTTAATAAAATTCTAGATTCTTCCAAAATTTCTACTAGCATTTTTTCAAAAACCAAACTATCATCCAAAATAAATATACGCGTTACCATAAAAAGTACCTCCACTCGATATTTTACTATCAAAATCATTTCATACAACTTTTCAACATACATGTTAGGAATAAATTGTAATTCTCTTCACAATCTTTTCCAACACCTTTGAAACCGATATCAAATACTTTCAGGATGCTGCTTCTAAAATAAATATCAAACAAATGAATACATCATGAAAAAAAGCCAGACAACCGACGTCCTTGCGTGTCAGCTGTCTGAGCTATGTTTATTTATTTTGTTCTTTTAAAAAGAACGATACACATACTGATTTTTCGGAGCAGAGACTTTCTCAGCGTTTGTAACAACTACAGATGGGATTTCACGCTTGAATGGTTGATAATAGTCTGATTGGATGGTTCCTTCTATTTTATACCATTCATCATTTTTAACCGTTACTCCTTCCGGCATATGCGTCAACAAACCAAAGACTCCTGAATCTGCCACACAATGGATAATGCCGAATCGGAACAAGAAGATATCTGTATTGCTATCGTTCGGTGTTTGGTAAACAAATCCTTCATAGCTGATTTTTTTGCCAATGAATTCGCTAGGGTAATTATAAATTAACTCCATAACTTCTAAATAGTTTTCATCTGTAATCTTGATAGTTTGCTTATCCCCATACTTTTCTTTCAACTCATTCATTTGGTCTAAGTAGTCTGATTTGTTGAAATAAATACTGGTATCCGGCTTTAAGTATTGTGTCTGCATCTCCGGATCCCCTACTGATTCTTTACTTACTGGGAAATTAAATCCTTTGGCTTCTACGATCGTAGTGTCGAGACTAACTGTTGGAAACAACGTCCCCACGATTACTGGCAAAGCTAGCAGTACATAAGCGATTCCACGTTGATAAGGTTTTGACAACCCATGGCCATGGTCATGATCATGCTCATATGCCTTTTCCTCTGCTTTTCCGTTTTTGACCCACAAATACAGCTGAACTAAAGCCAAAAGAGCAGATAAAATCATTGAAAGAATAGCTAAGTAGCGATAATGGACATTGATATATTGATCGAGTTTGCCAGAAACTTGCAAGTACATCATCAATTCGAAATACCCAGATAAAATCAAAAACCGTAGCATATTTTCCCTCCTAAATAAATAATGTGAATCCAATAACGCTAAGGGCAATCAGTCCGATCAGCGATAAAATAAAGCGTCCTGTAAAATATTGTTTCATCATCAGTAGATTTTTGATATCGACCATTGGGCCAAAGACCAAAAAGGCAGCTACAGGTGCTGTGCCGAACAGACTTAACAAAGAAGATCCTATAAACGCATCTGCTTCTGAGCAAAGAGACATCGTAAAGGCCAATAACAGCAAGATGATAATGGCTAAAATCTTTGTTGAGCCGAGCGTTAGCATAATTCTAGTTGGTAAATAAGTCTGCATCGCAGCTGCGATTAATCCGCCAATGATCAAATAACGACCTGTATCAAAAAATTCGTCGATTGAATGTGTCAACACATGCCCAGTTTGATGGATCAGCTGATTTTTTGGTTCATTCTTCTCACTTTGTTCTTCTTCATGGACATGATGATGGTGATTTCCTGCTACTTTAGACGTGATTTTTTCTTTCAATACAGCGTCTTTTTGAAAATAGGCAAGCCAGACACCAATCACAAGGGCAACAAAAAAGCTGCCTATCACCCGCCAGCTTGCCATCTGCCAAGAATTGCCAAATGCGATAAAAGTGGAAAAAATCACGATTGGATTGATGATCGGAGCAGTCAGCATAAAAGCAAACGCTGTGTGAACTGGTACGCCTTTTTTAACAAATTGATGAACAATCGGTACGATGCCGCATTCGCATGAAGGAAAGAAAAATCCTAAGATCGAACCAGTAAAAATAGAGAATATACGATTTTCAGGAAGCCATCGCTTCACACGTTCTGGGGTCAAAAATACTTGTAAGGCACCTGAGATAAGACAGCCTAATAATACGAAAGGTAATGCTTCAATAACGATCGATAAGAAAATCGTACTCATCTGCAAAACCGAATTTGGAATAAAAGAAAACATGAGTTTCCTCCTTTTTATTTCTAGTTCATTCGCTTTGCAAATATACGCTTTTATTCAAAAAAAAACAAGTTGCTCTGTAAATTTTTACACAACTCTTATTTTTTACCAAAGCACTTCAATTGACTTTTTCTGTTATTCCCATTAAATTAAGGTCTCATACATATCACTTCTATCATAAAAGGGAGAATAAAAATGAAACAAACCACTAACTTGACTGAAGTTCAAGACATACTGCAACAGTCATCCGTTGCCGTCATTTATCTTTCGATGCCTAATTGCAGTGTTTGTCACGCTGTTCGTCCACGACTAGAGGAACTTCTCACACATTATGATATTCCGGCACTTCATTTGGATGCATTTGAAACACCAGAAGTAGCTAGTAAATTTGAAGTGCTGACTGCGCCAGTTGTCCTGATTTTTCATCAAGGAAAAGAAGTCTTTCGGCAAGCACGGTTCATCGACTTTAAAAAAATCCGTTATCTACTAGATGAACTGACAGCAGAAGATGATTCCCTTTCTTATGAAGAAATCTTCCGAACAAAATAATCGTTGTCCAAACAGAAAAAAGCGATTGAACAAGTGAAAGTTTTGCCTTCATTTGTTCAATCGCTTTTTATTTTTATTCTGCTGTATTTTCGGAATGCGCATTTGCGTCAGAATGCAAGAAATAGATCAAGGTTTGCAATTCATTCGTCAAATCAACATTTTGGATCAATACATCTGACGGAGCATTCAATCGAGCAGCGGTAAAGTTCAAGATTCCTTTGATTCCTGCTTCCGTTAACTGATTGACTACTTCTTGTGCTCTTTCAGCGGGTATCGTTAAAATTGCTACTTCGATTTGTTGGATCTTGATTTGTTCTGACATATCTTCCATTGGATAAACGGGGATACCGTCTACGATGCGCCCAACGATTTCCTCATTCACATCAAAAGCACAACTGATACGTATGCTATTACTTTGATGGAATTTGTATTTTAGTAAAGCACTTCCCAAGTTCCCTACACCGATCAGCGCAACATTTGTCAATTGATCGTCGTTTAATGTCTTTGCAAAAAAGTGCATAAGATCTTCTACATCATAACCATACCCACGTTTTCCTAATTCGCCAAAATAAGAAAAATCTCGACGGATCGTTGCACTATCTACTTGAACGGCTTCACTTAATTCAGTTGAAGACACTTTTTTCTTTCCAGCATTATTTAAAATCCTTAAATAGCGATAATACAAAGGCAGTCTTTTAGCTGTCGCCTTTGGAATAATATGATCTTTCACGAAATGACCTCCACGTATTGTCTAATTACATCTTTGATTTCTCCATCATAGCAGTATTTATAGGAAAAAATCAATTCCATTGCTCAGATATTGTGAAATTTTATTCTTTATTCATTTATTTATCATTTCTGCAAATCTCGCAGTATAATGGAATTTATGGTAGACTACTAATTGAAAAATAGTTTTTTATTTGAGGAGAATTCACAAAGTAGAAAAGAGGATTCCATGATATTATTACAAGCCAATCAGATTGCTCGCCATTTTGGTGCAGAAGTCTTATTTGAAAACATACATTTAGAAATCAGTACAGGCGCTCGTGTCGCTTTAGTTGGCAGAAATGGCGCTGGAAAATCGACTTTATTGAAGATCATTGCTGGAATTGAAGCACCTGATGAAGGAAAGATCGCTAAAAATAAAACAGCGACTCTCGGATACCTCGCTCAGGACACAGGACTTGATTCCAATGAAACAGTTTGGAACGAGATGCTGAAAGCTTTTGAACAAGTTAGACAAATGGAAGAGCGAATGCGCGAGCTAGAGATTTTCATTAGCGAAGGTACGCCAGACACACCTGCATATACTTCTTATTTAAAAGAATACGACCGGCTGCAACACGATTTTTCAGATCGAAACGGCTATGGTTATGAAAATGAAATTCGTTCCGTATTGCATGGGTTTAAATTCGATTCTTCATTTTATGATCAGAAAATCGATACTTTATCAGGCGGACAGCGCACACGTTTAGCTTTAGCTCGCATGCTTTTGCAACACCCTGACATTTTGATTCTAGATGAACCAACGAACCATTTAGATATCGAGACGCTTTCCTGGCTTGAGAATTATCTGCAAAGCTATACTGGTGCATTATTGATTGTTTCCCATGACCGTTATTTTTTAGATAAAGTAGTCAATGAAGTCTATGAATTAAGCAGAAGAAAAATGCGCCATTACAAAGGTAACTATTCGAAATATCTAGATTTGAAAGCAGAACAGCTAGCAAGTGAATGGAAGGCTTATGAAAAGCAGCAAACAGAAATCCATAAATTAGAAGACTTCGTTGCTCGGAACCTTGTTCGCGCCTCTACCACAAAACGAGCGCAAAGCCGCAGAAAGACATTAGAAAAAATGGACCGGCTGGATCGTCCTCAAGGGGATGAAAAACAAGCAAACTTTCTATTCAGTATAGAAAAGCCTTCTGGAAATGTAGTCTTGCAAATCGAAGATGCCGCTATCGGATATGATAATGTCACCTTATCTGAACCAATCAATCTAGATATCCGTCGTCAAGAAGCGATTGCTCTAGTAGGTCCGAATGGTATCGGGAAATCGACATTGCTGAAATCAATCATTCACCAGATCCCTTTTATCCGTGGAAAAGAAACGCTAGGGACAAATGTCACCATCGGCTATTACGATCAAGGTCAAGCTGATCTGCATACAAACAAGACGATCCTAGCAGAATTGTGGGATGAGCATCCTACCACTCCAGAAAAAGAGATTCGAAGTGCTTTAGGTGCTTTCTTATTTTCTGGCGAAGATGTAGAAAAACCAATCCCTCTGCTAAGTGGCGGTGAAAAAGCACGGGTTGCTTTAGCCAAGTTAGCGATGAACAAAGAAAATTTTTTGATTTTGGATGAACCAACAAACCATTTAGATATTGACAACAAAGAAGTATTAGAAAATGCATTGATCGATTATGACGGCACACTGCTTTTTGTTTCCCATGACCGATATTTCATCAATCGGATCGCGACAAAAGTCGTCGAACTCTCTGAAAATGGCAGCAAAGTCTATCTAGGAGACTATGATTATTATTTAGAGAAAAAGCAGGAAGAAGAAGAAATCGCCGAATTGTTGGCACAAGATGAGCCAGAATCTGCTCCTGCTCCCACGAACAAATCTGATTATTACCAAAGCAAAGAACAGCAAAAGCTTATCCGTAGCCTTCAACGAAAAATTACTCAGGTTGAAGAAGAAATGGCGCGGATCGATGAATGGATCGATCAGTTGGAACAAGAAATGGTCGCGCCAGAAAACCTGGAAGATCACGTAAAACTCAATGAGCTGAACCAAGATTTAGAAGCTGCTAGACAAGATCAAGAAACAAAATTGACGGAATGGGAAGAACTAAGCTTGGAATTAGAAGAATACGAGAATTAAAAGCCAATGGAAAGAGGTTGTGACAGCACTGTTGTCATAGCCTCTTTCTTTTTTATGCAGAAACATAGCGAAACCTTTCTCTTTTTCTTACTATTTTTCTCTACTGACAAAATAAACAATAATTTTCCGGCACAATTATTTGCTGTTTTTTACCATAACATAGTACGATCAACGTAGAAAAGGAGATGTTTTTATGAAAGTTGTTGTCATTGGCGGTGTAGCTGGCGGTCCTTCATTTGCCACTCGTTTCCGTCGATTGAATGAAGCGCACGAAATCATTATCTATGAACGCGGAGAAAATATTTCTTATGCAAGTTGTGCTTTGCCTTATTATTTAGGAGGTGTGATCACTGACCGTGACTCGCTGATCAAACGTACACCAGAAATATTGAAAACAAAAAACAACATCGATGTCTTTACTAAACACGAAGTAACAACAATCGATCCTTCTACTAAGCGATTAACAGTTAAAGACCTATCCACAAATGAAGAAACAAAAACAGATTACGATAAGTTGATCATCTCTTCTGGTGCTAGACCAGATTATCCGGATATTCCCGGAGTTTTTGAAGCAGAAAACGGCTTTGTCCTCCGTAGTGTGACGGATGCGGATCGAATCAAATCGTTCCTTGAAGAAAAAAATCCACAACATGTCGTCATTCTTGGTGCAGGTATTATGGGTCTGGAATTAGCTGAGAATTTCAAGCATCGCGGCTTAGACGTGACTTTAATCGATCAATTGCCACAAGTCGCTTTCCCTTATGATCCAGAAATTGCTGATTTAGTTTATGACAAATTGCTGAAAGAAGGATTAGCCGTTCATTTAGAAACAAGAGTTACTGAGATCCGTGATAAAGGTCGAGAAATAGTATTATCAGATGGCTCCGTCCTTTCTGCTGATATGCTAATCTTTGCTGTTGGTGTTTCTCCGAATAATGAAGTGGTGAAAGCAGCCGGCATACAATTATCAGATACAGGCCAGATCATTGTTGATGACCAGTTACAAACCAATCTGCCGGACATCTATGCGATTGGCGATATTATCGAAACGACTAGTGTAGTGACTGGTCAGCCGATCCAAAGTATGCTTTCCAGTGCGGCCAATCGTCAAGGACATATGCTGGCAGATATTTTAAATGGTACGCCTATGCGCTATCGCGGATATATTGGTGCAGGTGTCGCAAAAATCTTTGATCATACAGCAAGTTATGCGAGAATGACAGAACATGCATTAAAAGCATCAGGCATAACAAATTATAAAACTGTTTTTATCACTCCTTTTGACCATGCCTATTTCTATCCAGAAGCTACAAGATTAAATCTAAAGCTGATTTTTGATGCAGATAGCGGTCGTATTTTAGGTGGACAAGCATTTGGAGAAAAAGGTGTCGATAAACGGATGGGAGAACTTTCTGTAGCAATCACCGGAAACTTGACAGTCTTTGATTTGCCTGATTTGGAGTTGCCTTACTCTCCACCGTATTCTACTACCCGTGACCCGTTGAATATAGCTGGTTATGTCGCAATCAATCAAATGACGAATATCGTAGAAACGATCAAAGCAAGTGATATACCCGAAAACGATTTGAAAGAAGCGTTCTTTTTAGATATACGTGAACCTAATAAAGCACCTTCTGGCAGTATCTCGGCAACAAAAAATATTCCAATGAATGAGTTACGAGATCGAATCAATGAAATCCCTAAAGATAAAAAAATTTATATTACTTTCAGAAGAGGATTGAATACTTATACTTCTGCCCGAATCTTGGCAGGTTTGGGTATCAAAGCGATTTTGATTGAAGAATAAAAAAACGACCGCGGTGGGTAGCTGCGGTCTAGGAGTTATTTTTACTTGAGGAGTAAAAATGAAAAAGTATATAGGGTTGTTGGTTGGTATGTATATAGAATAGAAGATAAATGTGAAGAAATTGTGCATTATTTCTTCACATTTATTAGGTTATAGTTTAAGAAAGTTTAAACATTGCGCAATTTAATTATTTTAGCTGTTTCTTTTCATAAAAAAACATGTTGTGACTCTGAGACAAATCATAGTCCATAGTGATGTCTCTAGAGTAACTACGCCTAATATTACGAGGCATCATATTAATTCATCAGCACTAGTACCTAAACTAGCATCCCTTTCGAATATTTTTTCTTATATAATAAAGTTTGCTTTCACTCCTCCAATCTCATCAAATCGACTGGCTTGCGTTGTGTGATACTAGGAACTGATTTGTTTAGAACGACTTTTCTATTGTAATCATATTTTTCGCCATCCTCGTTGTCTTCTAATCCTTCAACGAATGATCCCTAATGTGTGTATTAAGTAATTTAATTTTTTTGTTCCTATTTATTTAACAAATAAATAATATAAAAGGTAAATAAAAAAGAGTGGATTTCTCCACTCCATGAAAAGCCGACTTTTTGGGACGCTTTTTTTTGCCAAGCCTCACATTTTTATAGCCAAACTTCTTTTGCGACTTGCTGCAATAATTGGATTTTCTTCCATTGTTCTTCTTCTGTTAAATGGTTTCCTTCTTCTGTTGAAGCAAACCCACATTGAGGACTGATACTTAGATTTTCCAATGGTACAAATTGTTGTGCTTCTTTTATTCGTTCTTTTATTTTCTCCGTATCTTCCAAATCTGGAAACTTAGAAGTAACTAATCCTAAAACAACTTTACTTTCTTTGTTACTCCAATGTCTTAAAGGAGTAAAATCTCCTGCTCGGTCAGAATCGTATTCCAAAAAGAAACCATCATAATTTGTTGAAAACAACTCTTCTGCAATGGGTTCATATCCACCGGAAAACAGCCAAGAAGAAGCGTGATTCCCGCGGCAGATATGTGTTGTGATCGTCAAATCTTCTGGTTTGTCTTCCAGTGCGTTATTGATAATCTCTGTACAAATATGGGCCATTTCTTTCGGATCAATTCCTTTTTGAAGAAGTGCTTCTCTTTTAGTTTGATCAGCTAGAAACGCCCAATTTGTATCATCGAATTGCAGGTAACGGCAACCTTTTTCATAAAAAGCCTGAATCGCTGCTTTGTAAGTAGAGGACAAGTCCTCATAAAAATCAGATAGATCAGGATAAATCTCCTTGATTTTTGAAGAACCATCATTAGATAGGATCTCTTGTCGTAAAATCATCGTGGGACTAGGGATCGTTGCTTTTGCAACAAAAGTATCATCTGTTTCCACTACTTCTTTCAGAAAAGCAAAATCTTTTAAAAATGGGTGATTTGGATTGAAAGATAATTTATCTACTACCCGAATATTATAAGCTGGTGCTGCTTTTCCGTGGAATGTTTGATTATATCCAGTTTCTGGAACATAGCCTTCGATACCATTTAGTTCTTCTAAAAAATCAAGATGCCAAAATCCACGCCGAAATTCACCATCTGTAATTCCTTTGATGCCGACTGCTTTTTGGTCTTCCACTAATTTTTTTATTTCCTGGTCTTCGATTGCACGAAGTTCTTCTTTTGAAAGTAAGCCTTCTTGAACTTTTTTTCTTGCTTCTTTGATCGATTGCGGGCGTAAGAAACTTCCGACATGATCTACTGTAAATGGTTTGTTTTTGCTCATTTCACTCACTCTTTTCTTTGTTTTTTTGTAAAAAAAAATCCTTTTACTAGCAAATACTAGTAAAAGGACGATTATACTCGTGGTACCACCTTTTTTCAGAAAAAACATTCTTTCTCTCAGCCTGACAATAAAATCAGTGGTCTTGGTAACGAAAGACTGTTCGTTTTTGCCTACCTTTCGACAAAAAATCCTCTAAGGCCATTTTCGACAGTCAACTTCTAGCTTTTTACACCAACCAAAGCCTCTCTTGAACCATTTTCTGTCTACTTTCCTTCTCATCGGATACTATTAGAATAAAATTAGAATAGCATGTTTGAAAGAAAAGTCAATAGGGAATAAGAACAAACAAAAACTAATTTGTTATTCTTAGTAATTTGTTTGTGGAATACAATAAAGCTTTTCTAATATGATAATTGTTCAGTCGTCCTTTCATCTTAGATCACTTCCTTAAAATGATCATACCCGTTTCAACCACATAAAAAAGGACTTAATTTTGAAAAATTTCCCATCAAAACTAAGTCCTTTTTATTATAGTTATGCAAATTTGCTTATTTTCTCGCTATTTCCGATACATCTTGAATTCTAAGAATAGGTCATTATAGATGCCTAGGTATTTCGATCCTAGATCTTCGTAGACTTCAAGATGGGAGATCGTGTCATCAGATGGATAGAATTGTTCGTCCGACGAAATGTCTTTTGGCAATAACGCTTTTGCTTTTTCATTTGGTGTAGAATAACCAATATACTCTGCATTTTGTGCCGCATTTTCCGGTTCTAGCATAAAGTTGATGAAATCATAGGCACCTTCTTTATTTTTCACGGTTTTTGGCATAACGATATTATCAAACCAAAGATTGGAACCTTCTGGTGGGATTACGTAATGTAAATGTTCATTTTCCCACATCATATCGGCAGCTTCGCCAGAAAATGTCACTGCCACGGAGGCTTCTTCATTGATCATATACATTTTGATCTCATCTGCCACGATTGCTTTGACATTTGGCGTTAAATGATTCAATTTATTTGCTGCTTCTGTCAGCTGTGCCATATTCTTACTATTCAAAGAATAGCCTAAACTATTCAAAGAAAGCCCCATAACTTCTCGTGCACCGTCAATCAGCATCAAACTGTCTTTTAATTCCGGCTTCCACAAATCATCCCAATGCTTAATTTGATCTGCATCAAAGAATTTATCGTTATATACGATCCCTAAAGTTCCCCAAAAATATGGAATCGAATACTGATTATCTGGATCAAAATCCAAGTCTAAAAATCGTGGATCAATATTATTTAATCCTTTGATCTTCGAATGATCTAATGGAAGTACTAGTTTTTCTTTGATCATTTTTTGGATCATATATTCACTTGGTATAGCGATGTCGTAGTTTGTCCCACCTTGCTGGATTTTTGTGAACATCGCTTCATTAGAATCAAATGTTTCATAATTCACTTTGTATCCATATTCTTTTTCAAATTTCGTGATCAAACTAGGATCGATATAATCTCCCCAGTTATAGATGGTAAGTACCTTTGCTCCACTCATGCCACTTGTTTTTTCAAGTTGACGAACACCAAGCAGCAGCACCGCAATAATGATGAGAATACCTAAAAACAGAGATTGTAATTTTTTCATCGCAGCCGTGCCACCCCCTCGCGTACTCTTCTGTTTTTCTTCAGCCGTTTTGGACGGTTTTCTTTACTAATGAAGTAGTATCCAATGACCAATATCATGGAGAACAAGAAAACTAACGCACTTAGCGCATTGATTTCTAAACTGATTCCTTGTCTTGCACGAGAATAAATCTCTACTGAGAGCGTCGTAAAGCCATTTCCTGTGACGAAAAACGTAACCGCAAAATCATCAAGAGAATAGGTAAATGCCATAAAATATCCAGCTATGATTCCTGGAGAAAGATAAGGCAAAATGATATTTTTGACTACTTGGAAATTATTAGCACCAAGGTCTCTAGCCGCATCGACCATTGAATCGTTCATTTCCTGCAATTTTGGCAAGACCATCAAGACGACGATTGGAATGCTGAAAGCAATATGGGAAAGCAATACACTCTGAAAACCTAATCCGAATCCTAGTAGTGTAAAGAAAATCAAGAAACTAGCACCGATAATAACATCAGGAGAGACTAATAAGATGTTATTCATGCTCAACAACGCTGTCCGTGCACGTCGTTTTTTCGTGTAATAGATTCCCATAGCCCCAAATGTCCCGATGATCGTGGCGATCAATGCAGATAAGAAAGCCAGCATGAACGTATTCAATACGATAATGATCAAACGTGTATCTTCAAAAACAGCTTCATAATTTTCCCAAGTAAATCCTGTAAAGCTGTTCATCGTTCCTCCTTCATTGAAGGAATAAAAAATCAGATAGAAGATCGGTGCATATAAGAATAAAAAAACAATCCCTAAATAAAGATACGACCATTTAAATTTTTTCATTTATGAGCGACCTCCTTTTTTCTTCTCGCCTGTCAGGAGCATCACGATGAACATAGCAATGATTAAAATCACACCGATTGTAGAACCCATCCCCCAGTTTTGTGTAACCAAGAAATGCTGTTCGATAGCCGTTCCTAAAGTGATCACCCGATTTCCGCCAATCAGACGAGTCAGCATGAATAAAGAAAGAGAAGGAATAAATACTGCTTGAACACCACTTTTCACACCATTTAATGATAACGGAAAAATCACTCGTCGGAAGGTCTCAAAGCTATTCGCGCCTAAATCTCTGCTGGCACTGATCAAAGAAGGATTCATCTCTTCCAATGCATTGAAAATTGGCATAATCATAAATGGAATCTCGATATACGTTGCCACGAACAGAAAACTGAAGTCTGTGAATAATATCTGTTTCGGCCCGATCCCGATAAAATCAAAGAAATGATTCACGCTGCCGTGCACACTGAAAATTCCAATAAATGCGTAAGCTTTAAGCAGCAGATTCACCCATGTAGGCAAAATAATCAGCATCAGCCATAATTGCTTGTGCTTCAGTTTTGTTAAAAAATAAGCAGTCGGGTAACTGATGATCAGCGTGAAAAACGTGATCAAAAATGCATACCATACAGAATTGATCGTCATAGAAAGCGATGTCCCCGACGTAAAATAAGATAGATAATTATTCAGCGTGAATTGCCCATTCATATCAAAAAAAGATTGATAAATGATCATTAATACAGGCGCGATCACGAATAAACCGAGCCACAAAATATAAGGGACGGAATAGATCCTGCGCATTGTTTTCATTCTTGTACCCCCTATTCTTCGTAGCTGTCAAGACGTGCATCGAATTCTTCTTCAGACTCGTTGAAACGCATGACATGGATATCTTCTGGCTCAAAGGCCAATCCTACTTTGCTTCCTTCTTTAGCTTTTTTCGTTGAATGGACCATCCATTCATTTTGCTGTTCATCATAACAGATGATTTCATAATGGACACCACGAAACAGCTGAGTATCGACCGTTACGACTAGTTTTCCTTTATCTGGTGTCGTGATCGTCAAATCCTCTGGGCGTAAAACAACTTCAACTGGTTCATTTAGACGCATCCCGCCATCGACACATTCAAATTGCTTACCAACAAACTCAACTAGATTATCTTCGATCATTACACCGTCCACGATATTGCTCTCCCCAACAAAATCAGCAACGAAATGATTGATTGGCTCATCATAAATATCTACGGGTGTACCACTTTGGACGATTTTCCCTTTATTCATGACAAAAATCTCATCACTCATTGCCAACGCTTCTTCTTGGTCATGAGTAACAAAAATAAACGTGATTCCTAATCGTTGTTGCAGATCCCGCAGTTCATACTGCATATCTGTACGTAGTTTCAAATCAAGCGCCGATAACGGTTCATCTAGTAGCAATACTTTCGGTTCATTTACAATTGCTCGTGCAATCGCTACACGCTGTCTTTGACCACCAGACATTTCACTGATCTCCCGTTTTTCGTATCCAGGAAGCTGGACCATACGCAAAGCATCTTTTACCTTCTTTTCGATATCTGATTTGGACATTTTCTTGATCTTCAATCCAAAAGCAACGTTATCAAAAACATTCATATGAGGAAAAAGTGCATAATCTTGGAAGACTGTATTTACTTGTCGCTTATTAGCTGGCAAATCATTCAACCGTTTCCCTTCAAAATAGATGTCCCCTTCTGTAGCTTCGGTGAATCCAGCTATGATACGTAGGATCGTTGTTTTACCACAGCCGGAAGGACCAAGCAGTGTATAAAATTTTCCTTGTTCGATCTCAAAATTTACTTTTTTTAATACTGTTTCATCATCATAGCGTTTCACTACTTGATCAAATGAAATGATTGGTTTCCCCACGTTTTTACCCCCTATATTACAAATATGATTGCGTTGCAACAATCAATACTTTTGTTCGTTTTTTGAGATGATTCCTTAATTGATGTTGTTTTGTCGCTTGATAATAGATCGACTGTCCTGCTTTTGCCACATAGACCGTCTCTCCTAAGCTTAACTCTAATTCCCCTTCTAATACAAAAATAAACGTTTCAGATAATGAAGGTTCAAACGTCTTATATTCTCCTGCACCTTCAAAAGTCAGCAAGACAGGCTCCATTTCTTTTTCATTCGAATCAGCCACGAGCCATTCCAATTCATACCCGTTTTCTTCATCGAAATAAACCGTATGATCTTCTTTTGAATAAACCACTTGCAGATTCGCTGCTTCTTGATGAAAAAATTCTTCTGGAGTCACACCTAAGACTTCAAGAATAGAAAAGAATGTTTCCATTGATGGTGAACTTAAATCTCGTTCCAACTGGGAAATATACCCTTTTGACAAATCTGTGCGTTCGCCTAGTTCTTCTTGTGTCAAATTCTTTTGGATGCGCAAATTTCTTAACTTTTCACCAATTTCCATAATTTCCTCCGAATCGAAGTTTTCTAATAGTAAACTTCCTGTTTACTACCACTCGTATTAGTATACGAAATTTATTGAAAAAGGCAACCCTTTGTAAAATTTTTTTTGCTGAATATTTCTTTATCTTTTGGAATAAATTCTAGTTGTTTGATTCTTTATTTTTCACCTAATTTTTGTCTAAATTTACGGAAGAACAAGAATAAAAGAGTAGGCTTTATGGTATGATAAAAGAAAATTTTAAAAGGAGTGTCTCACGAATGAACGCTTTTCGATCTTTTCAGGTAATAAAGGAACCTGTTTTCCATACAGCAATCAGTGATCTGCCATTTACTGAATTGGCTGAAAATGAAGTCTTGGTAAAAATTGCCTATTCTGATGTCAATTATAAAGATGCATTGGCAATGAGCGAATCTGGTCAGGTGATACGAACTTATCCGATGACTCCAGGGATTGATTTATCCGGAACTGTCGTCCAAAGTAACAATCCACGTTTTTCAAAAGAAGATCTTGTACTTGCTACTGGTTTTGGGCTTGGCGTCACCCATCCAGGCGGTTATAGCCAATATCAAAAAGTACCAGGAGACTGGTTAGTTCCTCTACCAAAAAATATGACGCTGCGTCAAGCGATGATCCTTGGTACAGCAGGGTTTACTGCTATGTTGTGTGTGAACGCTTTAATCCGTCAAGGTATGACCTCCGATAAAAAAGTTGTCGTTACTGGTGCTTCTGGCGGTGTAGGCAGTACAGCGATAGCCCTGTTACATAAACTAGGATTCCAGTCAATCATTGCCTTTTCCAGAAAAGAAGAGTCTGTCACATGGCTAAAAAGTCTAGGTGCTTCTCAAGTCGTACGACCTGATGAATTTCTGCCAGAGACAACAAAAGCTTTAGGAAAACAGCAAATCGACTATGTCATCGACACAGTAGGTGGCGAGCAGCTAAGTAGTCTTCTTCCATTGATCTCTTATAACGGTGCAGTAGCTTTATGTGGCAATGCTGGGGGAATCAAACTAAACGCGACTGTCTTGCCTTTTATTCTGCGAAACATCCAGTTGATTGGAATTGATTCTGTCAATGTACCAATAGATCAACGTCTTTCTTTATGGCAACAGATGGCGGATTTGCAGATTGCAGATGAACTGGTCGTCCAAGAGATTACTCTGGATCAATTGCCTGAAACAGCATCTAAACTACTTGCTGGAACACACCAAGGAAGAACACTAGTAAATGTAGGTGACCATAAATGAAGATTCTAATCACAGCTGGAGGAACGACTGAAAAAATCGATCAAGTACGTGCTATTACAAATCATTCGACAGGACGATTAGGGCAAGCATTAGCTGATTATTTAGCTGCCAATCCGGATACCACAATCGATTACGTGACTACGAAACAAGCACTGAAACCGAAAAGACACTCCAATATAACGATTTATACGATCGAATCTGCACTGGACTTATTTTTACAATTAGAAGCACTAACGAAAAAAGAACACTACAATGCGATTATCCACAGTATGGCAGTCAGTGATTTTACTCCTGCTTTTAGTTTTTCAGAAGAACAGCTGGCAAAAAACCTACCCACTTCTTCAACGCAAGAAGAACTGGACAATTGGTTTGCGGAAAATGAACAGACAGATACCACTGTTTCAAAGATCTCTTCTGACACCGAGCATCTTGTACTCGTTTTGAAGAAAACACCAAAAATCATTTCTTATCTACGTGAATGGCAGCCAAAAGCAAAAATCATTGGTTTCAAACTATTAGTAGATGTACCAAAGGAATCTCTTCTGGCAGTCGCAAAAAATAGTCTGATAAATAACAAAACTGATTTTATTTTCGCAAATGATTTGACGGAAATCCATGGCGAGACACATCACGGCTATCTCTTATCTAAAGATGGAACAGTGGAAGAAGCTCAAAGTAAATCTGAGATTGCTGCATTGATTACTGAGAAAATTAGACTGGAGGAAACAAAATGAAAAAGATCTTACTAGGCGTTACTGGAAGTATTTCTGCTTACAAAAGCGCTGATCTTACAAGTCAATTCGTCAAATTAGGTGCCCAGGTAGATGTGATTATGTCTAAAAGCAGCACACATTTTATCACGCCATTAACCTTGCAATCTCTGTCGAAGCGCGCAGTCCATACAGACGTCATGCAAGAATCAAATCCGCAGGTAATCAATCATATCGAACTAGCAAAACAAGCTGACTTGTTTCTCATCGCGCCTGCTACAGCAAACATTATCGGCAAGCTAGCAAATGGCATTGCAGACGATCTTCTTTCAACAGTCGCAATGGCGCTTCCAGTGGGAACACCAAAATTGATTGCCCCTGCCATGAACACGAATATGTATCAAAACCCGATCACTCAGCGTAATCTGGAAACATTGAGATCTGTCGGCTATCAGGAAATTGAACCAAGAGAATCTCTTTTAGCTTGTGGAGATTTTGGAAAAGGTGCCTTAGCTGATATTCAGACGATCATCGAACAGGTCATGCTGACTCTTAATGAAAGAAATGCTTAGAAAAAAGGAGTACTTATGAAAAATACAAAAAACTTTACATTAACTGCGATGTTTTTAGCTATTTTGATTTTATTAGCTGTTACGCCTTTAGGTTTTATCCCTATCGGTCCAATCAATGCAACAACCATGCATATTCCTGTAATCATTGCTTCGATCGTTTTAGGACCAAGACTAGGTGCTTTTCTTGGCGGTACATTTGGACTGATCAGCATGATCCGTAGCACAGTTATCCAAACACCTTTGTCTTTTGTCTTTTCTCCGTTTATCCCAGTCATCGGAACAGAACATGGAAGCTGGAAAGCCTTGCTGATCGCGTTTATTCCTCGCATCTTGATTGGGGTGGTTCCTTATTTCGTTTATAAAGGTCTGCGCAAACTAATGAAACAAAAAGCAGATTCCGTTTCTTTATTCTTAGCTGGACTTTCCGGTTCATTGACCAATACGATTTTAGTGATGAATATGATCTACTTTTTATTCCAGCAAGATTATGCCAAAGTCATCGGAACAAATTTAAATGCTGTTTATTCAGCTATTCTAGCGGTTATTTTTACAAGTGGTATACCTGAAGGAATCGTCGCAGGTCTTGCGACTGCAGCAGTATGCAATGTCTTGTTAAGATACTTCAAGCACCCTTCTCTTACTAACTGATAGTCATCGTAGCCGATCTCTGATTTTTTTCTCTTTTGGTGTTACTATTGAATGGAAAGATTTGACGTCGAAAGGATGATCCAAATGAAAATTTTTGTTGTAGGTGCAAACGGACAAATTGGCCGACACCTGATAAAAGATTTAGCTCCAAGTTCCCATGAAATTTTTGCAGGGGTGAGAGATGTCGCTTCCCAAACATTAGTAAAAAAAGAGAATGTTTCGTATGTCTCTTTTGATTTAACTTGGTCCGTGGAAAAAATGACCGAAGCATTCAAAGGCATCGATGTATTGATTTTTGCTGCCGGCTCTCAAGGAAAGAATCTTCTGCAAGTAGACTTGGATGGCGCAATCAAAACAGTGATCGCAGCTGAAAATGCGCATGTCTCTCGCTATCTGATGGTCAGTGCTGTTTATGCAGATGAACCAGCAAAATGGCCTGAGTCCATGACAGATTATTATATTACTAAACATTATGCAGATGAATGGCTGAAACGAACTAACTTAGATTTTGTCATTCTTCAACCAGTCACATTGACTAACGATGAAGAAGTTACTTCCATTCAATTAACTAAGCCTAATGAGAAGGCATCAAAAACGATCACTCGCTCTACAGTTGCTGCTGTACTTGCCGCTCTAGTGGAAGAAACGGATATTTCCCGTACTACTCTTGTACTTTCCGAAGGCAGCAAAGAATTGGATGCAGCATTCCATGAATGGACAAAGGAGGAATAGACCCATGCGTGCCATTTCAATTAAACATCCTGGTTCTGTAGATGTATTAGAACAAATTGAAGTGCCTGTTCCTGAACCAAAACAAGGCGAATTACTGATCAAAGTCCATACAGCAGCTGTCAATCGAACAGATATTATGAAAAGAGAATCAGTCTCTTTGAAACCTCCCTACCCTATTTTGGGAGTCGAAGTAGCTGGAGAGGTAGTTGAGAATAAAAGTGATATCTCCACTTTTACTCCTGGGACAAAAGTATACGGATTAGTCAATCTAGGTGGTTATGCCGAATATGCTGTGATGCCTGCCGATCGTGCAATCCTTCTCCCTGATACGCTAGACTATGTTTCTGCTGCTGGAATCTCAGAAGTTTTTTTGACTGCTTATCAAACACTTTACTGGCTTGGAAAATTACAAGAAGGCGAAACTGTCTTGATCCATGCAGGAGCAAGTGGTGTGGGAACAGCAGCGATCCAATTAGCTAGACAGCTTTCTCACGCGAAAATCATCGTTACTGCAGGATCAGAAGAAAAACTCGCCTTTTGTAAAGAACTTGGTGCAGATGAATTGATCAACTATAAAAAACAAGACTTTCAAGAAGAGGTACGAAAAATCACTGAAGGTCGGGGAGTCGATGTTATTTTGGATTTCATCGGCGCTTCTTACTGGGAAAAGAATTTAGCTTCTATAGCCGTTGATGGACGTTGGGTCTTGATTGGTATGCTAGGTGGGACCATCGTGCCTGAGATAGACCTTGGTGTATTGATTGGGAAACGTGTCCAACTGCTTGGTACATTATTGACACCTAGAAGTGATCAGTATAAAGCAGAGCTCGCACAAACTTTTATGCAAAAAGCTGGGCCTTTTCTAGAAAATGGCAAGATTCGGCCAATCATTGACCGTACATTCCAATTCAGCGCAGTCAAACAAGCGCATGAATATATGGAAGCAAACAAAAACATCGGAAAAATCATTTTGAAGATAACTGAATAAAATCATGCTGATCAAAAAAGAGGCTGGGACAGAAGCGTTTAACTCCAAGAAATAAGAAGAAATTCACGAAAATTGCTTTTCAAATTTTTGTGAATTTCAGCTAATTTCCAAAGGAGTTTCTTCTGCTTCCGCCGTTTATACGTGTTTAGAGCGTGAGACAAAAGTGTTCTTTACTTTTGTCCCACGCTCTTTTTCCGAATAAACGGTGTTCAAAAGCTTGCATCTGCGGTAATAAGTCCAACCAAGTTAAAAACATAAGAAGCTGTTTTTACTTGGCTGTTCTTATTACTTGATGCAGGGCAGCTTTTTCACAACCTCTTCACTAAACGGTATTCAATCAGCTGACCCTCGGTATTAGCTCAAAAAACGGCAAAATATGAGGAACTATTTTGCCGTTTGTTTCTCTAATACTCAGGTCAAAACGCTGATTTCACAACCTCTTTTTATTTACGTTCTATTTCATTCATTTTCCGAAGCAAATCGAGCTGCTTGTATGCCCGCTTGTCGCCCAAAAATAATGATCTCCGCAACTGAATTTCCACCGATCCGGTTGTTTCCATGTAAGCCACCTGTGACTTCACCAGCAGCATATAACCCCCTAATTGGCTGGTTTTCTTTATCTAATACTTCAGTGTTCGTATTGATTTTCACACCGCCCATCGTGTAATGGATTCCTGGTGCGATTTTGATCGCATAATAATTCGGAGACGATAAGTCATGTTCCATGGCTGTGGCACGGTTGAATTGAGCATCTTTTTTCTCCGCAACATCCGTATTCCATCCATCAACTGTTTTTGCTAGTGTTTCTTTTGGTAAATCGATTTTTTCTGCTAATTCTTCCATTGTCTTCCCAGTTGTGACATATCCTTTTTGGTCATAAAATTCAATAGCTGTGGCACGATCACGCACGCCTTGGTCAAAAATCAAATAAGCTGATTTTTCTGGCAATGCTGTAATTGCTGCAGATACTTTATCCCTTGTATCCATTTCATTGACAAATCTTTTCCCCTCTTGATCGACCAAGATTGCTCCTTCTCCGCGAACAACCTCACCAATCAAGACCCCCTCATCCTGCTGCACAGTTGGATGAATTTGTATTTTATCCATATCAACGGTTTGTCCACCTAATTTTTCAATCATGGTGATACCATCTCCAGTTGATCCTTCTTGATTTGTCGTAATATAATCAGCTAAATCGGGACGATATTTTTCAATAAATTCTTTGCTGGCACCAAAACCGCCTGTGGTAACTACGATTGCTTTTCCGGTGACCTCTTTTGGTTCTTCTCCTTGAACATGTACAGTCACTTCATTGACCGTTTCCCCATTTTTCTTAATGTCTGTCACATCTGCGTTGACAAAAATAGGGATTTCCCGCTCATGGACGTTATTCAATAACCCCTCCACTAAGTATCCACCAATAGCCGAGCCATCAGACGGACGATGTGTCCTCTTTTCACTCATCCCTCCAGTGATCGTTAAGTTGTCCAGTTTGATACCGTTTTGATCTAGCCAATCGACCGCATCAGCAGAGTGATCGACAAAGTATCGAAGCATTTCTTTATCATTCGTTCCTCCACCACCTTTTAGCGTTTCTTCATAGAAGGCATCATTCGAGTCTTTGATTCCTTCTTCTTTTTGAAATTTTGTTTCTGAAGCATTCATACCGCTTGATGATTTAGATGTGTTTCCTCCGGCAACAGGCATCTTTTCCAAAATTACTGGATTCAACCCAGCATCTTTTGCTTCGATAGCTGCTGCCATCCCTGCACCACCAGCTCCAATAATCACGACATCATAAGATTCTTTCATTTCTTTTGGATCTGTATATACTTGTTCAGAAGCGCCTGATGATACTTCGGCAGATTCCTTCGTACTAGAACTTGTCTGCGCTGTATTTTTCTGATCTGCGCCGCATGCGCTCATAGCAAGAAGTGCAACGGCTGTTAATAAACCAGCAACTAATTTTTTCATTTGTATCCCCCTTTTCTCCTTATACTATATTAAGTGATTTTTTTCACAATATCAACTCTGTTTTTCTTTAAGTCATATAGCTTTGGTAAACACACGCTTCTTAGTATAATTAAGGATATACATGAAGGAGTTATTTTATGAATCATTTGAAAACCTTTTTTACGAACAGTACAAAAACTGCAGGTAGAATCACAAACGGAATCTATATTTTATTACGTATCATCGTCGTTATTATGCTAGTGGATCAGGTCTGGAACCAACACTGGGGAAATACAATGCTTTTATTACTGACACTAATTTTATTTGAAATCCCTTATTTTCTGGAAAAGATATTAAAGATACAGATTCCAAATATGCTAGAAATCATTTTGTTATCTTTTATTTTTAGTTCAACAGTTTTAGGAGAGTTAAGTGATTTTTATGGCTATTTTTCAATGTGGGATACTTTTCTACATGCATTCAGCGGATTTTTAGCTGGGGGTGTCGGCTTTTCCCTTGTTTATTTGCTCAATAAAAATACAAAAACCATGAACTTGACTCCTTTATTACTAGCAGTTGTTTCCTTCTGTTTTTCGATGACAGTTGGTGTTATGTGGGAGTTTGTGGAATTTTCAGCAGATAAATTACTGCAATTCGATATGCAAAAAGATACGATCATCCAGCAAATCAATAGTGTGGAGTTAAGTAAAGACGGAAACACTGTCTATCATGTTCCAGATATCACTCGGACAATCATTGAAAGTCAAAATGCAGATGGTAAAACAGATAAAACAATCATCCAAAATGGTTACTTAGACGTGGGAATCATGGATACTATGAAGGATTTATTTGTTAATTTTATTGGAGCAGTTGTTTTCAGTGTATTTGGTTACCTCTATAGTCGAAACGATTACCAAAAATTTACGTTCATCAAGAATTTTATTCCTAAAAAAATCAAACGATAAAACATGCTAAAAAACAAGAGAAGGGGCAGTGACAATACTTTTGTCACTGCCCCTTCTTTTTTGAATGTATGGCATGCCATTAGTTATCCGATAGTATTAACTCAAAAAAGTAAGATATGAGGAATGACTATTTCGCTTTTTATCCCAATACTGAGGACTTGTTTCACCATTTCGTTATTTATCTAATTTACTTAAAACCTGCATAACTTTTTCATAATCTGGATTAGGTGTGCCGTCTAGATTTTCAGCAATAAAAGTAAAACCCATTTTTTTATAAAGAGCAATCGCCTGATGGCTCCATGTCTGTGTGTGAAGATAGATTGGTCCGTCCGTATGGAGGGTAGGAAATTCTTGCAAGACTCTGGCAGTCAATGCTTTTGCGAGCCCTTTTCCTTGGTAATCTGGTTTCACTGCTAACCAATGAAAAACCGGATACACTTGCTCTCTTGATTTTTTTCGCCAAGCGGTACAGGTTGCTACTTTTTCTCCTTTTTTTGTCTCTACAAAAAACATCCTTCTTTCAAGTTCTTCAGGATAAGGAGCAAAGTTTTGTTGAAAATACTCAAGTGCTTCATCTGTCGTTTGAAATTCCCCAACGGAAGTCTCAATCTCCGCCCAAGCAGATTCATCTTCTTTTTGATAAAATCGAAATTCAAAACCTTCCGCTAAAGGCGTGATTGGAACATTTTGTTGAAGTGGTCTTGTCATCCAGATTTCTGCGTAAGGTAACGTTTTATCTAACATTTTTCTATCCCTCCTCGTCTCCATTATGCCAAATAACATATGACTCAGCTACTTATTTGACTATAACAGATAGAGATATAAATCAGAACCAGTCATCTGCGTCAAATTCATTTCGATTAGCGTATACCCATGTTCCTGCGATACCTCGCATGAAATCTCCTAAAGCAGAAGAAGAAGGAATACCTCCACCAGGTGCGGGTGTTCCCGGACTAGGAAGTGGTACTTGCGGCTGCAGATGCTCATCGGTGGAATCAATAGTTGACAAGCGTTTTTTCTTCGTTTCCTTGTGGTCATCTGATTCATTCTGATCTTCCGACTGTTTAGCAACAAATTCTTTTTCTGATTGTTGTTTTATTTTAGGCTCTAAAATTTCATTTTCCAATCCAGAAACTTGTGAGGCCAAATGAGCTTCTTGCCTTATCGTTTTATTAGATTCTGAGATTTTTCTAGATATTCTTGCTAACTCTAGGCTTCTTGTTTGTTTTACTTTCCCTGTTGGAGAAACTGCATGAGCCATTTGTTGTTTTTTTTCTGACAAGCTTTCTTCTTGTTTTTTTTGTTCTTTTTGTCTTATCTGTTTTTTTAATGGTAAAACGTGTAAAAGCGACTGAGTGTTGCGTTCTTGGAGTGAATACGGGTCATGATAACTATACATAATCGTAAAATCACCTGTCTGTTTGGTCAAATAACCATCCTCCAATGGTTCTCCGTTGATTGTAACCGATACATCCTTTAACGGTACGGGTTTACCTAAGGAATTTGTTGCTGATTGGATCAACTCTTCTTTGTTTATTTTTTCGTTTGGATGAACAATAAGATCATGACCTTCTAATGAACGATTGTCTGGTATATAAACATAAGTAAAGGTAATTTCCCCTCCTGATTGCTTCCTATTATTCATCAGTTCTGAGTGAAGTACTTCAAGGATCTCCGACCAGTGACTTTTTCTGTCTAATCCGTTTGCTTGCATCCAATCAGAAATAGAAGTGACTTTCCCATTTTGTTCATAAGTCGATAAATCTATATTTGGCACTCGATCAGAAAATTCAGCAGGTAGGCGCAAATCAGGAATACGATTTACACTACTCATATGTGTTTCTGCTTGAAGTTCTTTATTTGTTTGACTATCTATAAAATGAGTGATGACAGTCGATGAAGCAGCAGATGCTTCTACATAAACTACAGCTGTTGTTTCTGCCACATTTGATGTTTTCGAGTCTATATAAGTTAATACAACGGGATATTCTCCCGGAGTTGTAGTATCTACTGTCCCGTTCATTTTGATTTCTTCTTTATTTCCTGAAGTTCCATCGCTTTTTGTTACATATTCAACAAGATCTTTAGGGGCGTAACTTTCTCCTGTTCTTAAGTGAAGATCTTTTCCTTTGATAGCTGTTTGATCAGCACGAACATGGATCACAGCAGATGCAGTCATTGTTTTTAAAGCAATTGGATCAAAATAGGACAAGGAAATAGTAGATGTTCCTGTATTAGTCGTATCCACTATATTCCCATTGTTTGAAATTACTTTGGACATATCTCCTTGTGTTCCATCTGCGTTCTTCAGCCTTTCTACCAGATCAGATATCGAAACTTTTGTCCCTGCCAGAACATCGATTTTCTTTCCTTCAAACTGTGAATAATCTTTTTCATATACATAAGAAGCTTGTGCGCTTCCACCGTCCTTTATATCTGTCAAAGCATGATTCAAAATATCAGTGATCTGTTTTAACTGATCACCTTTTGTAGGATCAGTCATATCGGAAAAGATAGAAAGCGGCACACTGCTTCCGGTTTCCGATGTCCATAATGTTTTGTTAGGAATTAACCAGTAGTGGTTTATCGTTGGAGGATAACTGACTTTATTATAGGAAGTCAATGCAGGAAGTAGCTGTTTTCCATTTGCATCAGTGAAAGTATGAGTAATAGTGATAGGGGAATCAGTGGTCTCAGAAACAGAGGTACGTACGACCTTGATGGTTTGTGCCGTTGCCTGAACGGGTACATGCATATAGACACCTACAGATAAACTGATCAGCATCGTGCGCATCATAAACTTAACGTAGTGTTTTTCAGAACACGACCGTTCCTTATCTAAACGACAAGCGTGTTTATTTAGTTGTTTTGAACGTCTTTTTGAACACATTTATTCTTAGTCCTCCCTACTCTTGTCTAAACATGAAGTAGTAATTTTCATAAGATGATTTCATTATATAAATAAAATCAAAAGAAGATGGACTATTAGGAGAGTATTTTTTTTGATTTTTTATTGTTTCAAGAAAATCGGAATAATAACTTATGTACTTTTTAATTTTGTTAAGTAATATATCTAGTTATATCTAGTTACCTTTTCTTTGAAAAAAACATAAATCAGCTAATAAATATGTGAGACAAAGCTGCCATCCATAAATACTAGCTGATTTTTTCAGTTAAATGTCTATTTTTTTCTCTGATGATGATATTTCCAAAATATTCCCAGTCATCTGGAGTCGGTGGATTTTTCCAAATTATCTGTTCTTTATTAAATTTTTCAAGTAAACAATCAGATAAATAAATATTCGTACGAGAAGTGATTCGACTCTCAACCACAATATTGTAATTTTTAAATCCTTTCACTTGAGAAATAATGTAATCGGTATAAGCAGATCCTTGCGAAAAATCAATACAGACATGAATCGGTGCTTCAAAATATGATACCGGACAAATACCGACCAATAAAAAGAGATAATCATAAAATAAGCGAATCATGAAACGTTCATCTTTTCCCAAGAAATAGCGTTTATTCTCTTGTATGACCTTTTGGATTGCTGTACTGAATATTGGATACGTCTCGAAGAAAAACTGTAGCTGCTTTTTAGACGTAAAGCTAGTCATCTCAAAGTCGAATATCCAATTTTTTCGATTGACATGCATCATACCCATACGAAGTTCTTTTCGTATATATAGTCTTTCTTCTTCAGAGATTTCAATCGAAAATGGTAATTGATCAATCAATTCCACTGACATTTTTTGACTAATCATGTGGATATCATGAAAATGAGCTTCCGCAAGTCCAAATGCGCCATCTAATTCAAATTCTTCTTCCGTGATCAAAAACAACATGATATAAGAAATCTCATCAATGATCTGCTCTTTAGGGATATGAAGAAAAGAAATATGTGATAAATCCTTGATGATCTTCATTCCTTCTGAGCTCTTAAAGTATTCATCTGAAAAGAAACGTTTTCCGATTGGTTGATTCCCATAGGCCCTCAACAAACTAATAGTGGTTAGCAAATTGAATTTGATTCGTTTTGTTGCAGACAGTTTTAAATTGAACAGATATTCAAAATATTGCACGATACTCTTTGCTTCATTCATGACGCTTTCTCTAAATGGCATAGAAAAACCATTAAAGACCCCGAAATATACCCCAAATAATACGTTCCGTATGTTTATTTTCTTCCCCAACTAATATGTTTTTCTTTAACTTTATTTGATGCTGTTCAAGAAAAGAGACTAATTCTCTTCTTTTTACATAGGCTCTTGATATGCTTAAAAAATGATTCTCTGCAAATTTTTCGATCGTTACTTTTGAATCCACGATCTCCGTTAACAGTCGAGCAATTTTTGATCGTTGAAAGTAGATTCTTCTTAAATTTTTGATATCCGTCAAATTCAGACGTTCGACATGGATCTCTGCTTCTTCTGAAATTTGGATCTCTGGCTTTGTTTTGAATTCAGTAAATTCTTTATTTAATTCTATGATATAATTTCTTGTTTTAAATTTAGACAAACCTAATGTTTCATATAACTTAGGCAGCACTACATAATTCTTTTTCTCAAATTCTAAATATCTAGCTAGCAGCAGTTTTTCTCTATCTTCCTCTTCTATAAGGTAATCCAACTTCATATCCTACACCTCAAAAAATGCCTCATACCAATTACTTGATATGCAGATGAAAGTTCATCTTTTCACCTATACTGATTTTATGATGGATTATGCTTGTTTTTTCATCAGTTATTCTCATTTTTTATCTTTTTTTTGAGAATATTGCAAAAAATGGAAAAATTTATGAGGAAATATTCTATATTTTTTGTTTTATTGTGTTAAAATGTACAAGATTTGCGCCATTTGCGTAAACAACCACAAAAAAGAGCAGGACGGCCACCGTCCTGCTCTTTTACTTATTTTAAGTTCCATTACTTATTAATTGGCTAAACTTCTGCTTGTTTCTGATATTGCTTGTTTTTCTCCAATGATCCGCACTTCTGTTTCTAAAGACACATCAAATTTTTCTTTGATTACTTCTTGGATGTGCGCAATCAATTCAATATAATCTGTCGCTGTCGCATGATCGATATTGACGATGAATCCAGCATGTTTTTCAGAGACTTGTGCACCGCCCCATTTCAGGCCTTGCAATCCTGCTTGTTGGATCAGCTGACCTGTATAGTGTCCTACTGGGCGCTTAAAGACACTTCCGCATGAAGGGTATTCTAATGGCTGTTTTGATTGACGCAATTCGGTCAACTCATCCATTCTTGCTTTGATTGCTTCATAATCCCCTGTTTGCAAACTGAATCGAGCTTCCAATACGATAGCACGTAATTCTTGGACTTTACTGTGACGATAAGAAAATACCATTTCGTCTTTTGTCAAAGTTTTCAATGTTCCATCTTCAAGTAAAAGATCCACTTCAGCAAAAACATCTTTGATCTCTCCGCCATACGCACCTGCATTCATATAAACCGCTCCACCGACACTTCCCGGGATGCCGCAAGCAAATTCAAATCCAGTCAATGATTCTGCCAAAGCTGCATAAGTCGTATCAATCAGTGAGGCACCTGCTTCCGCAATGACCATCGTTCCTTTGACATGAATCTGTTTCATTTCAGTCAGCATGATGACTACACCGCGAATCCCGCCATCTTGAACGATCAGATTGCTTGCATTTCCTAATACCATCCAAGGTATATCATGGATTCGGCAATAATCGATGATTTGCTTTACTTCGTCTTGCTTTTTCGGGAATGCAAGGACATCAGCTGGTCCGCCTGTTTTCGTAAACGTATAGTTCATCAATGGTTCATCAAACAATAAAGTAATCGTGGCTAAGCTTTCAACTATTTCTTCTTTATTCACTGAGGATTTTCCTTTCTTTTCTCAAACGTCCTCATTATTCTATCACGCTTAATACAATCTTGCCAGTCTTGTTCAAAGTTGATGACGGTAGTGATCTTTAAGCACTTTCTCACATAATTCATGACTTCTTACAACTTCTTTTTGTTTAAGCATTTCTGTTTCCGATTTACCTAAACGGATCTGAGAAAAGAAGGCCTCTACCATTGGCTCAAACCCGCGTTTGACTAGCGTGTTTGTCCAGTCGCCAAATTCTTTCACTTTTTTTCCATCAGCATCTTGAATGACAAGCTGGGTCAGATCGTTTACTTCATAAGTACCATTTTTACTTGTTACTTGATATTTTTCTATATTAGCGCCACTTGCTAAATCCATCGTTAAAATAGCCGTTTGATTTTGTGTTTCTAATTGTAAAATGGCATATTCCAAAAATTCCTTTGTTTCTCTTATCTGGTATTTTGTTCTCAAAATGGGTTCATCAAATAAATACACAGCTGTATCAATAAGATGTAAAAACAAATCATAAAGGACGAACTCTGTCATTTCTTTTGCCGCTATTCGATTTTTTTGCAGGTGGATCAACCGCTTATCTGGGATACGTTTTAATTCTTCTACCATAGGAGCAAAGCGCCGGTTGAAACCGATCATCAAAATTTTTTGGTTCTTATCAGCTAATTCTTGCAATTCACGAACTTCATTTAGATGGACACTCAGTGGTTTGTCAATATAAACATGGATACCATTTTCTAGACATTTTTTGGCTAATTCATAATGTACTTTTGTTGCTGCGTGGATCATACATGCTTCGATTTTTTCTTCTAAAAGCTCATCGATCGTTTCATATAGATGTTGGAACCCGTACTCTTTTTGAATTCTTTCTTTTGTTTCTTTATTTCTTGTTGCAAAATAAAAATCAAGTGTTCCTTGTTTTTTCGCATAAGTTGGTAAATATGCTTTTTCTGCGATATTCCCTACACCGATTACACCAATCTTCATCTACTTTCCTCCTGGATCATTTAGTTACTT
The DNA here is from genome assembly GCF_035727065.1 of Enterococcus sp. E4-223. Classification (NCBI taxonomy): domain Bacteria; kingdom Bacillati; phylum Bacillota; class Bacilli; order Lactobacillales; family Enterococcaceae; genus Enterococcus; species Enterococcus sp. E4-223. The sequence goes on along the minus strand of NZ_JAPMLH010000002.1, from coordinate 1,308 downwards.
TCATCTTACACCATTTTTTACTAAAATGAGGTACAATAGTATCGCAAAGGTAAGGAAATTAATTCGAAGGAGTGTGCTTTTATTGAAATTTATCTCTTGGAACGTAAACGGGCTTCGTGCCATCGTAAATAAAAATTTTTTAGAAGTTTTTCATGAGTTAGACGCCGATTTTTTCTGTCTGCAGGAAACAAAACTCCAAGCAGGACAAATTGATTTAGATCTTCCAGGTTATTATCAATATTGGAATTACGCGGAACGAAAAGGCTATTCCGGCACAGCGATTTTTGCTAAAAAACCAGCATTGAATGCCACTTACGGAATGGGTATCGATATCCATGATACAGAAGGCCGTCTGATTACTTTGGAATATTCCGATTTCTTTCTTGTAACCTGTTACACGCCAAATTCTCAAAGCGAATTAAAACGTTTAGATTACCGATTAGAATGGGAAGAAGCATTTTATAATTATTTGGAAAATCTAAAGAAACAAAAACCAGTGATCATTTGCGGAGATCTAAATGTCGCGCACCAAACGATCGATTTGAAAAACTGGAAAACGAATCAAAAAAATGCTGGATTTACTCCAGAAGAAAGAGCGGCTCTTTCTCGACTGTTGGATAACGGGTTTGTCGACACATTCCGTTATTTTTATCCAACCCAAGAAGGTGTCTACTCTTGGTGGAACTACCGATTCAATTCAAGAAAAAACAATGCTGGTTGGCGGATCGATTACTTTTTGGCGAGCAAAGATTTAGAGCCAAGACTAGCTGATGCAAAGATCCATACGGACATTATGGGCAGTGATCATTGTCCAGTAGAATTAGATTTGAAATAAAGAGGTTGTGAAAAAGTCGTTTAGTTTCGAGTATTAAGAAAAATTTTGTGAAAATGGCTTTCCACATTTTTGCATAAATTTGGCTTAATACCGAGAAACTGGCTTTTGAACACCGTTTATTAAGAGGTTGTGAAATCAGCGTTCTGACCTGAGTATTAGAGAAACAAACGGAAAAATAGTTCCTCATATTTTGCCGTTTTTTGAGCTAATACCGAGGGTCAGCTGATTGAACACCGTTTAGTGGAGAGGTTGTGAAAAAGCTGTCCTGCATCAAGTAATAAGAACAGCCAAACAAAAATAGCTCTTCATATTTTTCGTTTGGTTAGGCTTATTACCGCAGATGCAAGCTTTTGAACACCGTTTATTAAGAGGTTGTGAAATCAGCGTTCTGACCTGAGTATTAGAGAAACAAACGGAAAAATAGTTCCTCATATTTTGCCGTTTTTTGAGCTAATACCGAGGGTCAGCTGATT